>NZ_CP022297.1:2182542-2494334 GCF_017310015.1 Marinobacterium iners
GCCTCATAGCGCATCTGAACAGTGTTCAGATCAAGCTGACGCAACGCCGGATTATCCGTCGCCCAGGCAAAAGTCATCACACCGCCCGCATAGGTGGGCACTGCCGCATTGTAGAAGGTCTGATCGGCAAAATAGGGGCCCAGACGCCGGCAGGTTGTGAGAATTTCATCCGGTTGCATGAACGGCACACCGTTTTGCGCCACAAATACACCGCCTTCATTCAGGCAACGCTTGCAGCCTTCATAGAAGCGACTGGAGAACAACACCTCACCCGGCCCAACCGGATCGGTACAGTCAGAGATGATCACGTCGAATGTTTCCTGACATTCGCTCACGAACTCAACGCCGTCCGCAATCACGATATTGGCGCGTGGATCATCGAAAGCGCCTGCGGAATGATTGGGCAGGTACTGACGACACATATCGATCACGGCTTGATCAATTTCGACCTGAGTGACATGCTCAACACTGGCATGCTTGAGCACCTCGCGCAGAATACCGCCGTCTCCACCGCCAATGATCAGGACACGCCTGGCATCGCCGTGCGCTAGCAGTGGCACGTGGGTCATCATCTCGTGATAGATGAACTCATCACGCTCCGTGGTCTGAATAATGCCATCAAGCGCCATCACCGTACCGAACTCCCGGTTACGGAAGATGATCAGCTTCTGATGTTCGGTTCGGTGTTCAAACAACACCTGATCCAGCGTAAAGCTCTGACCGTAACCTGCGTACAACTTCTCAACGTAGGTAGTCGTCGTCATCAATGCTCACCTTGCCTCGGAGGATCTCTTCAACTTCAACCTTTGACGGGGCAAAGGCTGCTTCCAGTACCGGAATGGCTTTGGCCGGCTCCGATTCGCCACACATGAACACATCGAATGCCGCAAAGTTACGCTCCGGCCAGGTGTGTACACTGATATGGGATTCTGCCAACACCGCCACACCCGAGATACCGCCATTGGGGGTAAAGTGATGCAGGTGAATGTGCAGCAGTGTTGCCTTGGCAGCCTTTACGGATTCACGCAGTGCCTTTTCCATCACTTCAAGATCATCCAGGCGGGAAGCGCCGCGCAGATCGATGATCAGATGAGTACCGGCATAGCGGTGTCCGTCGCGTTCAATGAAAAAGTCCAGACGCTCTTCATCGTCGCCCTGTGTGTAGGCTGGCCAATCAGCAACACTGCCTTCAACCTCTTGGTCGTTGACTTCTGACGCCAGGTCAATCGCTTCTTGCATGGGGAGTGACTCCAGACAAGCCTGTGCTTGCGCACAGATAAAAACAAAAACCCAACCTCTCAGGTTGCGCTGAACCCTGCAGCAGCGCTAGTAAAAGTCGAAGGGCGTATATTCAGACACCTTCTCAGCGCGTTACAGATTTCGCACACCCCAAAGGGTTGGGACGTAGGGAATTTCTGCCGCATTTATACCGCGTTATGCTTAAATTTCAAGCAAAAAACGGCTTGCAGTCAGAAAAAATTAATATTGCTCCATTAAACTCAAAGGGTTACAAACCTGACTCAGCTCAGCACCGGAAGGTTTGTCTCAACATCTCCATTCTGACCACGATCACGCAGAAGGTGATCCAGTAGTACTATGGCCATCATCGCCTCGGCAATGGGGGTTGCGCGGATGCCGACGCAAGGGTCATGCCGCCCCTTGGTCACCACCTCAATCGCTTCGCCAGAAGCGTTGATGCTTCGACCCGGCAAACGCAGACTGGAGGTTGGCTTAAGCGCGATATGCGCCTCAATGGCCTGCCCCGTCGAAATGCCACCCAGAATGCCGCCAGCATGATTGGAAAGAAATCCCTCAGGCGTCATCTCATCACGGTGCTCGGTACCCTTCTGATTTACCACGGCAAAACCGTCACCAATCTCGACACCTTTGACCGCATTAATGCTCATCAAGGCATGTGCCAGATCGGCATCCAGTCTATCAAAGATCGGCTCCCCGAGCCCGACCGGCACACCGGAGGCCTGCACGGAGATACGCGCACCGATGGAGTTACCCTCCTTGCGCAGCTCATCCATGTAGACTTCCATCTGTGCAGCCGCGTCTGCATCTGGCGAGAAGAAGGGGTTATTATCCACCTCATTCCAGTCGAAGCGACTCATGTCGATCGCGATCGGCCCAAGCTGGGACAGGTAGCCACGCACCTGCACACCTTTCTGAGCCAGTACTTTCTTGGCGATGGCGCCTGCAGCAACACGCATGGCGGTTTCCCGTGCCGAAGAACGGCCACCGCCACGGTAATCACGAAAACCATACTTGTGCGAATACACATAATCTGCGTGTGCCGGGCGGAAGGTCTCGGCAATATTGGAATAGTCCTTTGAGCGCTGATCAGTATTTTCGATCAACAATCCAATCGGAGTGCCCGTGGTCTTGCCCTCGAACACACCGGACAGGATTCGCACCTGATCCGGCTCACGACGCTGAGTGGTGTGGCGTGATGTACCCGGCTTGCGGCGATCCAGGTCCGCCTGCAGATCCGCTTCACTCAGCTCAATCCCCGGAGGACAGCCATCCACTATGCAGCCCAGTGCCGGCCCGTGGCTTTCGCCGAAAGTAGTGACGGTAAAGAGTTTGCCAAAGCTGTTACCCGACATACGCTATCTCTGTAGGTTCATAAAAGCGCCGCATGAGCCCGCAGCTCTGCCGCTGTAATGGTAAATACGCCGTTACCACCGGCATCCAATTCGACCCAAATCAACGGCAGCTCGGGATAGGCCTGCATCAGATGCACCTCTGAGTTGCCGACCTCAACCACCAGCAGGCCTTCATCGGTCATGTGGTCGGCCGCTTCGCGCAAAATACGGCGGGTGATATCAAGCCCATCATCACCAGAGCCCAGCGCCAGACCCGGCTCATGTTGATACTCGGCCGGCATACTGGCCAGGTCATCTGCATCCACATACGGAGGGTTACTCACGATTAGATCGTATCGTTCACCCTGCAGGTTCTCGAACAGATCACCCTGGCGGGCCGACACCCTATCACCCAATTGATGACGTTCGATATTGCGCTGAGCCACTTCAAGCGCATCGGTTGAGATGTCAGCAAGGTCAACCTCAGCCTCCTCAAAGGCATAGGCACAGGCGATACCGATACAGCCACTGCCGGTGCAGAGATCCAGAATCCGGTTAACCGACCCGGGGCGCAGCCAGGGTTCAAAACCGGTCTCAATCAACTGCGCAATGGGTGAGCGCGGGATCAACACACGCTCGTCGACATGAAACGGCAATCCCATAAACCAAGCCTCACCCGTGATGTAAGGCAGAGGGCGCCGCAGCTCCACTCGCTGGTGCACATAATCCAGTACGCGTTCTTTTTCGGTTTGGGTCAGGCGCGCATCGAGCACGACAGGATCGGTATCCCAGGGAAGATGCACCGCATTGAGCACCAGTTGACTGGCTTCGTCCCAGGCGGTCACATGACCGTGCCCAAACCAGACTTGATGCTGATGGAAAGCCGATACCGACCAGCGGATATAATCACGCAGGGTATGCAGTTCGGAAGTAATCGCCACTTGATCCGGATTCATCTCTCGCCCGATAATGCGGAATTATGTTGATTCAGGCCGGTTATGTTAATGAAATCCCCCGTTGAACGCCATGTCTTATCCTTCTGACCAGGAGCAGGACGACGATCTCGACTTCGACTCTGCCATGCAGGGCGTTACACGGATACGTCACGATCGCCATGTAGACCCCGATGCGGGCAAGCTGAAGCTGCGACGCAAACAGGACAGCGCCACTCGCTTTCGCCGGCAGGCCGCTGAACAGGAGGTTGAACAGGTGATTGATGGCCTGTCGTCTGAAGCTTCCCAGATCGTCGATTCTGCCGATGAGCTGCTTTTTGCGGCTCCCGGCGTTCAGCTGCGGCTGCTTAAACGCCTGCGACTTGGCCACCTGCCCTGGGAGGCCGGGCTTGATCTGCACGGCTATACGGTCGAGTCGGCCCGGGATGAACTCAGCGAATTCATTCGAGACGCATCGCGCCAACAGCTGCGCTGCGTACTGATTATCCATGGCAAAGCCTACACTCAGCCCGGCCAGCCAGCCCTGCTCAAGTCATGCGTCAACGACTGGCTGCGCCAGTTGCACGATGTACTGGCTTTCAGCTCTGCCCAGCCACGGGATGGAGGTACCGGCGCGGTTTATGTACTGCTCCGCAAGAAGGGGAGCTGAGCTTTTCCTCCGTTTCCGGACAAGCTCTGCTATGATGCAGATGTTGTGAATCTGACCTCTTATTTCCGGCCGCCCCGCCTTCAGGGCATGCAGGCCGGTAATGCTGATGCTGGGACCTGCGATGATCGATCTTCACAAATATCTTAACCTGATGGCCGATACCAGTGCATCAGATCTGTTCCTGAGTACCCACACTCCGATCCAGATCAAGGTTGAAGGCAGTATGCGTGAGGTTGATACAACCCCACTGCCCCCCGGCTCCACTGAAGAACTGTCCAACCACTTGATGACCAACCATCAGCAGGAACAGTTTAAACGTGAGCTGGAAATGAATTTTGCCTATGAAGTACCCGATATCGGTCGTTTCAGGGTGAACGTCTACCGACAGCGCGGTGATGTTGCACTGGTGATTCGCATGATTCGCCACAAGATTCCATCCATTGAAGAACTGAATCTGCCCTCGATTCTGAAAAGTCTGGTAATGTTGCGCAGCGGACTGGTACTACTGGTCGGCTCAACCGGCTCAGGCAAGTCAACCTCGCTGGCTTCGATGATTGAATATCGTAACCAGCGCGCTACCGGCCACATCCTCACCATCGAGGACCCGATTGAATTTTTGCACACCAACCGAAAATCCCTGATCAATCAACGCGAAGTGGGTGTCGATACCCTGTCCTACAGCAATGCCCTGAAGAATGCTCTGCGCGAAGCCCCGGATGTAATCCTGATTGGCGAGATCCGTGATCGAGAAACCATGGAACAGGCGATTCGCTACTCTGAAACCGGCCATCTGTGCATCTCAACCCTGCATGCCAACAACAGCGTTCAAGCTGTGGAGCATATCGTCAATTTCTTCCATGAAGCAGAAATGCACAAGATCAACACGGACTTGTCACTCAATCTGAAGGGGATCGTGGCCCAGCGGCTGATCCGGGATGTAAACGAGCGCTACATCCCAGCCACTGAAGTGATGATCAACACCCCCTATATCGCCAAACTGATTGCCCGTGGAGAGTATTCTCGCATCCGAGAAGCCATTGACCAGAGCAGCAATAGCGCCGCACACACCTTTGACGCCAACCTGTTGCATCTATATCAGGACGGCAAAATCACGCTCGAAGAGGCACTGCACAACGCCGATTCACGCAACAATGTGTCACTGAGACTCAAGCTTCTGGGAGGCTGATCCCCAACTCACAGCGCAACGGCCTTTACCCGAGTGCTCTGTTCGGGTATTTTAACCGGTTTTCACCCAAGCCAGCCCCACTCCTGAGGAATGCAGCAGATGGAAGCAGAATACGCCAGCATCATAGAACAGCTCGGAGAAGATATTGGCCGCGACGGTTTGCGTGACACGCCGGCACGTGCTGCCAAGGCGATGCGCTTTCTGACACGCGGTTACAACCAGAGCCTGGATGAGGTCGTCAATGGCGCCCTGTTTTCCTCAGATAACAGTGAAATGGTGTTGGTACGGGATATAGAGCTGTATTCCATGTGCGAACATCACCTGCTGCCGTTTATTGGCAAGGCGCATGTTGCCTATATCCCTCAGGGCAAGGTAGTAGGCCTGTCCAAAATCGCCCGCATTGTTGACATGTATGCACGCCGACTGCAGATCCAGGAAAACATGACTAAAGAAATTGCCGAAGCCATTCAGCAAGTTACGGATGCAGCGGGCGTTGGGGTTGTGATTGAGGCACAGCATATGTGCATGATGATGCGCGGCGTGGAAAAGCAAAACGCCATGATGAAAACCTCAATGATGCTGGGCTCTTTCCGAGAAAACCCGGCAACCCGTACCGAGTTTCTGTCGTTGATTCGCTGACCCAAAAAACCAGGGGTGGCCGCCCATATCAGCGGCCACTCCCCCTTCGCATTACAACGATCGCAACCTGTCGTCGACTGCCCAGCACACTAGGTACGAGACTGCCAACACCTCTGGCCTTGAGCTGGCGCACATCGCCTCCCTTCTCCACCACCTGTCGCAACAAACGGTCGGCGGCTTCTTGAGACTGGCGCAGAGTCAGCTCCAGGTCCTGACCCTGCCAATGCACAACCAGCCACAACTCCTGCCCCGGCATGCCCCGCATCATATCCAGCACGGAAGCGACGGTTCGATCCGACGACTCAGGCCAGTTCTGAAGCTCAACATAACCCTGCTGTGCCAACACAGCTACAGGGTCGCTGATGGTCTGACTTTCATTTTCGAGCACATCCATGTGAAGAAAAACTCGGCCATTTCCTCTGCGTACGGCATAGAGTGCCACGTGAGCCTGATCCAGCCGCATGGCCACATAAGACTGTGTATTGTCGATCCCGTACAAACGTGACTGACCAAAGACGTCATTTGCCCAGATACTGCTCGGACCACACTGGCGACCAGAACATTCAAACATCACCTGAGCCCCTCTGTCGTCAAGCTGGGCACGCAAGAAACTGAACCCTGATTGAGGATCATAACCATCCGGCAGCTGCCAGGTCATACGTGACAGGCTTGCCTGAAGCCTTTGATCACGGTCCGTACGAATCCGGCCGTTAATTTTCATGATGCCACTGAGCATCAGGCGATAGTCTGGCTCCTGTCGCTGCTCTGAGCTAATCAGCTGAGATTGCGGAAAAGGGTTCAGCTGCAGAGGAATCTCAAACTCGGCTGCCTGCAGCGCGGGGGTAACCAGCAATAAAAGCGCTAGCGTCTTCAGATACTGTTTCATGCCTGGCTCCTTCCTCTGCGCTGCGCGGGGTTCAGAGCGCTGCGTAAAAACGGTTGATGGCCTGTGCTATTGTCTCGCTTACACCCTGCTCCAGGTGCAGATGATGCCCTCCTTCAAGGGTTAGCCGTTGCAGTCCATTAATGCAGCCAGCTCTTGTTTGGGTCAAATCGGTTGCCACTCCTTCGGTGCCCAGCACTAGCAGTGAAGGGCAACTGATACGCAGCAGGAACGCCCTTACCTGCTCCTCACTCATCCGTAATACGGAAGGCAGGTTAAGGGCTGGATCACTGCGCCAGCGAACCCCCCTTGCAGTATGGACTATGGAACGTTCGACCAGCCAGCGCGCTGCCTGTTCCCCAACCGGAAAGCGACCATTGATCCGAGCAGCTACGGCTTCTTCAATACTGGCATAGAACCGAGGTTTACGATTGCGACGACTGCGCCTACGGATTGCCTGCGCCATCTGCTCCGGAAGATCTGTCGGTGCATCCACCAGAGGCCCCAGCCCCTCAAGTAGAATCAGGCTCTCGACCCGCTCAGGCATGGCACCGGCGAGAAGGCTGCTGATACTGGCTCCCATGGAGTGCCCCAGCAGATGAAACGTCTGCCAGTTGAGCTCGTCGGCAACCGCTACCACATCTGACAGGTTATCCCAGATGTAGTAAGGCATGCTGGCGGGACGATGGTCGGAAAAACCGTGCCCCATCAGGTCCAGCGCTACCAATCGCACACCCTCAAGCGCCGGCTCAAGCGCCTTGAAAGTAGCTGCATTATCCAGCCATCCATGCAGCGCCAAAACAGGCAGCCCGTCTTCAGGGCCGGTTGCCCGTGCCGCTATCAGATGGCCGTTCACTTCAAATCTGAGCTCATCTGCCTGCATGATCATCTCCCTGCACGGCACCATCACACCCGTTCAGCAGCCTTGCCATACCCCGAGCCGGCCAATCAAGCTCCAGCAGCGCACCGCTGCAGGGCGATACCACCTGCCCATACAGATTTCCGTCCGTAAGCCAGCTGATCAACTGACCACAAAGCGGCTGATGGGTGACCACAATGAGTGACCCTTGATCCGAGAAATACGGTTCAAGGGCTGTCGCAGCTACAGGAGCATTACCCTTGGCTGTCAGCGAATCATTCAGTACCAACCGAGCACCCAGCCCTTGAGCCATGATTTCAGCGGTTTGTTGCGCACGTCGCCATGGACTGGTAACGATACAGGCTCCAGGCAGTATATTGACAACCCGAGAAGCCATGGCAGCCGCCTGTCGCTCACCCACGGACGTTAGCACCCGGTCAGGATCAAGATCTCCACCGGCTACCGCTTGTGCATGTCGCAGCAAAAGCAGCTTCATCCCTGCTCCTGTCGCGGCAATACAAACTCCACATCGGTGCTCTGCACATTCAGCATCATGCCCCGCGCGACCTCTTTCACCGGTGCCGCATTGAACACCACCTCATAGAGACCACTGACCAGTGGCATATAGATTTCCAGCTCTTCCGCTTTTTCTTTGACAATCCGCAGGGTATTGACACCCTCTGCAACTTCACCAAGAGACTCGACCGCCTGCTCCAGGCTTTTGCCCTCGCCCAGTGCGTAGCCCACTCGATAGTTGCGACTCAGGGGTGACATACAGGTAACAATCAGGTCACCAACCCCCGCCAGACCCAGAAAGGTAAACGGATTGGCTCCAAGACTTACAGCAAATCGGCTCATTTCGGCCAAGCTGCGCGTCATCAACATGCTTTTGGTGTTTTCACCCATACCCAAGGCCGCACTAAGGCCTGCCGCGATGGCATAGATGTTTTTCAAAGTGCCACCAAGCTCAACACCGTAGGTATCGGTACTGGCGTACACACGGAAAAAGGATGTATGGAGCAGAGCCTGCACCCGCTCGCGAAGCAGGCCATCTGTGCTGGCAATGACTGTTGCGGTCAATTGCTTGCGGGCGACCTCCTTAGCCAGATTGGGACCACTGAGCACCCCCACTCGGGCACCCGGAAACTCCTGTTCAATGATTTGACTCATCAAACAGAAGGTCACTGACTCAACCCCCTTGGTAGTACTGACCAGAAGCTGTTCCGGCCGCAAAAATGGCACGGCCTGGCGCACTACTGTTCTGAAGGCACTACTCGGGATGGCAATAAATATCGCTTCGGTTCCACTCAATGCCTCCTGCAGGTCGGTGGTCGCCCTGAGCCCTGGCGCCAGATCAACTCCTGGCAGGTAACGACTGTTGCGATGATGCGCATTGACTTCGTCAACCGCCTGTTCATTACGCATCCAGAGCCTGACATCAAGCCCCTTTTCAGCCATCAGGTTTGCCAGCACTGTGCCGAAGCTGCCGCCACCAAGAACGGCAACAGGTGACTGATTCTGCATGCTATCTCCTAGAAGAGGAGTGGCTACACTCCCCGGTCGATCCAATCAAGAAGGGTCCAGCTTGTCGAGCAGTCGGCCTATACCGAAGAACAACAGCTTGACCACCGCATACGCGAGCCCTGCAAGCAACAGAAACAGAAACAGCTGCAGGAGATCACCGGTTCGCTGGTAGCCCGCCACCGCAATAGCGGCAAAAAAGGCGCTGAGCACAATACCCAGCACCGAACTGATTCGTTTCAGGTTGTGTCTGTCACTCATGACCCGGTCCGTTTTCAGTGTTTCTGCTCTTCGGCTTCGCTGTCCGCTACCGATTCTGATTCTGCTTCAGCGGCATCGGTAGCATCGACCTGCGCACTCGCATCAGACTGGGGGTCGTCTGCAGCCATATTCTGTGCCTGAGCCGCTTCTTGCTCCGAATCAGCAGCGGTTTCAGCGACTACATCAGCTGGCGTCTCCTGTATTTCTGCCTGAGCATTTTCCGGCTCCGGCGAGGGTACAGCCTTGTCAGCAATATCTCGATCTACTTCCGCCAGTGGTTTCAACAGTTCGGCATCAGGATGTATACACTCGAGCTTGACGCCGGTTTCTCGCTCGATATCGGGGATCAGAAATGAGTCATCTTCACAGGCAAAGCAGATTGATGTTCCACTCAGGCCGGCACGACCGGTGCGACCAATACGGTGCACATAATCATCGGCATCTTCGGGCAGCTGGTAGTTGATCACGTGAGTAACGCCATCGATATGGATACCCCGCCCAGCCACATCGGTCGCCACCAATACTTCTATCTTGCCACTGCGGAAATCTTCCAATGTCCGCAGACGCTTGTTCTGAGGAATTTCGCCCGACATCAGAGCTGCCTTGATACCGTCCTTACAAAGCCGGTCTGCCAGCGCACGGGTTTCATGACGGCGGTTGCCAAAAACAATCGCACGATCAATGCCATTGACGCGCAGATAGTTACGCAGCAGCTGGTATTTTTCATGACTGGATACCAAAAATACCTTCTGTGCCACATTATCAGTGGTTTTGCGCTCGTTTTCGATCTCGATGGTGACCGGATTGTGCGTCCACTGCTCTGCCAGTCGCATTACATCGTCGGTAAAGGTCGCGCTGTACAGCAACGTTTGCCGCTCTTCACCCTTACGCGGCGTACTGCGAATAATGGTTCTGACATCCGGGATAAAACCCATGCTGAGCATGCGGTCCGCTTCATCCAGTACCAGCACTTCCACATTGAACAGATCAACTTCGCGGGAGCGCACGAAATCGATCAAGCGCCCCGGTGTCGCCACCAGAATGTCGACCGGTCTGGCGGCCAGATCCTTACGCTGCTTCTCGTAATCCATGCCACCAACCAGCGATACAGTGGACAGATCCGTATACTTGCCCAGAGCCTCGGCATCGGAGGCGATTTGAAGTGCCAACTCTCGAGTAGGCGCAATGATCAGAACACGCGGCTCACCCAGCTTCCGATTGCTTTCCAGCGGGTAGTCCAACAGGTCGGTCATAATGCCGATCAGGAACGCCGCTGTTTTGCCTGTACCCGTTTGCGCCTTGCCGATCAAGTCTCGACCGTTAAGCGCATGCGGGATCGTCGCTGCCTGAATCGGCGTGCAGTATTGAAATTCCAAGTCGGCAATCGCACGCATTAAGACGTCCGGCAAGCCGAAATCATGGAAGCGGCGCTTGCCTTCAGCCACAGGAACATTGAACTTGACCGGGCTCCAGCCGGACTGGCGACCTGTATCGCGCGGCTTGCGCGAACGACGGCGCCGACGTGGGCGATTGCTGTTATTTTTGGGCTCTGAGGTTGCCGTGGCTGTACTCTGTTTCTCTTCAGTACTCAAAATCGGATCCATTCAGATTGTCAGTTGATTTCGCGCCGGAAAGGAGGCAAGGAATCCAGCAGTTGTCGACCGTAACGGCGCGTTACTACACGCCGGTCCAGCAGTACCACCCGCCCTCGATCCTGTTCCGTTCTCAGCAGTCGCCCTACGGCCTGCGTCAGTCGCATCGAGGCAGCCGGCACTGTCCAGTCGGTGAAGGCGTTACCACCACGCTGCTCTATCCATTCCGCCATGGTAGCATCTACCGGATCATCCGGGACACTGAACGGCAGCTTGGTGATAAAAACATCGGTTAGATACCGCCCCGGCAGATCGACCCCCTCCGCAAAGGAGGCAAGGCCGAAGATGATACTGCGTTTGTCTTCATCCACGCGTTCGCGGTGCAGGCGCAGCGTTTCCTGCTTGCTGTACTGCCCTTGTGCCAGCACACTATTTTTAATGGATTCGTCGAGTTGATCAAGCACCGAGCGCATTTGGCGCCATGAACTGAACAGCACCAGCGCCGCGGCAACCGACTTCAACTCGGTATTGAGATATTCCAGTACCTCATCGGTATGTGCATCAGGCTGACCCGGATCGGTTCGCATCGCCGGCACCTGCAACACACCACAATTGGCGTAATCAAACGGGCTGTTCAGACGCAGTGCCGATGTTTGTGGCGACAGCCCCAACGCTGAAAACAGCTGATCGAAGCGACCCAATGCCGTCAATGTTGCAGAGGTTATCACGGCAGCATGACAGACTTTCCAGAGGTGTTCCGAGAGGGTATCAGCCGCAGAAACAGGTGCACTTCTAAGCTCAAGGTCTTCACCAGCAGGACTCTCGATCCGATTGATCCATCGTGCAGTGGGCGAGCTACCTTCAGGGTCCGGCCGCGCATAGGCATGTGCCAGCCACGCTATCTGCTGCACACGCCCCAACAAACTGCCAATTTGGGGAAACCATCGCTCGGCAACTGCACGGGGGATATCGGCAATACCACCTTCCATCGCCTCCTTGAGCAAATCGACGACCTGCTCAAGATGCTGCTGCGCTCGGTCGGCCGCCTGACCAAGGCTGAAGCAGGGCTCCAGCAGTGGGTCGGGTACCCGCCCTTGTGCAAAGCGATAGCGGTCTTTGACGCTCTCGGCAAACAGTGGCCGCAGCAGCAGCTCAAGCTGCTCAAGCGCAAGCCCCATCTCTTCAAAAGGACGATGAAGTCGCTCTACCGGATCTGCCAATTGCACCGGTGAACCGGTCTCTGTCACCAACTGAGTCAGCTGCTTTTGTGCAGATTTCAGTAATCGACGACTGCCCTCAAGCCTTGCACCAAAAGCAAAGTGACCACTCGCCTTGTCAGCCAGGTGATGTCCTTCATCGAAGATATAGATGGTTTTTTCTGGCTCGGGCAGGATGGCTCCGCCACCAAGCGCAAGATCGGCCAGCACCAGGTCGTGGTTGGCAACAATCACGTCTGCCTCTTCCAACCGGTCACGAGCCCGGTAGAAAGGACAGGCACTGAAATTCAGACAACGGCGGTTGCTGCACTGCATGTGATCACTGGTCAATGGCCGCCAGATGCCATCATCCACTTCATCTGCAAGTGCATCACGATCCCCGTCCCACTGACCTGAGGCATAGCTGTCCATCAACTGCTGATACAGTTGCAGCACATCATCGGGCAGCTTTTCAGCTGCCTCATCTTCATATAACGCCATCTGGCCCAGCAGGCCCTGCTGTTCAAGATGGCCTTCCACCTTGTTCAGGCAAAGGTAACGCCCTCGCCCTTTCGCGAGCCGGTAGCGCATTGGCAGGCCTGTATGCGCTTCAACTTCGGGCAGATCCTTGTTGATGAGCTGTTCCTGCAGCGCCACGGTTGCCGTAGACAACACCAACCTGCACTCCTGAGCCCGAGCCAAGGGGATGGCCGCCAACAGATAGGCGATCGTCTTGCCGGTACCGGTTCCGGCTTCAACAACACCCACGGCGGGGTGCAGATCATCCGTTTCACTGCGTGGAACAGCAGCCGCTGCAAGGGTTCGCGCCACGGCTGCGATCATCTGCTTCTGTGCCGGTCGTGCAGTCAGGCCACGACTCTTCAGGAAGCGACTGTAGGCCTCCTGGATCTCTTTTTTTTGCGCCTCGCTCAGCACGCTCAATCCTCATCCGATCTGTGTGGCGATTCTAGCAAGATACTGGATATATAAACAGAAAAATGCTTGACCCTGCTCATTCACTGTATAGAATCACAGTAACCGGATAGGGAACAGATGCCATGAAATTGACCAATCGCCAGACTGAAGTACTGGAATGCATTCGCAAACATATCGAAACAACAGGCTACCCGCCCACCCGAGCCGATATTGCACGCGAACTGGGATTCAAGTCAGCCAATGCGGCTGAAGAACACTTGAAGGCACTGGCCCGCAAAGGCGCCATCGAACTAACCAAGGGCACATCAAGAGGCATTCGCTTGCCGGAAGCCGAGCAACCGGATACCGAAGGCCTGCCCGTTATTGGTCAAGTGGCAGCAGGTGAACCCATCCTGGCACAGGAGCATGTCGAGGACCACTGCACCATCTCGGCAGACTTCTTCCGCCCCCGCGCTGACTACCTGCTGCGGGTCAAGGGGATGAGCATGAAAAACATCGGAATCATGGATGGCGACCTGCTCGCCGTACATCAAACCCGAGAGGCCCGGGACGGGCAGGTTGTGGTCGCACGGATCGGCGACGAAGTAACGGTCAAGCGCTTTAAGCGTGATGGCCGCAAAGTCTTTCTTATTGCCGAAAACGAAGACTTCAGCCCGATAGAGGTAGACCTGAGTGAACAGGAACTGATCATCGAAGGACTGGGTGTTGGCGTTATCCGGCAAGGCAACTGACAGAGGTCACTCGCCATGTCTGCAATTCATGCAACAGCAACGAACTCGAACCCTCACAGCAAACGTGAATGCGTTGAAAGCCGGGTCACCGAGATTTTGCTGCATAACAGCTCAGTTTGCCTGCAGCCCTTGCTGCTGCCCATGATCGCAGGCTTGAGTCGTGAAGACCGCTGGCTGGTCCTGATTAACCCGCCACATGATATCACCCGCAAGGCACTGGAGCAGGCCGGCGCCTGTACACGTCACATACTGGTCTTGAATACCTGCAGTCTCGATCAAACCGAGCTGCTATGCGGACGGGCACTGGCTGCCGGCACATGCCACACGGTCATCGCCTGGTGCAGCGGTGCTGCACCATCGCTCGATCAACTCAATCAGTCAGCAAGCCAGGGGGATGCACTGGGCATTCTGGTGCGGACCTGATTACCACTCCTGCATGCCAGCGCGCAGGCGTTCTATCAGTTCACGGAACGCCTGTAACCAAGCCTTGTATTCAGCCAACACATCCTTGTCTTCCGAATGGTCCGGGTTGATCTGCAATACATGAATTTCGGAAATGCTGCTGTCTACCTCGGTTTTTGCCCGGTGGTAGTCTGACGCCTGCCAGCAGGCCTCATAAGCAGACAGCATTTTGTGCAGCCAACTTCCTCTGTCCCGCTCCAACTGTTCAAGCTCAATTACTTCGGGGGATTCCTGACCAGTCACTTCAAGCTGCTCAGACAGATCAGTGAAGCGATGGATCCGATCCACATCGAGATTGTAGTTTTCTGCAATCTCGCGCAACAGCGCCGAGTATCCACTTGCCATGAAGAACAGGATCGACTCATGATAGGACTCGATTCTGGCATGCTTGCTCCACTGTGAGGCCTCTTCCGCCTGCTCCAGCGCCTTGATATGCAGGCGCGCAAAATTCAGCTTCTGATTGGTACGAACCGCATAGATATCACTCATTACCTGTACTCCATTGAATGCGCCGACGGTCTCGGTCTCACGCTCAGCGCTTACGTCCCTGCTCTTCCTGCCAGCGCCCGTCACGGTAGAACGCTTTCCAGCCGGTTGCCTTGCCCTCAACTTCCGTCATCACATACTGCTCTTTGGTTTTCCGACTGTAACGAATTACTGCCGGATTACCATCAGGGTCTTTCTGCGGCGCATCCATCAGATAGGCGTATTTGGGATCGATCTCATCACGGTGCGGCACCAGCTCAGCCACCAGCGGCGCACGCGTTTCCCGTTTTTTCGGAAACTGACTCGCCGCCAGGAACAGGCCGCTGGCACCATCACGCAGTACGTAGGTATCTTCAACCTTTTCGCACTGCAGTTCCGGCATTGGTACCGGATCCATTTTGGGAGGCGCCGGCTCACCGTTTTTCAGCAGTTTGCGCGTATTCTTGCACTCGCTATTGGTGCAACCGAAAAACTTGCCGAAACGACCGGTCTTAAGCTGCATTTCGGAGCCGCACTTGTCGCATTCGATACTGGGCCCATCATAGCCCTTGATCCTGAAGCTACCCTGTTCAACCTCGAAACCAGGACAGTCGGGATTGTTGCCGCACACGTGCAGCTTGCGCTTCTCATCGATCAGGTAGGAGTCCATCGCCGCATCACACAGCTTGCAACGATGTTTGTTGCGCAAGATGCGGGACTCTTCTTCATCATCTCCATCCACACTGACCACTTCGTCGCCTGGTATCAGGTTGATGGTGCACTTACAGCGCTCCTTGGGCGGCAGGTTATAGCCAGAGCAGCCCAGGAACACGCCCGTACTTGCCGTTCTGATCATCATCTTGCGACCGCATTCGGGGCAATCAATATCTGTCGGCGTCGGACTGTTGGGCCTCATGCCGTGGTCAGCACTTTGCGCCTCCTGCAGCTTGTCGGTAAAGCCGCTGTAGAACTGATTCAACAGCTCCTTCCAGTTCACCTCACCCTGCGCCACGTCATCAAGACGCTGCTCCATACGCGCGGTGAAACTGTAATCCATCAGATCGGAGAAATTCTCGTTCAATCGCTCGGTGACAATGTCACCCATTTTGCAGGCATAGAAACGACGCCCCTGCACCTGTACATAGCCGCGATCCTGAATTGTTGAAATGATGGAGGCATACGTGGAAGGACGACCAATACCACGCTTTTCAAGCTCCTTGACCAGACTGGCTTCGCTGTAGCGTGGTGCCGGCTTGGTAAAGTGCTGCTTCGGGTCCAGCGACTTGAGCGCCAGCACTTCGCCCTGCGCTACATCCGGCAGAATGACATCTTCGTCACTGCGCCCCTTGGCCGGCAACGCGCGAGTATAACCGTCAAAACGCAGAATACGACCTTTGGTAGTAAGCTCGTAATCACCACTTTCAACGGTAATACGGGTGCTCGTGTACAGTGCAGGCATCATCTGACAAGCCAGGAACTGACGCCGAATCAGGTCATACAGGCGCTGGGCATCCGGCTCCATGCCCTTGAGAGCATCAACCGTCAGATTTACATCAGAAGGCCGAATCGCTTCGTGCGCCTCCTGAGCCCCTTCCTTGCTTGAGTAGCTGACCGGCTCTTCCGGCAGGTACTCCTTGCCGTACTGTTCAGCAATAAACTCACGGCACGCCTCCACCGCTTCGGCGCTGAGGTTAGTCGAGTCGGTACGCATGTAGGTGATATAGCCCGCTTCATACAACCGCTGAGCCATCATCATGGTTTTCTTGACGCCAAAGCTCAGCCGCGTACTGGCAGCCTGTTGCAGTGTAGAGGTAATGAATGGCGCCGACGGCTTGCTGCTGGTGGGGCGGTCCTCGCGCGCACGCACAGCCAGTGCACCGTTGCGAAGGCGCTCCAGATGGGTCTCGGTTTCGGCCTGACTCTCTGGACGGAATGTCTTGCCGGCATATTTGCTGACCTGAAGCCGCAGCGCCTGCTGGGCCTGTGTTTCCGAGTCGGCATGCACTTCCCAGTATTCATCAGGTATGAAGGCACGGATTTCGCGTTCACGTTCGACGATCAGGCGCACAGCAACGGACTGTACCCGTCCGGCCGAGAGGCCACGGGCGATCTTCTCCCACAGCAGAGGTGACAGCATATAGCCCACAACCCGGTCCAGAAAACGCCGTGCCTGCTGGGCGTTGACACGATTAAGGTCCAGATCGCTCGGCTGGGAAAACGCCTCCTGAATCGCCTTCTTGGTAATTTCGTTAAAAACTACGCGCCGGAATCGACTGTCATCACCTCCGATCGCCTCGCGCAAATGCCAGGCAATCGCCTCCCCTTCGCGGTCCAAGTCCGTTGCGAGGTAGATTTCATCAGCGTTTTTGGCCAGCTTGCGCAGCTCTTCAACGACCTTTTCCTTGCCGGGAAGAATTTCGTAGTGGGCTTCCCAGTCATGCTCGGGATCGACCCCCATACGCGCTACCAGTTGCTCCTGAGACTTCCGCTTTTTATAGACCGCCTTCTCATCCGGCGACATTTTGCGCGTCAAGGCTGCCTGACGCGCCCGTTCCTTGGGATCGCTCTTGCTGGCACTGCCGCTGGTTGGCAGGTCGCGAATATGACCCACACTCGATTTGACAACATACTGGCTGCCCAGATACTTGTTGATCGTTTTGGCCTTTGCCGGTGATTCGACAATGACTAGGGTTTTTCCCATGAGATACGGATCCTTTTTAGAACGGGCAACTCAGAAACTGCGAGCATATATAAGGGGTGGTGCTGCCAGCGTCAAGCAGTGTCTGAGACCGGCGATACCAGTCCGCACGCGGATGCCTTACAATTCATGTACACACCATCCTATAATTAACATCTCTTTTCAGAGTGCCAAACACCATGCTTGGAGACAACCTGTATCTTGTAATCCTCATCGCCGGAGTCGGTATTCTGGCGCTGGCGATCAACTATGTGGTCACCACGCGCGAACAGCAGACCGAAGCGCGCCGAGAAAGGCTGAGCTGGCTGCAAACACAGGCGGAGCACACCCTGCACGCCCTGGCCATTCTGAAAGAAAGCGGCTGCCGGCAGGATATTATCGACAAGCTCAACCAGCATGCGATGGCGCTTATCGAGGAGATCAGCCTGCTGGCACCGGACTCCGAACTGATGTCCGAAATCAGCAAACTGAAAGAAAGCAGTGACCGCAGCAAGCCTGACAAAAGCCGGTTCAACAGTGACCGAGCCGTCAAACGGGCCCAGATTTACATCAATTTTGCGGAAAAGCTGATCGCGCAGATGGCACAGGCCGGCAAGATGACCGGTCAGCTTGCCCGTACATATCAAACAGAGCTGTACTGGCTTAACGTATCGTTGGTGGCCGACGCCCACCAGTATCAGGCGTCCAGATTGATTGAATCCGGTGACAAGCTTGCGGCCCTTTCTCACCTGAAACACGCCAAGGCGGTTCTCGTTCGGGCTACCGCACCGCAACGACAGAAGCAGCCGCGCCTGGATGAGCTACAAGCTGAAATCGACAGAATTCAGCCCAAACGCAACTGGGGCGCCGGCGCTCTTGCAGAGTCACTGGACGATTACCTGAATGAAAAACAGCCCTGAAGCCGCTTCTCGTTCAACCCCTCTACCCAGCGTCATCGCTATCAGATTTTCTGCTCCAACATTGGCCGAGCCAGGCGATACAATAGATCCAAACGTGTCTCGTCGCCACGCTCATCCCAGTAGAACGTTAAACTGAGCGGAGTTGACTCAACACCCAGCACGTCATCCGGCAGCTGCTCCAGCAGGCTGTTTAACCGCTCCAGCGCTTCCGGCTGCAGCGTTCCCTGTCCTTTGCTCCAGCTCCAGTTTTCAATCAGGCCAAGATGATCCAGGGTATCAACGCGCAACACCTCCCAACCACTCCAGTTGTCGCGCTCACCTCGCTCCAGATTGGTTCTTGCAATGCGATAGGCCGGGATTGTACGTACTTCAGGTTCCATCTCGCCAAGCGCTCGCGGCAGGGATACCCGCGCCATCTGCACCAGAATGCCCAACTGACGTGCCTTGAGCCTGAGGTTTGCCTGATAGCGCTGTCGCGGGCTGGGCATCACCCACATGACCGAGCCTATCAGTGAGGCAACTACCAGTGAGATGATGAACCATTTCATTCGACAGACTCCAGGTCAGAGGTCAGGGACAGGCGCGAATAGTAACGCTAAGACCACATAAACGACAGTATGACGCACCGGCAGAATGCAACAGCCATGGACCAGTGCTTTAACTGAAAGCCGTTTCTGACTAAGATGCGCCTCAGGTTGGCAGCCGCTGCCAACAACTCATTAGTAAAGATGCAAGGAGCCGCCTTGGACAAGCACAGGGTTTGGCAACAGCTGGAACAGCTCTGCGCCACTGAATCCTCTCTGCACCTGCGCGACCTGCTGCAGGTAAAGGACCGGTTTTCCCGGTTCAGTTTTCGTCAGGATGAGCTGCTGCTCGATCTGTCCCGACAACGGCTGACCACGAATACCCTGACCCAGTTACTGCAACTCGCTGACAGCTGCGACTTGGCACAGTGGATCGAGTCCCTGTTCAAGGGCGATCGCATCAACCACACAGAAAACCGCGCCGCACTGCACACAGCCCTTCGGCTGCCCGCCGAAGCAACGCTTGAACATCAGGGGGAAGACCTTGTCACACTGGTGCAGGCTGATCTCCAGCGCATGCAGCACCTGGTGGAACAACTACATCAGGGCCAATGGCGCGGTTTTAGCGGCGAACCGATCGACACATTGGTCAATGTAGGAGTCGGCGGATCAGACTTGGGTCCAATGATGGTCTGCCGCGCACTGGACGGCTTTCAAGCACCGGAAGCACGCCAGATCACAACCCATTTCATATCGTCCATGGATGGCAGCCAGATTTCAGGCCTGTTGGACCAGCTTGACCCGGCCCGCACCCTGTTTGTTGTTTCATCCAAGTCATTTTCCACCGCCGACACCCTCGCCAACGCCGCGACGGCACTGGACTGGCTTATCCGTGCCAGCGGCCTGACCACTGAGCTGCTTGCTCGACGCCATTTCATTGCTGTAACCGCCAATGCGCCACGTGCAGAAGCCTGGGGCATTCCGGTTGAGAACCAGCTTCATTTTCGTGACTGGGTCGGCGGACGCTATTCGCTTTGGTCAACCATTGGCCTGGCGATCGCTGTCAGGATCGGCATGAGCGGTTTTCGAGCCCTGCTGGACGGGGCTCACCGCATGGACATGCATTTTCGGCACACCCCTTTCAGTCACAACTTGCCTGTCCTGCTGGCACTGGCCGAAATCTGGAATATCAACTTTCTTGGCATCCATGCCCACGCCATTCTCCCCTACGATGGCCGGCTGGCGCATCTGCCGGCTTACCTTGAGCAGCTGGAGATGGAAAGTAACGGCAAAAGCGTCGACCGGCAGGGAAGTCGAATTGAACACCACACCTGTCCAGTGCTCTGGGGTGAAATCGGCCCCAATGCCCAACACGCGTTTTACCAGCTGCTGCATCAGGGCAGCGAAGCGGTCATGTGTGATTTTATTGTTCCGGCACGGCGCTACGCCGACCAGAGCGATGCCCTGCAGTCCCAGCATCGTCTGACACTGGCGAACTGCCTGGCACAGGCACGAGTCCTGGCACTGGGCGATGCTGCGGTTGATCAATCCAATGCAACGCCCTGGCAGCGCTACCAGGGCAATCAGCCCAGCACACTTATCCTGCTGGACGAGCTGACACCCGCGTCACTGGGGGCTCTGATTGCCCTGTACGAACATAAGGTGTTTGTTCAGTCTGTCATCTGGAACATCAACCCCTTCGACCAATGGGGCGTCGAGCTTGGCAAGCAGGTGGCCAACAGCCTGCTGGATATAATCGGCACCCCGGCAACGACTGACCGATTTGATATCGCGACCGAAGGCGTATTGAATCAGCTGCATGGTCAATGGAGCGACCGGGAGAGTACAGAATGTTGATTGCGATATGGGGGGACGAACTGGGTGCCTGGGTGGCAGCCGTCGAACTTGCTCGCACCGGGAACCACGTACTTCTGCAGCAAGCAGCTCCGGGTGAAAGCAGCCATCGAGCCGAGCCCGGGCTGATGGACAGCCTTGCAGCAGGCATGGCATCCGGCAATATCCGACTGTGCAGCCACCAGGAAGCACTGCAGGCCCCATGGCACTGGCTTGCCTCCCACCCTTCCGATATCAGCCATGCCGAAAGCGTCTGTCGTGATCTCAGCCTGCAGGGACCTGACAATCTGGTGCTAATCAATCAAAGCAACTTCGGCATTGGTGCCAGCGATCGACTGCACGCCCTGCTTGATTCTGCCCGCCAGCAGTCATTGGTCTGCCTGCCAGACACTCTACAGCAGGGACAGGCACTGCAGCAGTTTGCAACTCCCGATACTCTGCTGGTGGGGTGCGAGGATGATGCTGCGCGCCTGCTGCTACAGGCCCTGCTTCGACCGTTTTCTTCTCGCCTGCAGCAGATTCAGTGGATGAGTCGACGGGAGGCCGAGTTCAGCAAGTTTGCCATCTCCGGGATGCTGGCCCTGCGCCTTGGGTACATCAATGAACTGGCCAACCTGGCGGACCGCCTTGACGTGGATATTGAAGTAGTACGACAGGGCATGAGCAGCGACAAGCGCATTGGCCAGCATTACCTGGCCCCCGGCTGCGGTTTTGGTGGCCACCATTTCACCCAGTATATTGAGGGATTGGCTGACATACTGGCAGAAACCCGCCACTCAACCCTGCTCAACACCGTGCTGAATGAAAACGAGCGTCAGAAAGAACTGCCTTTCCGCAAACTCTGGCAGCACTATCGGTGTGATCTGCGCGGTCGACGCATCGCCATCTGGGGATGCGCCTTCAAGCCTGGGGTTGCCAGCGTGGATAACGCGCCGTCATTGCGGGTCATTCGTGCCCTGCTGGCACAGGAAGCACAGGTTCAGGTGCATGATCCCGAAGCACTGAGTGCCCTTCAGAGCGAATTGGGGCAAAGCACCGGACTCACACTGCATCAAGACCCCTACACAGCAACACAGCAGGCCGATGCGCTGCTGCTGCTAACCGAATGGCCCCTGTACAGTTCTCCGGACTATGAGCGCCTGCTGCAGCTGATGCAAACACCGCTGATTGTTGATGGTCGCAACCTGTTCGAGCCGGACTACCTGCGCCAGCTTGGATTTACCTATTACGGCGTAGGACGCTGAAAAACGTCAAGCATCCGGAGTGTGCGCCGGGCACATGCAGTGCTATTCTAGAGGCACACTCAACTGGAAGGATGTAACGATGAGTATCTATTCCCGCATTCTGCTTGCGCTGGATCTGTCAGATGAATCGGAACAGCTGGCAATGAAAACGGCCGAGATGGCCAAAGCTTTCGGCGCCGAACTCAACCTGATTCACGTAGTGGAGCCTCTCAGCTTTGCCTATGGCGGCGATGTTCCCATGGACCTGACGACCATACAGGAGCAGCTTGACGAGCATGCACGCACCAAGCTGGACCTGTATGCAGAAAAGATTGGCTACCCTGTCAGTAACAAAATTATCGTGACAGGCCATACCGAGACGGAAATTCACCGTGCTGCCGAAGAGCACAACACCGACTTGGTAATCCTGGGCAGCCATGGCCGCCATGGGCTTGCCCTGCTGCTTGGTTCGACCGCCAATGGTGTCCTGCATGGCGCCAAATGTGATGTGCTGGCAATTCGGGTAAAAGAGGAGGACTAACCCCCCTCCTGCATTGACTCCAGCTCAACCCAGCGCTCCATCAACGCCTCGAGCTGCTGCTCCTGCTGTTGCAGCAACTCGAGCGTGTTGGCAATCTCGGTCTGATCACCGGCGTAAAATTCGGGTGATGCGGTGACAGCGTGCAACCGCTCCAGCTCAGCCTCTGTCGCCTCCATCTGCTGTGGCAACAGATCCAGTTCTCGCTGCAGCTTATAACTCAGCTTTTTGGCCGTCGGCTTTTTCGCGGCAACAGGCTTTGGCTTCTCGGCCTTGGCCGCTGCGACAGGCTGTGGCCGCTGCCGCAACCAGTCGGCATAGCCACCCACATACTCACGGACCACACCCTGCCCTTCAAACACCACCGAGCTGGTGACCACATTATCGAGGAAACGACGGTCATGACTGACAAGAAGAATGGTGCCATCAAAGTTGAGTAGAATTTCTTCCAGCAGCTCCAGCGTTTCCACATCAAGGTCGTTAGTTGGCTCGTCCAGTACCAGAACATTGGCCGGCTGACTGAACAGACGCGCCAACAGCAGTCGGTTGCACTCCCCACCGGAAAGCGCCTTGACCGGGGTCCGCGCACGCTCGGGGCTGAACAGAAAATCCTGCAGATAACTGATAATGTGGCGCGACTGACCGTTGACGTCAATACTCTCGCGCCCACCTGATACGTTGTCGATCACGCTTTTTTCGGGGTCAAGCTGTCCTCTTAGCTGGTCGAAGTAGGCCACCTCCAGCTTGGTGCCGAGCCTGACCACACCAGACTCCGGCTCAAGCTGGCCGAGTACAATCTTCAACAAAGTGCTTTTGCCGCTGCCGTTAGGACCGATCAAACCGATTCGGTCACCACGCTGAATCTTGAGTGAGAAGTCACACAACAATGGTTTGCCGGCGTAACTCATCGAGACATGCTCCAGCTCTGCCACCAGCTTGCCTGACTTCTGCGCCTCTTCAAGGCCAAAGCTTGCCCCGCCCTGGCGCTCACGGCGCTGTGAACGCTCGCGTCGCAGTTGCTCCAGCGCACGAACTCTGCCTTCGTTGCGGGTGCGGCGTGCCTTGATCCCCTGACGAATCCAGCGTTCCTCCTGGGCCAGCTTCTTGTCAAATTCGGCGTTGTGACGCGCCTCCTCATCCAGCAGCTGTTGTTTCAGTTCCAGGTAACGGCTGTAGCTGCCCGGAAAGCTGGTCAGCACACCGCGATCCAGCTCTACGATGCGTGTTGCCAGCTTCTCAACCAGCGCACGGTCATGCGAGACAAACAGAATGGCTCCCCGGAAGTCGAGCATCATCTGCTCAAGCCATTCAATGGTTTCGATATCGAGATGGTTGGTCGGCTCATCCAGCAGCAACAGATCTGGTTTCTGCACCAGTGCCGCCCCCAGGGCGGCACGGCGACGCCAACCACCGGACAGCTCTGCCATACGGGTATCCGGCTGCAGCCCAAGCCGATCCAGCACAGATTGTACTTGTTGTTCAAGATGCCAGCCGTCACGGGCTTCCAACTGATGCTGCAGCTCTTCCAGCTGCTTCAGTGAAGCGGCATCCGTGTTGTGTGAAAGGGTATCGTAGGCACGGCGCAGCTCAACCACTTCGGCAAGACCGGACGCTACCACATCATGTACCGTCCGCTCATCGGCTGCCGGCAGCATCTGGGACAGCTGAGCGATACGAATGGCCGGATCCCGCCAGACAGAGCCCTGATCAGAATGAATCTCGCCGGACACCAGCTTCATCAGGGTCGACTTCCCCGCCCCGTTGAGGCCAACCAGTGCAATCCGCTCGCCTGGATCAATCTGAAAATCAACACCATCCATCAGCGGCGCAGCACTGAAGCTGACCGACACACCTTCCAATTTTATCAGCGGCATACAAACCCGTACCTTACAAACATTCAAGCACGCTAGTGTACCTGAATTCAGTGCTTCTGTTGAAAACAGCAGAACAATGGTTATTTTTACTTTTAGAGCAGGATACACTGGCCGACAGTATTCAGATTGGTTACGGCTGTTCGGAGATTATTATGTTCAGGCTGAAGTTATTGTTATTGTTGCCGCCACTGCTGCAAGCTGGCGTATCCAGCGCACACGATCATCACGATGAACTGCGTGAACAGTTCAGAAGCGCCTTGCTGCAGGCCACCCCGCTCAGCCATGAGCAAAAAACCGCATTCAGTGCATATCCTCTGTACCCCTATCTCGAGTACCAGCAAATCAACAGCCGGATCGACAGCGCTTCTGCTGAACAACTGCAGGCATTTATCGATGCCAATGCGGATACCCCATTGGCGGGTCGACTGCTGTTTGCCTGGGCTCGCAGCAGTGGCGAAAAAAAAGACTGGCCAGCTTTCAGCCAAGCCTGGCAACAAATTCAGCGCCCCGACACTCGGTTGCAGTGCCTGCATGCGAGCTACCTTCTGGACACGCAGCAACAGCAGGACGCCTGGGAAGCGGCCCGCACGCTCTGGACCGTTGGCCATTCACAGCCTGACGAATGCGACCCCGTTTTCAGTCAGTGGCTGAAATCAAGCCACTTCAGCCAGCAGGATGCACTCAATCGCCACTTGGCTGCATTGATGCGGGGACGCCCCGGCTTGGCAACCTATGCGGCACGCTTCATTACGCAAAGCGAGTTGCAGCAGCAGGCAAAACTGGCTCGTTCCCTGTATGACAACCCGGAGCAACTGACACAGCAACCCCAGTTGCTCAGCCCCGAAACACCGCATGCCGATCAGCTGCTGGTATTGGCGGTCAACCGACTGGCACGTCAGGACCTTGAGCAGGCCATTCGACTCTGGGTACGTGAGCGCGAGCGATTGCAGGTACCGGCCGAACAATACGACTCCGTCAGCAGGCGTCTGGGCGTGCTGATGGCAAAGCGCTTCCCGGCCGAAACCGATCCCCTGCTGGCCTCACTGGATCCCGAGCATAAACTGGCAGACCTTTCTGGGTGGCGAGTTCGTCTGACGCTGGTACGACAGGACTGGGCCGAAGCGCTGTCCCTGATTGAAAAGCTGGACGAGGCTGAGAGACACACCGACCGCTGGCGCTACTGGAAAGCGATTGCTCTGGAACAGCTAGGTAAGCCCGGCCGAGAGGCTCTGTTGCGAGATCTTGCCACCGAGCGCTCATTCTATGGCTTTATGGCAGCCCAGATGCTGGACACACCCTACCAGCTCAATGATACGCCACTGGTTCAGAGCACAGACGCCAAACAACAGCTGGCACAACTGCCTGCGTTTGTCCGCATTCGTGAATTGCTCGCGCTTGAGCGCTATTATGACGCCCGCTCGGAGTGGAATCTTGCGATCAGCCACATGAAGCCCGAGCAAATTCACGCGGCCGCCCACCTGGCCAGAGAATGGGGCTGGTACGATCAAGGCATTCGGGGCGCCATCAGCAGCCAGCGCTGGAACGACATGCAGCTGCGCTTCCCCAACCCCCTGCCGGAGCTGTTTGAACAGCACGCCCAGAATCGCGCCATCGATCCGGCCTGGGCGGTTGCCATTGCCCGTCAGGAGAGTGCATTTTGGATGCAGGCACGCTCCCATGCCGGCGCGCTGGGATTGATGCAGTTGATGCCGGCAACGGCACGCGCCACGGCCAAACGCCATGCCATTCCGTTGCCCAGGCTCAGCCTGCTGTCCGAGCCAGACACCAATATTCGCCTGGGCACCGCCTATCTGAGCGAGATGGCTGAGCGCTTCAACGGCAACCTGGCCTATGCATCAGCCGCTTATAATGCCGGCCCCTATCGCGTCAGCCAATGGTTGGATGCACGGGGTGACCTGCCACTGGACATCTGGATCGAAACCATCCCCTTCGACGAAACCCGCAACTACGTCCAAAACGTTTTGGCATTCAGAGTCATTTACGAACGTTTGGCTCAGCGCCCGGTGACCCTGTTCAGTCCACAGGAGTTCAATATGCTGGCACTGTATCAGCAGAACGGCGGTTAACCTGACCCTAAGGCTGAGCGCAGTTTTGCAGAAACTGCGCCAGCCGCTGACCATCAAAGGGCCAATCAAGCTCGCCACCACTGACCCGATCAACCAATACGGGAATCCGTGTCGCATAGCGCTCCATCAGCGCTTCATCGTAGACAATATCAACCAGATCCACTTCAGCCTCATCCGGTTCAAGCCCCAGCTGAAGTATGGCAACGGCATCATCACACAGGTGACAGCCCTCTGTGGTCATCAGGTCAAGCTGGTACATGATCACTTTTCATCCTGTTTTTAAGCGCATGCAACATTATTACTTATACTGACACAACCTTCACCTCGGCCATGCTCTCTCGACAGCAAAACGCGAAATATTGCATCGCAGTAACACAGGTGCAATAGCAAAGCCTGATGCTAATACTTTATGAGGGCTTGTCAGTGCCATAGGCACCGGTCTATGCTCAAAGCAGTTTCCCGCTACAAGCCAAAACCACAGGTTGATTCCGGCGTAAGCGTATTCAGGGCCAGGGAGCCTGCGTTCATACCGGACAACAGAGACCGAAAGCAGGCAGTTATGACGGATAAACAAGGCAACATCGCAACAGACCCGCAGGAATTCATCAATTACGTCAATCACGAGACCAGCAAAATGCTGGAGATGTTCTCGGCAACCGGCGGTGACGATATCCTGCGTCAGTTCACGCAATCATGGACTGAACTGGCCACCCGCTCTCTTGAAGATCCGACTGTATGGGTACGTGCCATCGCTGACTATCAGCAGGCGCAATTCAACCTTTGGCGCAACCTGTTGACGGGCAATACCAGCAGCCCGGTTGCCGAACCACCGCCCGGCGATCGCCGCTTCAAGGCGGATGAATGGTCCAAAAACCCGGTTTTCGACTATATCAAACAGTCCTATCTACTGACCTCACGCATGCTGACCGAGATGGCCCACAATGCCAATCTGTCGCCGCAGGAGCAGCAGAAGCTGGAGTTTTACACCCGCCAGTATGTGGATGCGCTCTCCCCCACCAACTTTGCCATCACCAACCCCGAAGTGCTGCAACAGGCACTGGAAACCAAAGGGGAAAGTCTGGTTAACGGTCTGAAAAACCTTCTCGGCGACATCGAGAAAGGCCGCATCTCAATGACCGACGAGTCGTCATTTGAACTGGGCAAGAATCTGGCAACGACTGAAGGTGCTGTTGTTTTCCAGAATGACATCTTCCAGTTGATCCACTACAAACCGCTGACCGAACAGGTTTACGAGCGCCCAACCCTTATCGTGCCGCCAAGCATCAACAAGTTCTACATTCTGGATCTGCAGCAGGATAACTCGTTTGTCCGCTACTGCCTGGAGCAGGGACAGGATGTTTACCTCATCTCCTGGACCAACCCCGGTGCAGAGCAACGCGATTTGAGCTGGGATGACTACGTTGGCGACGGTATTCTGAAGGCACTTGAAGTCACCAAGTCAATCAGCGGTCAGGAAAAGGTCAACACCGTATCCTGGTGCGTTGGCGGTACCCTGATGGCCTCGGCCCTCGCTGTGCTGGCCAACCGCAAGGACAACTCGGTCGGCAGCTGCACCTTCCTCACCACGCTGATCGATTTCAGCAACCCCGGTGACCTGTGCGTATACATCGATCAATATCAGGTCAAGCAGCTGGAATCCAAGGTCAACAGTGAAGGCATTCTGCACGGCCGAGAACTGGCCACATCCTTCAACATGCTGCGCTCCAATGACCTGATCTGGTCCTATGTGGTCAACAATTACCTCAAGGGACAGACACCACCGCCGTTCGACATCCTCTACTGGAACAGCGACCCGACCAACCTGCCGGCAGCGATGTACACCTATTACATAAACAATATGTACCTAGAGAACAAGCTGGTTGAGCCTGACGGTCTGACCATATGCGGCGAGCCGATTGATCTGCGCAAGGTCAAAACTCCCTGCTACTTCCTGTCGACCATGGAAGACCATATCGCCCCCTGGAAAGGCACCTTCAAGGCGCTGGATCTGTTTGGCGGCACAGTGGAATTTGTGCTGGGTGCCAGTGGACACGTTGCCGGCGTTATCAATCCGGCGAAAAAGAATCGCCGCAATTTCTGGATCAAGGGCGAAATGGGACGCGGTCCCGAAGCCTGGCTGGAAACCGCTGAGCGCCAGGAAGGCTCGTGGTGGAACAACTGGAACGACTGGCTGCGTCGTCGTGCCGGCAAGAAAGTTGATGCGCCGAAGGATTACGGCAACAGTGATTACAAAGTGATTGAGCCTGCCCCCGGCAGCTACGTCCGCAAGCGTCTGGACTAATCCAGTCAACGCTTTAAAAAACGCCGGGGCTGCATGCACAGCCCCGGCGTTTTTATGTCAGATACCACCCATCAGCATGTATTTGCACTCCAGGTACTCTTCCAGCCCCTGACGTGCCCCTTCACGCCCCAGCCCGGATGACTTTACCCCGCCAAACGGCGCCAGCTCGGTGGATATAATCCCTTCATTGATGCCGATCATGCCGTACTCCAGACCTTCTGCCACCCGCCAGACCCGTCCAAGATCACGACTGAAGAAGTAGGCCGCCAAACCATATTCGGTGTCATTCGCCATGGCGATGGCCTCCGCTTCATCACTGAAGCGGAAAACAGGAGCAAGTGGCCCGAAAGTCTCTTCTGTTGCCACCTGCATCTGTGGCGTTACATCACGCAGCACAGTAGGCTCGAACCATGTGCGTCCCAAGGCATGTGGCTTGCCGCCACACACCACACTTGCTCCCTTGGCAACGGCATCATCAATGTGGCTCTGGATCTTGGCCACTGCAGCGGCGTTGATCAGAGGCCCCTGCTGCACATCTGCGTCAGTGCCACTTCCCACTTTCAGCTGTCGCGTGCGTTCAGCCAACGCCTCGACAAAGCGGTCATAGATTCCGTCCTGCACCAGAAAGCGGTTGGTACAGACACAGGTCTGGCCGGCATTGCGATATTTGGATGCCATGGCGCCATCCAGCGCCCGCTCAAGATCCGCATCATCAAATACGATGAAGGGGGCATTACCGCCCAGCTCCAGAGAGACCCGTTTCACTGTATTGGCACACTGCGCCATCAACAGCTTGCCAACCGGGGTGGAGCCGGTAAAAGACAGTTTACGGACCAGCTCATGCCCGGTCAGCACCGAGCCCAGCGCCCTTGGATCTCCCGTAAGAATGTTGAACACCCCGGCCGGAATACCGGCACGGTGAGCCAATTCGGCCAGTGCAAGTGCAGAAAGCGGTGTATCTTCTGCCGGTTTGCAGATGAAACTGCAACCTGCTGCCAGAGCAGGAGCGGCCTTGCGGGTAATCATGGCGGCGGGGAAATTCCAGGGCGTGATGGCGGCAACCACCCCGACCGGTTCACGACTGACCAGAATGCGAGCATCCTGCTTGTGAGTTGGAATCAGCTCGCCATAGGCACGTTTACCTTCTTCGGCAAACCATTCGACAAAGCTTGCAGCATACTGCACTTCGCCACGAGCTTCGGCCAACGGCTTGCCCTGCTCAAGCGTCATCAACAGTGCGAGGTCTTCCATATTGTCCTGCATCAGTTGATACCAACGTTGCAGCACGGTCGCTCGCTCCTTCGCGGTTGTCGTACGCCACTGCTTGAAGGCCTCATGAGCGGCGGTCACGGCTACCTTGGCATCCGCCTCTGACATCAGTGGCACCCGGACCAGCTCGTCACCCGTAGCAGGGTTGAAGACAGCGAAGGTCTCTCCACTTTTCGCGTCAATCCACTCACCGTTAACATAGGCCTGCCCACGCAGCAGACTGCTGTCTTGCAGCTTCATCACTCACCTCCGGAATTGATCTATCAGTATCATTGCATCTTAGCGTTGCACTACTGTTAGCGCACCCTTATCCTTGCCCCGCCACAGGAGGATATTCCAACATGCGCAGCCACACCGTGAAAAGGACCCGTTCAATGAACACCGCACACGCTCAGCACGCCGCACCTGCGACATGTTGAGGTCTGGTTTCAACCGCAGCGAAGAAATTCGCACCCTGCTACTGCTTGGCTGGCCGATCATGGTAGCTCAGCTGGCTCAGAGTGCCATCGGCTTTATCGACACCCTGATGGCTGCTCGTGCGGGAGCCAACGACCTTGCGGCCATTGCACTTGGCAGTAGCCTCTGGTTGCCATTGTTTCTGGCACTGGGCGGTATACTGATGGCCACCACTCCGCTGGTTGCCCACCTGATAGGCGCCCATCGCGAGCGCCGCAGCCGCCAGGTGCTGCAGCAGGCCGTATGGATTGCGCTGCTGTTGAGCCTGCTGGGGGTCCTGCTGTTGCGCAACCCAGGCCCGATACTCGAATTGCTGCAGTTGGAAGCCCGACTGGAGCAGACTACACGCGACTACCTTGATGCAATAAGCTGGGGATTCCCTGCTTTTCTGCTCTATCAAGTGGTACGCAGCTACAGTGAAGGCTTTGGCAAAACCCATCCGGTCATGCGCATCGCCGTACTGGGCATGCTCTGTAATATCCCGCTCAACTATGTACTGATTTTCGGCAAGCTGGGGCTGCCGGAAATGGGAGGTGTTGGTTGCGGCTATGCCAGCGCCGTTGTGATGTGGGTCATGCTGCTGACCGGCATTGCCTACCTGCTGCGCAGCCCCCGCTTCAGGCCACTGCGTCTTTACAGTCACTGGCAGCGCCCCAAAGGCAGTGTGATTCTGACATTCCTTCGGCTCGGCCTGCCGATCGGCTTTGCATTGCTGATTGAGGTCAGCATGTTCTGCGTGTTGGCGCTGCTGCTGGCCCCGCTGGGCGAGACGGTGATCGCCGCCAACCAGATCACCATTAGCTATACTGGCATGATCTTCATGGTACCACTCAGCATTGCAATGGCACTGACCATCCGTGTAGGCCAGCTTGTCGGGGCCGGTCAAGGCGATGCCGCACGACATGCCGTGATCACTGGCGTTATGATCACCCTGACCATCGCCCTGGTCAGCAGCTCACTTTCACTACTGTTGGCCGAGTCCATTGTAGGACTCTACACTGACCGTGAAGCGATTATTGGCCTGGCCGCCACCCTGATCAGTATTGCGGCCGTTTTTCAGTTTTCCGATGCACTTCAGGTCAGTGCAGCCGGCGCCTTGCGTGGCTACAAGGATACGGCCGTCCCCCTGCTGATGGTGTTCATTGCTTATTGGCTGATCGGCCTTCCGGTCGGGTATGTACTGGGATTCACTCAATGGCTGACAGCGCCACAGGGGGCAGCCGGACTCTGGTATGGACTGCTGATCGGGCTCAGCGTCGGTGCCGTACTACTGACAACACGCCTGGTCAGGATTGCACGTCATGCGGATGTTGATAGCAACTCTGGCGCTGCTTCTGTTGAGCGCCTGCAGCACTGAAAATCCCCAGACGCGATTGGAGGACTATGCCAGTCGCGTTGCCAATGCCATCGATTACCCCATCAATCTGGAGCTTGATACAACCATACCGCCTTACCCTCAAGCACGAGAGCGACTGCTTGATATACCTGAGCTGAGAGAGGGCGTTGTGAATGTGTTTGATCTGCGTCGCTGCGGTCTGATGGAGTTGATCGGAGAGCGCAACAGCTCACTGGGCAAACTGGCATTGCCATCGCAGCGCTTGCTCTATGAGCTGCGTTTTTTGCCACCGTTGCGCCACTGTATACATGAGCTTCAACAGCAGCCGAAACGTGACACAAGCGAAAATGAGCTGCTTGAACGGCTGCAGCACATCGAACAGGTCAAACGCCAGCAGCTGCCACGGGTACTGAGTAACGCCATTTTCAATTCCAGCGAAATGGTCTCCCAATTTTCACGCACTCACCCTGCATTAGAGATGAAACAGGCTCAGCAATCCGGAGCGCTCCAGCCCCCTCTGCAGCGTTTCGAGCAACTGCTTAGAATGAGCCAACAGCCTGACTGGTCTCTGCCTTCCTGGAGCGACCAACTTGAGCAATCCTACTTCGAACTTCATACCCGTCCCTTCGGCGCACCCTGGCTGAAAAGTCTGAATATGCTCACCCAAACACTGGACCAGACCGCCAGCGCCATCAATGCTCGGCTCGATGAGCGCCCGATCTGTTTCAATAATCGCCCCAACAACCGAGCGCGTATCATTCAGTCCGTATTGAACGGTTGGTACGCAAGCGAACTGCAACCGATGATGTCCGCTCTGCACCGCAGCGGTGAACAATGGCGCAACGGCCTTGAACCTCTCTACACAGAACTGCCAACCAGCCCGGCCCTGAAGCACTATTTTCAGGCAACATTGTCTGATCACCATAACAGCCTGTGGCAACAGTACATCCGGGCACGAGACCGCCATACCGACGCCTGGCAGCGCCTGCTCAGTCAATGTGGCTTGATGCCTGGTCACTCTGTTCAGGATGACGCTTGAGCGGCGCGCGTTTTTCAACCATCATGAACTGATAAGACCATTAATGGGAAGCCCCGTTTGAGCAACATCCTCATGTGCCTGCGCAGACCCGGACGCTGTCTGTATCGGTGCTGCGTTGCAGCCCTGTTCGCCGGTCTCACACTGCTAGCCACTGCCGACCAGCCCCAACTGCTTTCAGATGCCAGCATTGAAGGCTACCGTGAGCTGTATGGAGAACAGGCAGCACGCAGGCTGACGGCCTGGCAAAACCTGATACGCGAAGGCAACCAGTTGAGCGAACCGGAGAAACTGGAACGGGTTAACCGATTTTTCAATCAGGTGCGTTTTTTGGATGATATTGCTCACTGGGGTAAGGAGGACTATTGGGCGACGCCGGTGGAGTTCCTGATCAGCAATGGCGGTGACTGCGAGGATTTTTCAATCGCCAAGTACTACACACTAAGGGTGATGGGTGTCGCTGAAGAGCGTTTGAGCCTGAGCTACGTCAAGGCCCTTGAGCTGAACCAGGCACATATGGTGCTGACCTACTACCCCAGCCCCACCGCCATGCCGCTGGTACTGGACAATCTGATCAACTCGATTCGCCCAGCCAATGAGCGCCCAGACCTGCTGCACGTCTATACTTTTAACGGTGAAAGCCTCTGGCTCAGCAAGAAAGGCCAGCGAGCTGAGCTGGTGGGTACATCCGATCGCCTCAAGCCATGGGTACAACTGCAGTCACGCATGGAAAACAACCGGGTCAACATTCAACAGTCGCAGGAGCGCCAATAATGTCCCTTACCAACCAACTGATCGCTGCCGTATTCACCGTATTGCTGGGGCTGGTTCTGGGCACCGTATACCTCCTTTCGGACAGCTCGCGCGACACACTGGTACGCCAGCTCGAATCGCATGCCGAAGATGGCGCCACTCATCTCGGACTGTACCTCGCACCTTATATGCAGCAATCCGACAGCGCGACCATCGCAACCGCCGTCAATGCCATTTTCGATAGTGGCTTCTACCAGCAGATTGAAGTGACCGGAAAGGATGGCTCGGTTCTGTATAGCAAGAGCTACAATCCGGAAGCCGCAGTCAATGCTCCGGATTGGTTCATCAGCATGATGCGCATCACGCCGCCCGCCATGTCTCGCGCCATCGCCTATCAATGGCAACAGGTCGGTGAGATCCATGTGCGCAGCCGTGCTGGATATGCCTATGAGCGACTGTGGGCCGGGGTGCGCGATACGATGCTGCTGTTCAGCGTACTCGCTCTGGTTTCTGCACTGCTCCTGACACTGCTGCTGCGCTTTATCATGCGCCCTCTACACGGGGTGGAGCATCAGGCAATGGCACTTGCCCGGCGCGAATATATCGAACAACCTGACCTTCCACGAACCCGCGAACTGCGACGCGTTGTTATCGCCATGAACCTGATGGTGAAGCAGGTACAACACATGTTCGAGGAACAGAACCGAAATATTGAGGCCCTTCGCAGCACAGCCTACCGTGACAGCCTCACAGGCTTGAATAATCGTCGCGCCCTGCTGGCCCAGATTCAGGAGCATCTGGAATACCGCCAGGACTTTGGCCCCGCATCACTACTGCTGTTCCACCTGAGAGACCTGCAGCAGGTTAACCGTGATCTCGGTGAAGATGCCGCCAACCATCTGATCAAGGCATGTGCCAGCATGATCGAAGACCTTGGACAATCCACGGGACTCAGTATCACCGGTCGACTCGGTGGCGCTGACCTGGTACTACTGGCAAGGCAGCGCAACTTCGATGACTGGCAACGCCGCCTGCAACCCGGCCTGATGCAGATCAACACTCTGTATGAACAGCTCAGCAAGAAGGACGCGACACCCTCGATACTGTGCATTGGCATCGCCTCCGGTCATGACCACTGTTCACCTGAGCAGCTGATGTCACAGGCGCGCCTGGCTGTTAACGAAGCCGAGGCAGGTCATGATGCAGTGGTGCACTATCACGCACGCCAGAGCCAGCATACCTGGTCCGAGCAATGGCAGTCTCACGTGGCCAATGCAATTAACAATGAGCAAATCTTCCTGCAACACCAGATCCTTAAGTCAACCAAGCAGGAAGCGATTCATGCAGAGGTGTTTGCCCGCATTCTGAACCTCGATAATGAACCTTGCAGCGCCGGCGAATTCATCAGCGTAGCGCTGGATCTCGGCCTGATGGAACGAATCGATCGCGCCATCGTCAGACAGGCTCTGAATTACCTGAGCCACAACCCAGGCGCACCCGCACTCAGTCTCAACCTGGCAAACCAGACACTGGAACACCCGCCCTTTGTGCCCTGGTTGCTTGAGCAACTCAGCGCCAGCTCACACCGAGGACGGCTCAACATTGAAATTAACGAGACCGCAATTCTGGCACATCAGGAATCGATTCTATCCCTGCGTCGTTCAGTACAGCAGCTCGGGGTCAGCTTTGGCGTGGACAACTTCGGCACACACCCCAACGGCTTCAGTTACCTCTATGCATTGAGACCCGACTACCTCAAGATTGATGGTTCACTGATTCGACAGCTGGATCACAGCGAGGAGGATCGTTTCTTTGTCAGTAGCCTGATAAGCGTAGCGCACAGTTTGGAAATAAAGGCCTACGCCGAGCATGTAGAGCGCCCAATGCAGCAGCAGTTGCTGGAAGAGATGCAAATCGATGGCACTCAGGGCTATCTGTATGGCGCTCCGACTCCGCTCCCTTGACGGTCAGAAATGCTGGCGTACCCAGCGGACCAGGCTGACCTGGTCCATGGCACCTGCCTGCCGCGCCACCTCCTGTCCGCCCTGCAGTAGCAATAGCGTTGGAATACTGCGGATCTGGTAGCGTGCCGACAGGTTTTGACACTGCTCGGTATTGATCTTGACCAGACGACATGCAGGCTCCAGCTCGGCAGCCGCACGTTCGAATACCGGTGCCATCATCTTGCAGGGACCGCACCATGATGCCCAGAAATCAACCAGAACCGGCAGGTCCGTATTGGCCTGAACACGAGCAAAAGCGGTTTCATCGAGCTCAAGCGGAGTAGCCATGAACAGCGGTTGGTGACAGCGACCACAGGCAGGTTTCTGTGTGAGCCTGGAAGCGGGAATGCGATTTGTTGCCAAACAGGAAGGGCAGGAAATATGAAGAGAGTCAGACATGGATTGGCCTCCAAAATATTAAAATTGTCTAATAATCTGGAGGCGGCACATCGCTATTTCAAGTATTAACGACCCTTGAGGTTAACCAACGCCTCAAGTTTCCGGCTAAGGCGGTCGTCCTTTTGCTGTTTGCGCGCTTCCTGTTCCTTCATCCGCTCCTGTTTTTGCCGCTCCTTGCGCTCAGCCTGAATCTCTTTCAGGCGTGCCGCCGCATGCTCAGCTTCTGCAGCCGTCACGCTGCCTGCCATTTCACCAGCCAGGTCGACACGGTCAACCCCTTCCTTCACGCTACGCAGGTAATGGATCGAACGCACATAAGTTGCCAGCGCACGCTTGATTCTGTTGCGAGCCAGTTTGTCATCAGCGATCAAGTCCTCCTGAATACCGATCTTGAGCGGTCGAACGTTGTCACGACTGAAAGTCTGCGGGTAGGCTTCGATCAGTTGTTCCAGAGCCGCCTGATTGGCTGCCCTATTCTTGGAGCGATTCTTGCTGTTGGCCGTCTGATTCACTGTTTCACTCTCTGTTGTCCGGGGTCCCGTCCGACTGCCCTGCTGCTCTGCAGCCGACAGCCTTTGATCACACTCCTGCAGCAGAGACTCTATCTGTTGCTGCAGATGATTCAGTTCTGACACTCAGCCAGCCCCTTTGCGAATTAAATACTCGAAACTATGCATATCCACTACCCGCTGCTTTACGAGCTCATGTCCGAGAAAAGCGCAGAACTTTGGTATGTCGCGTTGGGTAGATGGATCTGTGGCCAACACCCTCAGCAACTCTCCTGCCTGCATCTCCCGCACCTTGTTGTGAAGCATCATTACCGGCTCAGGACACAGCAGGCCGCTGGCATCCAGCAGGCGGTCAGCAACAGGGTCACTCATGGATTACAACTACCTTGAATTACAAAGCGCTATTGTCGCAAATTAAATCCGGGCGCGGAACCGCTCATACAGGCTTGCGCACGCCTTGGAAGCGATTATCCTGATATAAACACCATCTCTCAAGGAGTCATGCCATGATTCGTGTTCTGATTGAGCGCCACGTCGCCGATGAACTGGAACTTCATTACGACCGGGTAGCACGTGAAACCCTGCAGAAAGCCATGCACGTCCCCGGCTTCATCTCTGGCGAGGCACTGCATAATGTTGACAGCCCCAACCACCGACTGATTCTGGCCACCTATCGCAGTGAAAACGATTGGCTGCAGTGGTACCACTCGGAAGAGCGCCGCGAAATGATGGAGCAGATCGCCCTCATGCTGGAGGGCGAAGAGAAGATTACGGTATTTGCTCACTGAAGCCTCTCAGGGTTCCAGTGACAGCCAGCAGGTGATCTCTTCTCTATCGTGGTAGAGCTGCCGCGCCTGCAGTCGGAACCCGATACCTGCATTGGCCAGGGAGTCGCGCAGATAGCCAAGGCAGCTTTCAGTTTCAGCAAAACGTTGCTTCATCGGTAGCTTGAGGTTGAAAATTGCATGCCGGCACCAACCGTTTTCGGCCCAGTGCAACACCAACTCGGTCACGCGCGCTGGCTTGTCAACAATGTCGCATACCATCCAGTCAACCGGCTTGGGTGGCACAAAGGTAAATGCATCTTCACGCCGGTGTTCAACCTGCCCACACTCCATCAAGTCAGGGCTCATTGGGCCATTGTCGACAGCAATGACAAACATGTTCTGCTTCACCAGCTGCCATGTCCACCCTCCGGGGGCCGCGCCTAAATCGACCGCTCTCAACCCTCCACCAAGCAGCTCATCCTGCCGCTGTGCCGGTATAAAGTAGCGCCAGGCTTCTTCCAGCTTGAGCGTTGAGCGACTGGGAGCCTGCTGAGGAAACTTCAGCCGGAGAATACCCATAGACCAGGGTGAACTGTTACCTATCGGTGCGGCGCCAAGCCAGAGCGTACGGCCATCAAGCACCAACATATGCAAGCGCCAGTCGGCACGACGCTTGCGTTCAAGCAGAATCGACTCACGTCGCAACGCCTGCGACAGGGCTGAGCCAAATTTGCGCGCAAAACTCTGCAGCTCACGCCCTTCAGTGGTATCCACCACTTCAGCAACCAGCTCACTTGCAACAGGCAGGCTACCGGCACTGGCCAGAATCGGCGTAATGCGATCATCCGCAGGAAGCTGCTCGAACAGTGGTAAAGCCGCAAACCACTGTCGAGTGAAAATCAGGTCGCGAAAACGCAGCCGCTGAATCGCATCAGTCGCACCATCGGGTTGCTGACAGTGAAATACCACATAGGCCTGCCCTGTTTCGAAACGTGGATAGCCATAAATACCCATGTCAGAAAGACGAGTGGAAATTTCAGCTGCGCACTCCTTCTCGAATCCGGCACGGCAATACAGTACCAGCGTATTGAATTCACTCATTACTTTCTCCTGACTCGGTGGGCGCACTATAGTAATCCTTTAGTCTGATAACAACAGAAGCCATCGCACAGTGGCATGGAAAATGACCTCAAAAAAAGCGCTTGATCCATATCAAGCAAAAGATCAAATCAACACTCGAGTTCAGCGAAAGACCATTGAAAACCGTGCTTCTGAAGCATAAACCGCTTTACCACGACAGCACACAAAACCAATTACCAAATTAAATTCAAACAGTTACAAAAAACCGTCTTTTTTGATCGGGTATATAATGAAGATAAATGCCCCCTGCGACAATAAACCACAGTTAAAGGTTCCATCGCATTGAAATGGCGTGGGTATTCCCAGATAATTGCGGGTGGAACTCTTCTTACTACTATTAGCTTGTTGATGAGAGCCTGACATGAGCACTGCAACTGAACACCCGACTTACAACTACAAAGTCGTGCGCCAGTTCGCCATCATGACGGTGGTCTGGGGCATCGTCGGTATGGGCGTCGGCGTTTTGATCGCCGCCCAGCTGGTGTGGCCTGCACTGAACTTTGATATTCCCTGGTTGACCTACGGACGTATTCGTCCGTTACACACCAACGCGGTAATCTTCGCGTTTGGTGGCTGTGCACTTTTTGCCACTTCCTACTATGTGGTGCAGCGCACCTGTCAGACCCGTCTTTTTTCGGACGGCCTGGCTGCGTTCACTTTCTGGGGATGGCAGGTCGTGATTCTGGCAGCCGCTGTTACCCTTCCGCTGGGTCTGACCTCCGCCAAGGAGTACGCAGAACTGGAGTGGCCGATCGACATTTTGATCGCCGTGGTTTGGGTCAGCTATGCCATTGTCTTCCTGGGCACTGTCAAGAACCGCAAGACGTCTCACATTTATGTGGGTAACTGGTTCTACATGGCGTTCATCATCACCGTTGCGGTGCTGCATATCGTCAACAGCATGGCGATGCCGGTATCCCTGACCAAATCATACTCCATGTACCCGGGTACCGTGGATGCGATGGTTCAGTGGTGGTATGGCCACAACGCGGTAGGTTTCTTCCTGACTGCAGGCTTCCTGGGCATGATGTACTACTTCGTACCCAAGCAGGCCGAGCGTCCGATCTACTCTTACCGTCTGTCCATTGTTCACTTCTGGGCGCTGATCGCAACCTACATGTGGGCCGGTGGTCACCACCTGCACTACTCTGCCCTGCCTGACTGGACTCAGTCTGTTGGCATGGTCATGTCACTGATCCTGTTGGCTCCCTCTTGGGGCGGTATGATCAACGGCATGATGACCCTGTCCGGCGCCTGGCACAAACTGCGTACCGACCCGGTACTGCGCTTCCTGGTGGTATCTCTGTCCTTCTATGGTATGTCTACCTTCGAAGGCCCGATGATGTCCATCAAGACCGTCAACGCCCTGTCACACAACACTGACTGGACCGTTGGCCACGTACATGCTGGCGCTCTGGGTTGGGTTGCGATGATCTCCATTGGTGCCGTGTACCACATGATCCCGAAACTGTTCGGTAAGGCTCAGATGTACTCTGTTGGCCTGATCAACACACACTTCTGGCTCGCAACCATCGGTACCGTGCTGTACATCTGCTCCATGTGGGTTAACGGTATCCTGCAGGGTCTGATGTGGCGTGCAGTTAACGAAGACGGCACTCTGACCTACAGCTTCGTCGAAGCGCTTGAAGCCAGCCACCCGGGTTACCTGGTGCGTTGGATCGGCGGCATGTTCTTCCTGACCGGTATGCTGCTGATGGCCTTCAACGTTTGGCAGACCGTTCGCAGCGGCAGCTCCGTCAAGGCAGCTGAACCCTCTGCGCAAGCGGCCTGATTGAGACGAGGAGCAGAAGAAAATGATCAAACACGAAACGATTGAAAAGAACATCGGCCTCATGATCCTGCTGATCATTATCGTGATCAGCGGCGGTGGCCTGGCGGAAATCGTTCCGCTGTTCTTCCAGAGCTCTACCACCAAGCCGATTGATGGTCTGCGTACCTATTCGGCTCTGGAGCTTGAAGGCCGTGACATCTACATCCGTGAAGGCTGTCACGTCTGCCACACTCAGATGATTCGCCCGTTCCGTGCTGAAACCGAGCGTTACGGTCACTACTCCACCGCTGACGAACACGTATGGGAACACCCATTCCTGTGGGGTTCCAAGCGTACCGGTCCTGATCTGGCCCGCGTAGGTGGACGTTACTCTGATGACTGGCAGCGCGCGCACCTCTACAACCCGCGTGATGTGGTTCCTGAATCAAAAATGCCTGCCTACCCCTGGCTGTTTGAAAACCGTCTGAGTGGCAAGGAAACGGCAGCGAAGATGGAAACTCTGCGCAAGCTGGGGGTACCGTATACAGATGAACAGATCAGCGCTTCCCGTGAAGAAGTAGCAGGTAAACCCGAGATTGACGCTCTGGTCGCCTACCTGCAGTCACTGGGTAAAACACACTCTGTTTACACCAACAAGCGGTAATTTTCAGTGAGTTACGAGGTTTATGGTCCTTACATACCGGTCATAATGCTGATCACCTTCATCGGCCTTTTCATCTGGGTTCTCCTGCCGGGGAACAAGAAAAGGTTCGATGAGGCCTCCCAGCTTCCTTTTGCTGATGAAGAACAGCACAAGAAAAGCGAAGAGGAGCAGGGCCGACCGGAAGAGACCCATAACAGGAGAGACGACAAATGAGTGCTTTCTGGAGCGCGTGGGTAACAGTCATCACCTTGGCCGTTATTTTCGGCTGTACATGGCTGCTGCTGGCTACCCGCAAAAGCGAAAAATTCAAGGAAACGACCGAGAACACCCTGGGTCACGAGTTTGACGGTATCGAAGAATATGACAACCCCCTGCCGCAGTGGTGGTTTTACATGTTCGTCGCAACCGTGATCTTCGGCCTTGGCTACCTTCTGCTTTACCCGGGCCTTGGTAACTTCAAAGGTCTGCTTGGCTGGTCTTCTCACGGTCAGTGGGAAGAAGAGATGCAGCATGCCGAAGAGGTATACGCCCCGGTGTTCGCCAAGTATGCCGCTCTTTCCATTGAAGAGTTGCAGAAGCCGGAGAACGAAGGCGGTCTCAAGATGGGACAGCGCATGTTTGCCAACAACTGTTCCGTTTGTCATGGCGCTGCCGGCACCGGTGCGGTTGGCTTCCCCAACCTTACTGACAACGACTGGCTTTACGGTGGCGAGCCCGCCACCATCAAGCACACCATCACTCAGGGTCGTAACGGCGGTATGCCTGCATGGGCCGATGTACTGGGTGAAGACGGTGTGCGTGACGTGGCCAGCTATGTCATGACTCTGAGCGGCAAGGAAGCCGTGGCCGGTACTGATGTGACCAACGGACAGAAACAGTTCCAGGCTCTGTGTACTGCCTGCCATGGCGCTGAGGGCAAGGGCATGCACGCTTTGGGTGCTCCCAACCTGACTGATGACACTTGGCTCTACGGCGGCAACTTTACTCAGATTGCTCACACCATCCGTGTGGGTCGATTTGGGGTGATGCCTGCTCAGAAAGATCTTCTGTCTGAAGACAAGATCCACCTGATCACAGCATACGTCTACAGCCTGTCCAATAAATAAGCACTGGACAAGCACCAAAAAAAGGCGACATGATTCAAGTCATGTCGCCTTTTTTATTAGCGGCTTAGTATAATATTCGACGCTCCTAATGGAGCGCATGGACCTGTCGACACAACCAGCAGTAGGTACTGGCATGAATCAGATACCGGTAAAGGACGTAACCCCGGGCAAAAAAGGCAAAAAAGAGGCCGAATCCTATAACCTCTATGCCAAGCGGGAACACATTTACGTCAAGTATTACAAAGGCTTCTTCAAAAACTTCCGTACCATCTCCGGTTTCATCATGCTGGCGATGTTTTACGGCGCCTCTTGGCTTCAATACGATGGCCGACAGGCCATCCTGTTTGATCTGCCCAACCGGCAATTTCATATTTTCGGCATGACTTTCTGGCCCCAGGATTTCATGCTGCTCTCCTGGCTGCTGATTATTCTGGCTTTTACTCTGTTTTTCGTAACAGTTTTTGCAGGGCGCCTCTGGTGCGGTTATGCCTGTCCCCAGTTTGTCTGGACCTGGCTCTTTATCTGGGCCGAGCGTATCACCGAAGGCGACCGCAACAAGCGCATGCGGCTTGATAAACAACCCATGTGCGCTGAAAAGTTCCTGCGTAAGAGCGCCAAACATGCCATCTGGATTATCATCGCCGTCGCCTCGGCTATAGCATTTGTCGGTTATTTTTCTCCAATCCGTGAGTTGGTACCCGATGTTTTAGCGTGGGATTTGGGGCCATGGGAAACTTGGTGGCTGGCGTTCTTAAGCGTAGCTACCTATGGTAACGCTGGCTGGCTGCGTGAGCAGGTATGTATCTACATGTGCCCCTATGCCCGCTTCCAGAGCGTCATGTTCGACCAGGATACCCTCATTATCTCCTACGATGAGAAGCGTGGAGAACCTCGTGGCAGCCGCAAAAAAGGGGTCGACAAAGAAGCGGCCGGCCTGGGCGACTGTATCGACTGCTATGCCTGCGTTCACGTCTGCCCAGTCGGTATTGATATACGTGACGGCTTGCAGTACGAATGCGTGGCCTGTGGTGCCTGCGTTGATGCCTGCGATGACATGATGGAGCGTGTCGGCTATGAACCCGGGCTTGTACGCTACACCACTGAACACGCCTTGAACGGCAACACAACCAAGCTATTGCGCCCCCGTCTGATCGGTTACTTTGTTGCATTGATGGTGATGTTTGGTGCCTTCATCTGGGCCATCGGCGACCGCGTTCCGCTTGAAGTTGACGTGATCCGTGATCGTGGCCAGCTGTACACCACAACACCGTCCGGCATGATCGAGAACGTTTTCACACTCAAGATCGCCAACAAGGAGCAGATAGACCACAGCTACCGCATCGAAATTGATGGTCCGGAAGGACTGAACATGATCTCGACAGATACTGTGACAGTAAAGGCTGGAGAGCTTCTGACATACCCTGTCAGGGTTCAAATAGAACCGGGGCAGCTGAGTCAGGCCAACACTCCTTTCAGCTTTACTGTCGAGGCCGCTGAAGATCCTTCAATCCATATTGAAACTGAAAGCCGTTTCCTGGGTCCCACTCCACAGCGATAGTGCTTCATTCGGCTTAATTAGGTTAGAATAACGGCCGGTTCATTCCGGCCGTTTCCATTCAAGGAGTGTCATGAATACACACGCAACTCCCCCCGCCCCCTGGTACAAGCAGCCCTGGCTCTGGTTCATCTTGGCGCCACTGATTGCGGTGTTCATCTATGCTTCATTTTTCATGTACATTGCAGTAACCACCAGCGACGGCATTGTTAAGGAAGACTATTACAAGGTCGCCCGCGGAATGAATATCGACACATCCAAATCTGATGCAGCAAGCAGACTGGGACTTGAAGGCACCCTCAACTTTGATACCGTAACCGGTGATATCAACCTGCGCCTGAGTGGTATGCTGACAAGCTTCCCGCAGACTCTCAGTCTGAATATCATTCATCCAACCCATCAGAAATTTGACCAAATCCTGATTCTGAAAAGCGTTGATGGCAAAGGCATCTATTCCGGCAGCCTCACTGCAGGTCTGATCGGAAAACGCTACCTTTCCCTGTCTCCTGCCGACGAAAGTTGGCAGCTGCGCCAGGAAATGGTACCGCCTTATTCTGAACTGATTAGCCTTACGCTCACTGCGCAATGAGCCAGCCATGACCGCACAGCAGCCCCCGGCGCGCACGCCCTGTTATCACTGTGGCCTGCCTGTTCCTCGTGGCAGCCAGTACACTGTCAGCATTGAGGGCAAACAACGCTCCATGTGCTGCCCTGGCTGCCAGGCGGTTGCACAGACCATCGTAGATGGGGGGCTGGACAACTTCTATCGCCATCGCGACAGTCAGAGTGCGGACAGTGAGCTGATCCGCACCAACAGCGGTAGCCGGCGCAAGCAAGAGTTGGAGCTGTATGACAACCCCGAAGTGCAAAGCAGCTTTGTACATAACGCCGGGGACGATCAGCGTGAAGCTGTGTTGGTTATTGAGGGCATCACCTGTGCCGCCTGTGTCTGGCTGCTGGAAAAACACCTGACAAGCCAACCCGGTGTTACCGCTGCCAGTGTCAATATGACCACCCACCGTGCCCGTATCCGCTGGCACAGTGGAACCACACGTCTGAGCCACCTGCTGGCAGAAATTGATCGCCTGGGCTACCAGGGCCACCCCTATCAGCCCAACCGCGAAGAGCAGTTGCTTGAGCAAGAGCGTAAACGCGCCGTGCGCCGCCTTGGGGTGGCGGGTGTATGCATGGCTCAGACCATGATGCTCGCCGCAGCACTCTATGCCGGCGAACTCAGCCATTCCATGGACGCCCATATCATCACCCTGATGAACTGGGCATCCATGGTTCTGGCAACCCCCGTAGCGCTTTACTCTTCCGTGCCCTTCTATAAAGCCGCCTGGCGCGACTTGCAAACACGCAGCCTGAGCATGGACGTGCCAGTCGCATTGGCAATTTTGCTGGCCTATTTTGCCAGTGTCTGGTCAACGGTTTCTGGCAGCGGCGATGTCTACTTCGAGTCAGTCACCATGTTCGCCTTTTTCCTGCTGGTCGGGCGTTTCATGGAAATGGCCGCTCGTCATCGAACCGGCAGGGCAGGCAACGCACTGCTTGATCTGCTGCCAACCAGTGCCATTCGCCTTGACGGCGATACCGAAACGCTTGTGCCCGCCACTCAACTGCGAACCGGAGACAGGGTCTTGGTCAAGTCGGGGCATACCATTCCGGCTGATGGCCGTGTTATCGAGGGGCGCAGTTCAGTGGACGAGTCGGCTCTGACCGGTGAGTACCTGCCCCAGTCACGAAGCACTGGCGAACTGGTCATCGGCGGCACTCTCAATATCGAGCACCCGCTTCAGATCGAAGTAACCGAGACGGGCAGTGAAAGCCGCCTGTCCGCCATTGTCCGCATGCTGGATCGGGCCCAGGCAGAGAAGCCGAGCGTTGCTCGCATAGCCGACCGTGTTGCCAGCCAGTTTGTGGCAGCCACGCTTTTGACGGCAGCAGCCGTGGCGGTATTCTGGTACTTTTATGACCCTGCACGCGCATTCTGGGTCACGCTGTCCGTGCTGGTCGTCACGTGCCCCTGCGCCCTTTCACTGGCAACGCCTACCGCCCTGACTGCTGCCACAGGCACTCTACGCCAGCGTGGCATGTTGATCAGTCGCGGGCACGTACTGGAAAGCTTTGCCACGGCAACCCATATTATCTTCGACAAGACCGGTACATTGACCGAGGGCAACCTTAACATTGAGGAGATATGTCCTGTCGGCACACTCGACAGCCAAACACTGTTGAGTATTGCCGCCGCACTCGAAAGCCGTTCCGAACATCCTATTGCCCGTGCCTTTCGTGCCCACGCTGTTCAGGCCGCCACGGATGTACAGGTGCATGTTGGCCAAGGCCTTAGCGGTATGGTTGAGGGCAAGCGCTATCGAATTGGCAAACCCGGTTTTGCCTGCCCTGACGATACGCCTCAACAACCCAAAAGCAGCGGGTTGTGGTTATTGCTTGCAGATGCTGAACAACCACTAGGTTGGTTCCGGCTCGATGATCAGATTCGCCCCGAAGCCGCACAAACACTCACTGAACTGCGCGCACTTGGCCTGACGCCACTAATGCTCACCGGTGATGCCTCCGATGCTGCACAAAAGGTCGCCTCTCATCTTGGAATTGATCAAGTATTCAGCGGTATGAGCCCTGAACAGAAACTGGCACACTTGAACCATCTGAGCCAGCAGGGAGCTGAGATCATTATGGTGGGCGATGGTATCAATGATATCCCCGCACTGGCCGGTGCCCGCACTTCGGTTGCGATGGCCAGTGCAACCGATCTAGCCAAGACCAACGCTGATGCAGTCCTGATTGCCAACGACCTGATGCGATTGGCCGATTGTGTGCGCATGGCACGCAAGACACGCACCATTATCCGTGAGAACCTGAGCTGGGCGCTGCTTTACAACCTTCTTGCCCTGCCCGCTGCAGCCGCCGGCCTGGTGCCACCCTACTGGGCCGCGATCGGCATGTCCGCCAGCTCGCTGGTAGTGGTCGGCAATGCGATGCGACTGAGTCGCCGCCACGTCGTGGCTCAGCCAACCAATGAGGGAGCGGAACGTTAATGGATATTGTTATCCTGTTAATACCCATCGCGATCATTCTGGCAGGTTTTGCGATCTGGGCATTCTTTTGGAGTGTGAACAGTGGTCAATTTGATGACCTTGAGTCACCGGCTCATCGTATCCTCTATGATGATGACGAAGACCTTATTCCCGAGGATGCACGACAGAAAAAGGATAATCCCGAGCCGGAAAACCAGGATCAGGATACCCGTTGAGCATGCCTGAACCCGCCCTTCTTGCTTCCGCCCTGTTGTTTGGCCTCGCCGGCAGCACTCACTGTATCGGAATGTGCGGCGGAATCGCCGGCAGTCTGGCCATGAGCGGCGGTGCGCGAGTCCTTCGCTTTCAACTGGCCTACAATCTTGGTCGCCTGTTCAGTTATGCCCTTGCGGGTGCCTTGATCGGTCAGCTGGGCCAGCTGTTTACTCAAACGGCTGAGCTTACATTGATTCTGCGTAGCGTTGCTGCGCTCATCATGGTTGTGATGGGTTTATACATTGCCGGCTGGTGGCAGGGCGCGGCCTATCTGGAACGAGCCGGAGGTGTTGTTTGGCGCCGGTTACAGCCTTTCACCCACACCCTGCTGCCCGCCGACACCCTGCCCAAGGCGCTGCTCCTGGGCGCACTCTGGGGTTGGTTGCCGTGCGGTCTGGTCTATACGACTCTGCTCTGGGCCGGTACGGTGAGCAACAACAGCCTCACCAGTGCGAGCCTGATGCTGGTATTCGGTGCCGGTACTCTACCTGCTCTACTCACATCGGCGCTCCTGGCACGCCAATTGAAACAGTTATTACAACGCAGTGGTGTAAGACAGGGGGCGGGGCTTTTGGTAATTCTGTTTGGTCTGGCAACCCTGCCATGGACCGGCCTGTTGCACCCGCATTGATATCCATCAACAACCGCCCGGTCACTCTTCCCTATAATGCCCGGCCGGCCAACAAATAGAGGTACTGAGGTGAACAACCAGACAACCATCAGTTGGGATATGGACCTGATCAAGCGTTATGACCTGTCCGGCCCCCGCTACACCTCGTACCCGACTGCGATCCAGTTCGATTCCGGCCTGAGCCCCGAGAAGTTGATCGAAACCGGGCGCTCCACAAGTGACCCTCATGCACCCTTGTCGCTGTATGTGCATATCCCTTTTTGTGCTCACGTTTGCTACTACTGCGCCTGTAACAAGGTGATCACCCGCAACCGCAAGAAAGCTCAGCCCTATCTTGATACTGTTTATCGTGAAATGGCAAAGCTGTCACAGTGGTACCGTGGAGACCGGCAGGTAAATCAGCTGCATTGGGGTGGTGGTACCCCGACGTTTATCAGCGATGATCAAATGCGTGAGCTGATGCAGGCACTGCGCAGCAATTTCAATTTGCGTGATGACGACAAGGGCGACTATTCAATTGAGATTGATCCGCGTGAAGCCAGTGACCAGACTCTGGAGGTTTTGCGCGAGATCGGCTTCAACCGTATCAGTCTTGGTGTACAGGATGTGGATGCACGGGTACAGGAGGCGGTCAATCGCGTCCAGCCCACCGAGATGACCGCGCGCGTACTGCAACGCTCGCGTGAACTGGGATTCAAATCGATCAACATGGACCTGATCTACGGCCTGCCGCATCAAAGCGAAGAAAGCTTTGCCGATACCCTCGACACCGTCATTGCCATGAGCCCTGACCGCCTGTCAGTGTTCAACTATGCGCACCTGCCGGATCGATTCCGCTCACAGAAACACATTCGTGCTGAAGACTTGCCCAGCCCCGAGACCAAGCTCAACATACTGCAAAACAGTATCAATCGCCTGCTTGAGGCCGGTTACGTTTATATAGGCATGGACCATTTCGCCAAGCCCGATGATGAACTGGCCCTCGCCCAGGCGGAAGGCAAGCTTCATCGCAACTTTCAAGGTTACACCACCCATTCCGATTGTGACCTGGTTGCCATGGGCGTATCAGCCATCAGTCAGATTGGCGATGTCTATTATCAGAACGAGCATGATATTGCCGCCTACAGTCAGGCCGTTGCTCAGCAGCAACATGCCGTCAAGCGCGGTGTAACACTGAGCCGTGATGATCATATTCGCCGCGCGGTCATTACTGAGTTGATCTGTCAATTTGAACTGGATGTTGCGGCCGTCGAGCAGCGCTTTGATATTCAGTTTGGCGATTATTTCAATGCCGAGCAGGCTGAACTGCAGCAGTTCAGTACTGATGGCTTGATCGAGTTGTCATCCAGTCGCATTCGCGTGACTGCAGCAGGCCGCCTTCTGATAAGACGCATCTGTATGGCGTTCGATGCCTATATACCGAAACATGAAGCCACACGGAGTTTCTCGCGTATCATCTAAAGTCGAGGCCCGTTAACCGGGCCCGGCGCTTCACCCTCTGGGGTAAATGTTACATAATGCGGGAAAGCACTCGCAGCGTGACGAACCCAACAATAAGGATGACCCCATGGCCGACTGGAAATCTCAAGGAAAGCTTCACAGCCTGCAACAGGTCCATTGCAAGACCTGCAGCCTGAGCTCACTCTGTCTTCCGGTATCGCTTGACCTGACCGAGATCGACCGACTCGATGATATTATCGAGAAAAGCCGCCCGCTCAAGAAAGGTGAACACCTGTTCCATCAGGGTGAACCCTTCAGCTCCGTGTATGCCCTTCGGGCCGGCACAATCAAGAGCTACACGCTCACCAATGAGGGTGAAGAGCAGATCACCGGCTTTTATTTCCCGGGCGAACTGGTCGGCCTGAGTGGATTTGATGCCGAAACCTATCCCATGTCAGCCAAGGTACTGGAAACCACGACCGTCTGTGAGATCCCCTTTGAACGTCTGGATGAGCTTTCAGGCCAACTGCCCGAACTGCGCCGTCAGATGCTGCGCAGCATGAGCAAGGAACTGCGAGATGATCAGCAAATGATGCTGTTGCTGTCGAAGAAAAATGCAGAACAACGCGTGGCAACCTTTCTTCTCAAATTGTCTCAGCGCTTCAAGGCACGCGGGTACTCTGCATCCAACTTCCGTCTGTCGATGTCACGTAACGAGATCGGCAACTATCTGGGCCTGGCCGTGGAAACCGTCAGCCGCATCTTTACGCGCTTTCAAAAGATGGACCTGATGCAAGTGGACGGCAAGGAAGTGGAGCTGACCAACCTGGACGAAATGTATCGTTTGTCTGGCGAGGCACGCCAAGGTGAATGCTCCCAGCATCAGGAAAACCAGACCAGCTGACACCATGACGGGGAAGCTGCCAACATTACCAAGCCCATCCATACGGTTGGCGGTTTATAACCGGGGCCAGTATCACGCCAATAAAAAAGGCATGGCTTCTTTCGAAGCCATGCCTCAAGTTGCACAATGAAGTAGCCATCTCAATGTGTAACCCAACGAAGCCATTACACCCTTAATCCGCCCTCGCAGCATTGAGTTATGTCAATTGAGCGCCTAACCGGGAGATATTTATGTCCTACGATGAGTTTTATGTGAAGTCTGTCATCCGTTCACTGCAGGACTGGCCCGAACCCGGTGTAACCTTTCGCGATGTAACTCCCATTTTCAAAGACCCCAAAGCGATGCGTATGGTGTCGGATGCGTTCATCCAGCGTTATATCGACAGCGATATTACGCATATCGCCTGTATTGACGCTCGTGGCTTCTTGTTTGGCGCGATCCTGGCGCACCAGCTCAACCTGCCGCTGGTACTGGTACGCAAAAAAGGCAAGCTGCCGGGCGAAACCATTCATCAGGAATATACGCTGGAGTACGGTACCGCCGCAGTTGAAATGCAGATTGACTCGGTTGAGTCCGGTGACCGCGTACTTCTGTTCGATGACCTGATTGCTACCGGCGGCACCATTTTGGCCGCCTGCACCCTGATCAAGAAGCTTGGCGCGGAGGTTATCGAGGCCGCCGCCCTGATCGATCTGCCGGACCTGCAGGGCTCAACCCGCATTCAGGAACTGGGCATCCCCGTTTACTCCCTGCTCGCCTACGAAGGCTGCTAAGCTTCCCATCTGATGCACCGGGTACGCCTGCCCGGTGCACACTGTTATACTTCACCCCTTTTGCACCTCTGGAGAGTCCATGCTCTGGTTCCGTAATGCCATTGTCTATCGCTTTGAACCCACCCCGGGGTTTACCCCTGAGCACCTGAGCGAAGCCCTGTCAGAACACCCATTCACTCCCTGTGGCAGCCAGGAACTGAGTCGCAGCGGCTGGAGCGCACCAGTGAGCGAAGCTGACGAGATGCTGGTATTCAGCAGCAACGGCTTCATGCTGATCAACTTGCTGCAGGAAGAGCGCATTCTGCCCGGCAGCGTTGTACGCGAGGCATTGGATGAGCGTGTTGCCCTGATTGAAGCCGAGCAAAGTCGTAAGGTCTACCGCAAAGAGAAGCTGCAACTCAAGGATGAAGTCATTCTGGACCTGCTACCACGCAGCTTTACCCGTCGTCGCCGTACATACGCCCTGCTGATGCCACAGCAGGGCTGGCTGCTGGTGGATGCCTCCTCGCACAAGCGTGCAGAAGATCTGCTGAATCAGCTGCGCCAGGCGCTGGGATCACTCAAGGTACAGCTGGTGCAGACTCAGGTACAGTCCGATAAGGTCATGACAGCCTGGGTACAGGGTGAAACCATGCCACAGGGCTGGGCACTGGAAGATGAATGTGAGTTGCGTGACCCGATGACCGAGGGCAGCAAAATCAGTGTCAAGGGCCAGGAACTGCTGTGTGACGAGATTGCAGCACATATCAGTACCGGCATGCTGGTCAAGCGGTTGGCGTTGGAATGGCAGCAGCAGATCCGGCTGGTCCTGCATGAAGACCTGAGCCTGCACCGCCTGCGCCTGTGCGATGAGTACCGTGATCAGCTCGAAGCCGACACGCCTGAAGAGGCACTCGCGGCCCGTGATACCGAACTGGCTCGCATGGGGCTCGAGTATGCCCGCCTGCTGCCTGAGCTGATCGCGGCGCTTGGAGGCGAGCATGTACAGCGTTAAGGAGATCTTCTATACGCTGCAGGGAGAAGGTGCTCAAGCAGGACGGGCAGCGGTATTCTGCCGTTTTGCCGGCTGCAACCTTTGGTCCGGCCGGGAGCAGGATCGATCTAAAGCAATCTGTGACTTCTGCGACACGGACTTTGTCGGCGTCGATGGACAAAATGGTGGTAAGTTTGCCAGCGCGGCCAAGCTTGCACAGCGGGTTCGCTCGTTCTGGCCGGACGCCCCAGACGGCAAGCCCTACGTTGTCTGCACTGGTGGAGAGCCCGCCCTGCAGCTTGATTCAGATCTGATTGACGCTCTGCACGGCGAGGGTTTTGAGATTGCCATCGAAACCAACGGTACCTGCCCTCTGCCCGAAGGTATAGACTGGATCTGCGTCAGCCCCAAGGCCGGCAGCGAACTGGTTGTACACAGCGGTAACGAGCTGAAGCTGGTCTACCCACAGCCACTGGCTCAACCCGAACGGTTCACTGAAATGCACTTTGACCATTTTTATCTGCAGCCAATGGATGGCCCTCTGCAAACTACCAATATCCGCCGCTGCATCGATTACTGCATGGCGCATCCACAGTGGAAACTGGGTCTGCAGACGCACAAGATCACCGGTATCGACTAATCATTGAATGCGCTGGCGCACCAGCACCAGATCACGGTTGCGCCAACCCACCAGCAGCAAGGCCGGCAATTGCATCAACACCCCGTAGATCAGCGCACTGGCAGACATTTCAGCACTCTGCAGCAAACCGCCCGTCACAAGCAAAGCCGTCCCCGCATTTTGAATTCCCACTTCAATACTCAGGGTCACCTGCTGCGATGCCTGTAACCGCATCAGGCGAGCCAGCAAGTAACCACTGCCCATTGCCAAAAGTGCCAGCAGCAACGCTGCAGGCCCTACAATGGCAACCAGAGCCGGCAAGCGTCCCCAGTTGGCCGCCACAATTCCGGTAACAACCACAACCATAAACACCAGCGACAGTATCTTTACAGGCCCTTTAACCCGTTGGCTGAAGCCAGGGCTGTGGCCACTGACAAGCATGCCCAGTAACACCGGCAACAATGCCACCAGTACCAACTTCATCACCGACTCCAACACAGGAAAATCGGGCAGTACAGCGTCTCCCTGCCAATGACTCAGGGCCATCAACGTCAACAACGGTAGCGAAAAAGGCGTAATCAGGCTTGAAATGGCGGTTAGCGACACCGACAAAGCCGTGTCGCCCCGCGATAACAAGGTTAGCATGTTGGAGGTAGCGCCACCCGGTGCAAAGGTCAGTACCATCAAGCCAACGGCCAACAATGGCGGCAACTCTAGCGCCGTTACCAACATCAGCCCCAGGCAAGGCAGTAACAGCAGCTGTCCCAGCAACCCCACCAGCACAGCGCGGGGTGCCTTGAGCACACGCCGGAAGTCATCAACCCTGAGCGTCATGCCAACCCCCAGCATGATGACAAACAGCGCCAGCGGCAAAAACCATTGGGTCATGACTGAGGTTTGCATTTTCGCTCCCGTGAAGGTCAAAATTCAAAGCAACATCTTAGGTTACTCTCGCCTCTAGGGACAATCGCTCACACAAATTTTACCGCCATCCCCCATTACCTCTGGGCTGGCCGGGTATACCCACATCTGCTGTGGATAACACTGTGAAAATTTGATTACCAAACGGCTTCAGCAGGCATGTTCTCTTGCTCTTCTACAGATTGATTATTTTTTGATCAACTGTATTTATTCATTTATTATCAATATGTTACATAACGCAAGTGTTAATTTTAAGGCCTTTGCGCTGGTTCTGGCCGAGTGTTGCAGGTATCATCCCCCGCTGTCGGATGAGAGAGCTTCGGATTGATGCAAGAGCAACTGGACATACGCCGCAAGGCAGCCGAAAAAGTCACCATCATTGGTGCTGTTCTGGACACCGTACTCGGAATCCTTAAAATCCTGATTGGGGTCATCGCCAACTCCACTGCGCTGGTTGCGGACGGTATCCACTCATTGTCGGACCTGGTCACCGACTTCATGGTGGTCATCGTGTTGCGTCTGTCTCACCAGGCACCTGACGAAAACCACCCCTGGGGCCATGCGCGTTTTGAAACCGTCGGCACGGTTGCGCTCGGCGTGATTCTGGTAGGTGTCGGTGGCGTGATGGCCTATGACAGTCTGCAGCTTCTGTTCAGCGAGCAACCAACAATTCTGCCCAGCTGGCCGGCACTGATCGTTGCAGCACTTTCCATTGTCAGCAAGGAATGGATCTTCCAGTACACGTTCAAGGTAGGCAAGAAGCTGGACTCTGACCTGATCATCGCCAATGCCTGGCACAGTCGTACTGATGCCTTCTCATCCATCGTCGTACTGCTGGCTGTTGCGGGCGCCATGGCCGGCATCTGGTGGCTGGACGCCCTTGCAGCAGTACTGGTTGCGCTAATGGTCGGCAAGATTGGCTGGGACCTGGTCGCCAAAAGCATTACCGAACTGGTCGACACAGCCCTGCCGGAAGAAAAGGTCACCAAGCTGCGCGAGCAGGTGCTGAGTGTTGACGGCGTAATCAATGTGCACAGCTTCAAAAGTCGTCGCATGGGTAGCCAAAGCCTGTTGGAAATGCACCTTCAGGTTGCTCCTCACCTCAGTGCGGCGGAAGGGCACTTCATCGGTGACAACGTGGTGTGTCAGCTGCAGAGTCGCTTCGATGATATCAGCCATATCATTTTCCATATCGATACCTACGATGATGAAGAATTCCATGACGAGGTATTTTGCCCTGTCATGCCAACACGGCCTGAAGTCAGCCAACATCTGGACGCTATCATCAGCCGTATTCTGGGTGACAATCCCGACTACGAGCTGATCCTGTACTACCACCCTGAGTATATCGACCTGGACATCAAGGCTTCTGAGCAGTTTCACCAGCTTATGCTGCACACAGGCCTAACGGCGCGAGAGTTGCAGGAGCGTCTGCGTGAGCAACTGACCGGGTTGAACTGGTTTCGTACACTGCATCTTTGGCTGCCGCCACGATAGACAGCCGCGACTCCTCTCTGGCTGAGCAGAACGAAAAAGGCCGGGACTGATGCCCGGCCTTTTTTGCTGCTTAAGCCTGGATCACCTGACCGGCTCACGCATGGTGACAAACTCTTCCGCTGCCGTCGGGTGGATGCCAATGGTGCTGTCAAATACCGCCTTGGTTGCGCCTGCCTTGAGTGCCACACCGATACCCTGAATGATCTCACCGGCTTCTGCGCCCACCATGTGTACGCCAAGCACGCGATCGGTGTCAGCATCCACAATCATTTTCATCAAGGTGCGTTCGTCACTGCCGCTTAACGTGTGCTTGAGCGCACGAAACTCGGAGCGGAACACCTGAATATTGCTGTACTGCTCACGCGCCTGCTCTTCACTCAGACCAACCGTTCCGATATTGGGCTGACAGAATACGGCCGTGGGGATCAGGTCGTAATCCACCTTGGGTGAACCCTTGGCATAGAGGCTTCGCACCAGCGCCATGCCTTCGGCCAACGCCACAGGGGTCAGCTGCACCCGGTCAATCACATCACCGATGGCATAGATCGACGGCACCGAGGTCTGAAACTGATCGTTGACTATTACGGCTCCGTTTTTTGCCTGTGCAACGCCCAGTGCTTCAAGCCCAAGCCCATCGGTATTGGGTACACGACCGGTGGCATACAGTATCTGATCGGCTTCCAGGATACGCCCATCCGTCAGGCGGGCACTCAAGCGGCCGCTGGCTAACCGCTCAATCGACTCGATATTGGTATCGAAGCTGAGGTTTACACCCTTCTTCGCCACTTCCTGGGCCGTGAATTCTCGCACTTCCTGATCAAACCCGCGCAGAAATAGCTCACCGCGATAGATCAGCTCAGTGCGCGCACCCAGGCCTGCAAATATGCCGGCAAACTCAACCGCAATGTAGCCTCCGCCAACGACGATCACATCCTCGGGGAACTGTTCCAGATCAAACACTTCGTTGGAGCTGATGACATGTTCCTTGCCTGGCAGGTCCGGCACAAAGGGCCAGCCTCCGGTAGCCACCAGAATCCGCTCTGCAGTATAAGTCTTGCCGTTGACACTGACCTCATTAGGCCCTGTGATGCTGGCGCGGCCATCCATCAACTCACAGCCGGCATTTTTGAGCAGGTTGGTGTAGATCCCGTTAAGACGGGCAATCTCCTGCTTTTTGTTGTCTCGTAAAGTCGCCCAGTCAAATTGGACAGACTCCGCCTTCAAGCCGTAGCCCTCGGCTTCATGCAAGGACTCAGCATAATGTGACGCATAGACATAGAGTTTTTTCGGCACGCAGCCCACGTTAACGCAGGTACCACCAAGATAGCGATCTTCGGCTACAGCTACCCGAACTCCCATGCTGGCAGCCATCCGGCCAGCACGTACACCGCCAGACCCGGCGCCAATCACAAACAGGTCATAATCGAATTCTGCCACTGTGCTCTCCTTAACAATCCACTCGTTCATTAGAGACATTGTATCGGGCTGTAACACGATAGCCCAATAGAACTGCCGCCCCGCAGTAATAGCCAAAAACTATTGCATCGTACCCACCTGGCTGGCCGTTTCTGATAATATGATTCACCTGACCCGCAGCTTCCTTCAGGACAGAGCATGAAACTGATCTCTTTCAATACCAACGGTATTCGCGCACGCATGCACCAGCTTGAGCGATTGATCGAAAAGCATCAGCCGGATGTGATCGGCATTCAGGAAACCAAGGTAGCCGATGACCAGTTCCCGCGAGAGCAGATCGAGGCGATGGGATATCACGTTGTCTATCACGGTCAAAAGGGACATTACGGCGTGTGCCTGATTTCTCGTGAGCCTGCGATTAATGTTGAATACGGTTTTCCGGGGGATGAGCCTGATGCCCAGCGCCGCATGATCATGGCCGAGTTCAACTCGGCCAGCGGCAAGCCCATCAAGGTTCTTAACGGCTACTTCCCCCAGGGCGAGAACATTGCCCACGAGACAAAATTCCCGGCCAAGCGTCGTTTCTATGCTGATCTGCTGGCTTATCTGCAGTCCAGCTGCAACCCCGAGCAGCCGCTGGTGGTGATGGGTGATCTTAATATTTCGGCGGAAGACAAGGATATCGGTATCGGTGAAGTCAACCGCAAACGCTGGCTGAAAACCGGCAAAACCAGCTTCCAGCCGGTTGAGCGCGAGTGGCTTGACCAGCTTAAGCAGTGGGGCCTGGGTGACAGCTTCCGCATACTGCACCCGGAGGAGGACAACCTGTTCAGCTGGTTCGATTACCGCAGCCGTGGCTTTGACGACGATCCTCGTCGAGGCCTGCGCATTGACGCGATTATGGCCACGCCCGTATTGCTGGAGCGCTGTCGAGATGCCGGTATCGATTACGAGATACGAGGCATGGAAAAACCGTCCGACCATGCCCCTGTATGGGCCAGCTTCGAGATTTAGCCCTGCTGTCTAGAACTCTGTCACCGGGCAGTGAAAGCTGTCCGGTTTGACGATCATCAGGTCACAGCTGACCTGATCCAACAGACGCTCAGCAGAACTTCCCAGCAGCAGTCGATCGATAAAACCGCGCGCCAAAGACCCCATCACCAGCACATCGATTGACTGTTCATCGATCAACTTCGGCAATACCTGATGAAACTCACCTTCCCTAAGGTGAACGCAGGGGTCTCCGACCTCCAGTTGCAGTGGCGCAATCATTTCACCAATCCGCTGCCGGTGCTCTATTGCCACTTTTTTCTGCAGCTGCTCGTAATCCACAACCAGGTGCTCATCGAAAATGGCCGAGTGTGGCAGCGTATTGAATACGTGAATCACATGCAGTTCTCCCCCCAGCTGTGCCGCCAACCGTGTTGCATGGCTCAACAGCTTCTGATCCAGCTCAGCAGCTACATCATCAAGATGAAAAGGGTCGATGGCGGCTGCAATGCGAGGACGCTCAGACCATTGACGTGTCTTGCTTAACAGCAGTGGTGTCGGGCACTGGCGCAGCAAACGCCAGTCAGACGCCGCCAGCAACTGGCTCAGCACTCTGGGATGAGGCTCCAACGCATGCAGCACCAGCTCGGGCTGGTAGCGCAGCGCCTTGCGTACCACGCCTTCAGCTCGATCCCGATCCCAGTAGACATCCGCCCCGGCCTCAATCTCCTGCTGTACCAGCTTGTCCATATGGGACTGCAGACCTTTTTCCACCTTTCTCAAGACGGACTGAATCGCATGCTGGCGCCCATCAGCGTCGAACAGATGACTGCTGTCCAATCCCGCCGAATAGACACAGGAAAACAGTTCAACCTGACTGTCGGGCGTCAGCAGACGCCGCATCTTCTGCAGCAGCTCGCCCCGGTGCTCATCTTCAGCAAGATTCACCAATAAACGCCTGAACTCACTCATGCCGGTCTCCTGTCAGAATTTTTTCCAGCATAGCCCGACTGAAGGAGCATGGAAACGACAGCATTGGATATTCAGTCGACTTTTGACTATTAATATTAGACATTAATTATATATAATTCAGAAAACTCTAATCAAAGGAGATGCTCGATGACATTGAATGCTGCCCTGCGCTTGATGGCCGGTACCGTTGTGCTGATAAGCCTGGCACTTAGCCAATACCACTCTGCCCTCTGGCTCTGGCTGACTGCTTTTGTCGGTTTCAACCTGCTGCAGTCTGCCTTTACTCGCTGGTGCCCCGCCATCACGGTGTTTCGCTTGCTGGGCCTGAAGGAAGAGGTATGTGACTCCAAGGGCATGAGCGTCAACCAAGGCGTTCATATTATTGCCGGCATTCTGATTCTCGCCACAAGCTTGCCCGTAGTATTGGGCATGGTCGGCCCAACCCTTTTGATCCTGCCGCTGATTATTGGGCTTAGCTTGATTCAGTCAGCTTTTACCGGCTGGTGCCCTGCCATTCTTATCGCTCGCATGATCGGATTCAAACCGACTCATCGCGCCTGACACCACACCTGCCGACTGTGCTCAACAGCACAATCGGCAGGCTCATTCTCTCCGGGCGTGTTAAACTTGCGACTCTTGCCCGGATAATGGAGTGGGTGTTCACGTGATTCTGAAACTGGCGTTGCGTTTGCTGCCGTTGCTGTTGCTGCCGGTTCCGTTTTTGCTACGTGATCAGCTCCACCTGCTTACGCCCGGTCACCAGCTGCTGTTGAATACCCTACCCTGGCTTTTGGCGCTGATGGTGATGCTGTTGGCTATCGGCTTCAAGCATGGCCGAATTCTCCTGCTGTCACTGCACTTTGCCTGTGCCGCCACCCTGCTGCACGCCACGGCCGATGCCGGCCCCGATAATCCGGCCAGTTATGTGCTGCTGGTTTTGCTGAGTCTGTTCTGGCCTTTGGGCCAGGTTGTATTACTGCTTCTGCCTGAACGAGGCCTGCTGTCTCGCAGCGGCATGCTTCGCTGCGGCTGTTTGATTGTCATCTATCTTGTCCCGGGACTTATCTGGCTTGAGTCTCCCCAACTGCTGACACAGTTGCTGCCGCATCTGCCACTGGCATTACTCAACTTTATTGCTCCGGGACTGGCTCTTCCAACAGCTGCCTTCTGGTGGAACCTGCTCCTGTTGCTGCCCATCTGCCTGCTGCGATTGCGGCGCCAGCCTGTAGATACGCTGGCAACTGCTGCACTGTCGTTCGCATTCCTGATCAGCCTTAGCCAGCCGGGACAACCTTTGCTCAACAGCGGCTATCATCTGCTGGCACAACTGTTACTGATTGGCGCTTTGATTCATCACGGCTACGGTATGGCCTTTATTGATACACTCACCGGCATTCCCGGTCGCCGCGCACTTGAACATTATCTCATTGGGCCAGGCCGACACTATTCGATTGCCATGTTGGATATCGATCATTTCAAGAAATTCAATGACCGCTATGGGCATGACATCGGAGACCAGGTATTACGGATGGTTGCATCACAGTTGAATCTGGTGCGCGGTGGCGGCAGGCTGTTTCGTTATGGTGGTGAGGAATTCACAATTGTGTTCAAGCGCCGCTCAGAGCAGGAAGCCTTTGATGCACTTGAGCAGGTACGCCAGCGTGTTGCCGACTACCCGATGAAGATACGTGATCAGAACCGGCCGGAGGATGATCAGAGTGGTCGCAATCAGCGAGGCAGCAACTCCTCTGATACCAGCATCGTAAAGGTGACGATCAGTATCGGTGTATGTCAAAACAAAGCTGGTGAAACACCGCGGGAAGTCATAAAGCGTGCCGATCTGGCTCTCTATTTGGCTAAGGAACGGGGCCGGAACTGCACTCAGGCGGGCAACAACAAGCCGGCTGCTAAGCGTCGCAAGAGCCGCACCGACTTTGCCAGAGCCTGAGTCGGCTGTGGTGCATCCCTGCACCGACAGCCCCTGTTTCAACGGTTACCGTAATCCTCGGCTATTTCTTCAATGTGTATCGGTTCTTCCGGCATCTCGCCAGCGTGTTCCTGCAATGCCTTTTTCGAGCGGCGCTCCAGCAGCAGGTAAAGAATGATACCCACAGCCAGCCCATAGGCTGCACCGTAGACTGACAGCACAACCCCCATGGTGCCGGCAACGCCCATGGAGGTGGCGTTATCGATCTGTTCAACGCCCACACTGATACAGAGATAGCCGGTGATCAGCAACGTCAGGGACAGGGCAATCGGCAGCACAGGCTTGAACAGGGTCACCAGTGGCAGCATGAACAGTGCAATAAACCCGACAATCCAGAAGATGCTGGCCCCGCTGTAGATGGTATCCATCGCCTTGCGACCGTAACGATAGCGCTCCGCAATGGTCGCCATCGCACCAGTGAACAAGGGGCCAGCCAGACCCGGATAGGGGGCCAGCAGCGAATGCATCAGGTTACGCATGGCGGTGACAAGGTGCACCCGGTCAACATTGACTTCAATTTTTTCATCAGGGCGCAGGTGGTCCACACGGTTGAGCAGGCTTTTACCCACGATGATATCGCCGAACGCGATAATATAGGCGATCACAGCGGTCGGAATTGCCATCCAGACCATCTCAAGGGATGGCAGGCCAACACCGAATACGGTGTAGTCCAGCACCTTGTCAAACGCAGGTGCAGACAGGCCAAACTGGACCTCAGGAATTGGATATTCACCTACGGCCCAACCGATGGCCATCGCCACCAACGCACCCGGGACCATACCATAGCCGGCGATTACCCTTGCCCAGCGGTGTTTTTCCGTCCAGTCACGAAATGACAGTGAAAACAGAACGTACCCGGTCACGGCACCACCGATGATCAGTGAAACCGGCGTTTGCTCAAGTCGGCCACCCGCCACAATTTCACCGGATATGGCGGCAATACCCGCTCCCATCAGAATGCCACCCTTGATCGAATCCGGAAACATGTCGACAAGCTTGCTGCCCAGCCGCGTAATGCCGAGAACAAAGAAGATCAGGGTGACGACCAGCTGCAGCCCGATCAGTGCACGTATTGCTTCGGGGCCGGGCTCAAAATTACCAAGAAACAGCACCACCACCGGAATCGCGGGTGTTATCCATCCCGGCACCATCGGAACTCCCAACACGGTTGGCAGCATAAAGCCAAAACCGCAGATCACCACAAACGCCAGTGCCACATCGTAAGGTAGACCCAGATACTGCTCCAGCAGCGGTATCATCGCCATGCCAACCACGAACATGATCAAGGCCTGGATGGTTTCTGGCCATTCCCAGCGATGGTGAATGAATGGCAGACGAATTTTGAAAGGGCCGAACTTCCAATACGGATGCTCCTCCCCATGCTTTCGCTGATAGAGTTCCATAAGTGCTCCTCTGGCATTGACCAGTGTTTTATTTCTATTTAAGGAAAACAGGGGGCTCCCCAACCCCCTGACAACAAGCAGGCGGAACGTTATAGGCGAAGGCAAAGCAAGTCGAGATGTCAACAATCGACTTTAGTCGCGAGCTGCACCAAAGTATAAGGGTTTCCCCTAAATCAGCGTCACATACACGGGCGCGGGGGTCTGAAGTGTCGGCACGTTATGACATAAGAGAAGACTAATATTCGTTCTAGGTATATTAGTTAAATTGGATTAACTGTAGTGATAGGCTAGAATTGCCAACAAATAACAAGATTGGAGTATTGTGACGTGACTCACACGGACCACCGCCCTGCCGAACCTGCCCCACAGTTAAGCCCTGACAGCATCGAGATGATGAAGCAGAATGCAGCATCTGCCGCGAAACTGATGCGCGTGCTGGGCAACGACAGTCGCCTGCTGATTCTGTGTCACCTCGACGGCAAGGAGTTGTCCGTATCTGAGCTCAATCGCTGCCTTGATCTGAGCCAGTCAGCCCTGTCGCAACATCTGGCCGTGCTGCGCCGGGATGGATTGGTACGTACCCGACGCGAGTCCCAAACCATTTTTTACTCGCTCAACGGTAACACCGCGATCACCATTATACGCACCCTGCACGACCTGTTTTGCCCCCATCAGCCCTGATATATGTCAGCCAGTGGGCATTGTCTGGATCAACAACATATAAAGACCGGTACCGGACAAAATGCTGATCAGCGGATTGCGCAGCAGCCAGTGCAGCGCAGTCACAAGCCCCAGCGACAACAGCGAGGGCAATAGATATTGCCCCGTCATCAACGCATCCCTCAATGCGTACAACAGCAGCAAAACCATCAGCACAGGTGGCAAATAGCGCCCAAGGTGCTTCAACAGCGGGTGGTCAGCCCAACGATAAAGCAGCACAAAAGGCAGTGCTCGTGTCAGAAAGGTGGCCAGAGCAGCCACGGCTATGACACTCAGAAGATACGCAGTCGGCTCCACGCCTCTCCTCCTCTGGCCATGATCAACAATGAAACGGCCATTCCTATGGATAACATCAGCATGTTGTCGGCACTGATCAAAAGCGCCAGCAGGCCGATTACCAGTGCCAGAACAAACACACCCGGTCGGCGTACCACTCGATATTGTTCCAATGTCAGCACCAGGAACAGTGCAGGCAGCGTGAACTCGATACCTGCCGTTGAAAAGCTGATTTGCCCACCCAGCCAGGCCCCCAGGGTACAACCGATCACCCAGTAGAGGTGATTCAGCAGTGCCAACCTGAACTGAAGCCGAGCACGCATTCGATCACAGCCGGCCTGCAGCATGGTCAGCAGCGAATAGGTTTCGTCGGTCAGGGCGTAGATCAGATACCAACGGCGCGAGCCCTGCAGTGTGAGGTTACTCAAGAGTGACAGGCCATATACCATGTGGCGGGCATTCAGCAACAGTGTAGCCACGAACACTTCAACCAGACCTGCCTGATTGGCCAGCAGGCCCACTGCCATGAACTGGCCAGCCCCGGCATAGATCACCAGCCCCATCAGGGCTGCATACAGCCAGTGATACCCCAGCTCGGAAAACAGGACGCCAAAGGCCATCCCCAGCGGTATATAGCCAAACAGTACCGGCAACGAAAGACGGAAAGCGGATTGATCGGGTTCGGTTGCTGTGCTCATAATACGTAACAATACCGGACGCCCACTCGGGAGCGTCCTGTCGGCTGGATTGGTCGGTCAAGGAGATCAGTGCTGCAGGCGGTAGATCTGCCAGTCTTCAGTGGGCTCGTTCAGCATCATTTTCATATCAACCACATCCTCTTCCATGTTGTAGCTGATCTTGAAGCCAAGCTTGCGAGCTAACCCCTGCATACCTTTATTGCTGGGCATGGTGGACCCCACCAGCTGCAAAGTGCCACGACTGGTGCAGTAATCGATGGTTTTCTGCATCAGCATTACCCCAAGCCCTTCGCCCTGCATGTCGTCCCGGATCACGATGGAAAACTCGCTGCGTATATTATCGGCATCGGTCACGGCTCGCACTACCCCCAGGGTTTCAAATCCTGCACCACTGAGTTTCGGTGCCGACACAATGAAAGCCATTTCACGGTCGTAGTCGATCTGGGTCCAGTTGGCCAGCTCCGCATGGCTGGGCACACCTCGACTGTAAAAATAACGCAGCCGGATCGACTCCGGGCTAAGCGAGTTGAAAAACTCCAGGTGAGCCGGCTCGTCCTCACCACGAATGGCGCGCAGAATCGCCTTGCGTCCAGAGCGACGCAGAGAGACATTCTCGCTGAGATGTTCCGGGTACGGAGATATCGACAGCCTCGCGGCCTCACCCAGCGATACGGCGCAATCGACGGCCAGCAGCCCACGCTTGTTCAGCAGCAGCGGATTGATCTCCAGACATTTCAGTTCAGGCAGATCAACCACCATCTCCGACAGTCGTATCAGTAGCTCACACAGATGATCAACATCACGCTCAACCTGATAACTGTTTTCGCTGATGATGTTGTACACCCGCGAGCGCTTGACCAGCTGACGCGCCAATGCGAAGTTCAGCGGCGGCAGCATGATATTGCGATCGGCCAGTACATCAATCGCATAGCCACCCACACCGAACAGAATCAGTGGGCCAAATACGGGATCACGGGTCACACCCACATTGATCTGGAGGGATTGAAAGCCACGTTTCATCTGTTGTACCACGAAGCCGTGGGTCTGCTCTGGCTGGTACCGTTCACTCACTCTGTAGGCCAGCTTGGTGGTGGCATGGCGCACTTCGCTGATGGAGTACAGATCCAGCGCCAGATCACGCCAGCGCTGGTAGGCGCTACTGTCGTAAAAGAAGGGGTACAGATTGTCCTGGTGCAGCGCCTTGACGGCTACCGAACCACCCATCTGCCGTGCCAGCTCCACGACCCCGACGATATCATCGGCATAGCCGGTATTGGGTGTCGGGATTTCGTACAGATCCAACAGATCACTGGCTTCGGAGTGGGTCAGATAGTCCCGCCCCTCTGCATGCGCATCCTGCAGCATCTGCCGCGCCCGCTTTCGATTTGGCAGGTTATGCAAATGGTATGGCGCCGGCGTCTGGCGCATGGCGGCCTGATTACGGTGGTAATCAACCATCTGCATAAAGGCGTCCACCGACTCTTCCGGGGTCATAAAGGTGGGAATACCAGCTGCGTTGCAGTGGTTGCGTGCCTCGATGGCCGAAAAGCGGCCCATCCAGCAGGTCAGCACATTGCGCGGTGTCTTGCGTGCCACCTTGATCACCTCATCGGCTGTCGCAACGCTGGCAGCCATGCGTGTCGGTGCATGAATGGTCAGTACTGCATCAACGTTAGGGTCCTTGGTCAACAAACGAATGGCTTCGGCAAAACGTTCCGGGGTCGCATCGGCGTTGAGATCAACCGGGTTACGCCCATTCCACTCGGCCGGCAAAATGGCCTCAAGTGCGGTCCGAGTCTCTTCGGTAATTTCACTCAGCTTGCCCTGCTTGCGCAGCAGTCGATCATTGGCCAATGCGTTGGGGCCCATACCGTTACAGACAATGGCGAGGCGCTCACCGCGCATCGGTTTCATTCGTGACAGGGTTTCCAGTGCATTGAACAGCTGGTCCGAGGTTTCAACCCGCACGGCGCCGGCTCGGCGCAGGGCCGCATCATATACACGGTCTTCATCATCAACGCCGGGGGCCAATTCCACCGACATACGACCGTCCTGGATGATATTGGATTTGAGTACCAGCACCAGCTTGTTGCGGGACGCAGCCCGTACCGCTGAGACAAAGTCGCGCGCAGAACCGATAATACGATCCATCTGCAACAGAATGGCATGGGTGGTGGGATCTTTTGCCAGATAGTCGATAATGGCCGGCAGATCGACGTCAACACCTTCACCCAGTGTAAGAAAGTGGGAGAAACCGATCTCCTGCCCGCTGGCCCAGTCAATCATGGCCGTGCCCAGCAGCCCTGACTGACCCACATATGCCACCTTGCCCTTGCTTATGTTCACATGCGCGTAGCTCGCATTGAGCTTTGATCCCGGTACCAGCAAACCCATGCAGTCTGGGCCCAGAATGCGAATGCCATAGGGGCGTGCTGCCTCACGGACCTCTTCGCGCAGTGAACGGGAATGATCACTGTCCGAGTTGCTCAGCCCTCCGGTCAGAATCATGGCTGCTTTGACCATATTGGCGCCAAGTTTGCGAATGATACCCGCCACGCTTTCAGGCGGTGAACAAATAATGGCCAGATCCGGCATTTCAGGCAGGTCTGACAGCGATCGATAGCAATGAACACCGTTAACCTGCTCATACCCTTGAGCATTGACCGCCATCAGCTTACCCGCATAACCACTGTCCAGCAGGTTACGCAGCACGATTCCGCCCATGCTGTCCTCGCGCTCGGAAGCACCGAAAATGGCAATGGATTCGGGTTTGAAGAAGCGTTTGAGGTATTTGGTCGACACTCGCTTTGATCCCCTGATCGCCGGCTGCGCCGGTGTGCATTCAAGCATAACGTAATATAAGCTATTCTATATTTTTCGCACCTGCAGCAAAAGTCGAAAAGTGAGGTTATTGGCAATTCGACTTTGGGTTAAAAAATAGTCATACACCGCCCCTATACTGACTGTTACTCTTAACACTAAGGTTCCGGGCCCCCACCGGACAAGAAAGGAGATTCGAATGACCCGCATGCCACTACCGGACATTAAGAACAGCATAGACCGTGTCATCCATGCCATCGAGGGACGTTACACCAACGGCATGTCGCCCGCCTCTCTGACCCTGGCCTACATGGACTGGCTGATCCATACCAGCCATTCACCAGGCAAAATGAACGAGATGCGTGAGAATATGGTGCGCAAGCTCAGTGCATTTTCTCTCTGGGCCGGCCGCGCCAGTCTTGATGCCAACGCACCCCCTTTCATCAAGCCACTGCCGGGAGACCGTCGCTTTCGTGACGAGGCCTGGAAACGCTTTCCCTACAATGTGATGTCACAGGGTTTTCTGCTGCAGGAACAGTGGTGGCACTATGCGACAACCGGAATTCCCGGCGTTGCTCCCCACCATGAGAATATGGTGTCGTTTGCCGCGCGCCAGTGGCTTGACCTGTTCTCGCCGACCAATTACCCAATGACAAACCCGCTGGTGGTAGAGAAAACCGTTAATACCGGCGGCCAGAATCTGGTACAGGGACTGCAGAACATGCTGGAGGATATCCAGCATAACCTGTTGAGTGAAACGGATGATATCGACCCCGAATTCATGCCCGGCAAGAACCTGGCGGTAACACCCGGCAAGGTGGTGTTCCGTAACCGCCTGATTGAGCTGATTCAGTACTCGCCCACAACCGACAAGGTTGCCGCCGAGCCGGTTCTGATTACACCCGCCTGGATCATGAAGTACTACATTCTTGACCTGTCCGAGCACAATTCCATGGTCAAGTACCTGGTCGACAAGGGCCACACAGTCTTCATGATCTCCTGGCACAACCCCACCGCCCAAGACCGTGACATGGGCATGGGTGATTACCTGCGCCGTGGTGTGATGGACGCACTGAAAGTGATCAACTCGGTGGTACCTGAGCAGAAGGTACACCTTGTCGGCTATTGCCTTGGAGGCACGCTTGCCACCATTGCCGCCTCGGCCATGGCACGAGACAACGATGATCGCCTGAAATCACTCAGTCTGTTTACGGCACAGACCGACTTTACTGAAGCCGGCGAGCTAATGCTGTTTATCGATGAAAGTCAGCTCAGCTATATGGAAGACCTGATGTGGGACCGCGGCTATCTGGATACACAGCAGATGGCCGGTGCCTTCACGCTGCTGCGTTCCCATGACCTTATCTGGTCGCGAATAGTCAGCGAATATCTACTGGGTGAACCGCCACACATGAACGACCTGATGGCCTGGAACGCCGACTCCACCCGCATGCCTTACAAAATGCACTCTGAGTATCTGCAGCGCCTGTTCCTGAAAAACGACCTTGCCAGCGGGCGTTTCCGTGTGGGTGATCGTGCCATCTCGCTGCGAGACATTCGCGTTCCCGTTTTCTGCGTCGCAACCCAGACCGACCATGTGGCACCGTGGCGATCTGTCTACAAGATCCATGACCTGATGAACACTGAAGTGACATTTGTACTCACCAGTGGCGGCCACAATGCCGGTATCGTCAGCGAGCCCGGCCACCCGAGACGCAGCTATCAGGTGGGTGTTCAGACTGCAGAAGACAAACATATTCCGGCTGATGACTGGCTGGTTCGTCATGAGAGCCAGGACGGCTCCTGGTGGGTGCCCTGGTGCGAATGGCTGGACAAGCACTCCGGCAGCAAAGTTGCCCCCCCGACCATGGGATCAAAGGAATATCCACCACTGACAGTGGCACCCGGCACCTACGTTTTCGAAAAGTAATCCCCAAGGGCTGCCAACCGGCAGCCCTTCTCCTCTCCTGATAGCGCATTCTCGTCTTTTTTAATCCAGGCGATAGCAATTTTTTATTTTGAAGCCGACCGGCCACTGAACTATATTCGCGGAAGTGGAGACGGGGCTCAAACCCAGTCATGACGCGGCCTCGGCGGCAACCTTAAAAACCGGTCCGAAATCGCTCCCACACCCATGACGCGGCCCTGCCGCACCTGTTAAACCTGATAAATGAGATCATGTCGATGGGCACCAAAATCCGTGTCGATCAAGTTGCAGATGACGATCTGGACGACTGGAACGAGCAGTTTACCGAAGAGGAAGAGATCGGCCGCAGCCGTGTACGCTATAACGGCAAGCGCCGCCGCCAGATCGAAGACCTAATGGAAGAGCGTCGTCTGATGCGCCAAATTGGCGACATCTTCGACGACCAGGATCTCTACCTGCATTAATCCTTGAATTACGCAGCAAAGAGTCTAGTCCTCTTTGCTGCTTCCTTCCTGCTGTTGCGTAAGTACTGACACGAAATCAGGCTCCTGCGACAGTGACAGCAGACGCTGCTCCTGACGGCCCTGCTCCCGATACTCATCCGAAATCTGTACAGCCTGTTTCAGATAATCCAGTGCTATGCGGCTGGCCCCCAGGTCAGCATAGGCACAGGCCAGCTGAAAGTAGGCATGACCACTGTCAGGATCTACCGTCAAGGCACGGTTACACAGTGAGATCGCCCACTGATGCTGGTTCAGTTCGAGCGCCGCATCGGCCTTATAGGTTAGCGCTTCCGGATTATCCGGGCGCAGCTCAAGAATACGATCATACAACCGTATTTTCTGCTCCCAGGACGTTTCCTGAGTCGCCTTGACCCATAGGGTCTGAACTTCATTGGTAATCTCCAGCTCATGCTGGTTTTCCTGAATGATGCGGGATTTGCGCAGCAGTTCCTTCTCGACTCGATCAAGCCGCTCCTCATACTCCTGCACCAGTTTGCCCACTTTTTCATCCGCAATGCTCTGTACCCGTTCACGAATCTCACGGATTGAGCTCCAGCCCACAATCAACAGGATCGATGATGCAGCTGCAATCAGATAGAAAAAATAGGTTACCGTGTCGGTGGCATAAGAGATCGAGGTGTTGGCCACCTTCAGCTCACGGTCGGTAATCTCCCGAATCATTTCGACCCGTTGCCGCTCCATGTCGGAGCGCAGCGCCTTGATTTCATCGATCATGTAGCGTTCGATAAACGGATTGTAGAGCGGCTCCTGCAGTTGCTGAACGTGTTGACGCAACTCCTGACGCTGCTCCGAACGCAACTGATCAGACTCGGAAACGACCACTGCCGCCTCGGAGGCGGCAGTGGTGTCAGACGAAGGAGACTGGGCCTTTGCCGATGGCAACGCCAGCAGCAATCCAGCCATCAGCAGCGCACTCAGGCGGCGCATATAACGTCCCCGTGATCCTCCTGTTCGATCAAGGCGTGATGCAACGCACGTACCGCAGGCTCATAATCTTCCTGGTTCACGATACACTGCATCTCAACCTGACGCATGGACTGATGCAGCGCCTGTACACTGATTCCGGCAGCCGCCAATGCGGAAACCGTTTTAGCCAGAATACCAGGCACTTTCAGATCCGAGCCGATGGCCGAGACAATTGCAACCTTGTGCATCGCCACCTCGGCACTCACGTATTTTTCGCTGATCAAGCGCACAGCACGGTTGACCATCTTGCGGTTACCCGCCACAAAATAGGTGATACTGTTGGCGTCGGAATCACGGTTGACAACATAGAGCTTGAGCTCATGCAGCAGGCGCGACAACTCAATGTCGTAGCGCGCCTCGCCCAACATATCCTGATCGAAAATTTCAATACCGAATACATTGGAACGGCCAGCGATAATCTCAACGCAGGGTTTGGCACTGCAGTAATCCGTACTGATAACAGTACCGGCATGATCAGGCTCGAACGCGTTTTTGATGCGCAGTTCAATCTCCTGTTGACGCAGGCCCTTGGCTGCCTTGGGGTGGATCGCTTCCATACCCAGGTTGGACAGCTGATCGGCCACGTCATAGTTAGTTCGACCAATCGTGACGACATTGTCCAGCCCGACAATACCCGGATCGGCTGTACTGAGGTGGAACTCCTTGTGGATTACCGCCTCGACTGCGCCCGTCTTGGTCGCGATCTTGCTGAAGGTCATCTCGCTGTAACCACGGTCGAAGGTACGCATCAGCCCTTCCTTGCAGTGGGTATAGCCGGTGACAATCGGCATTTCGCGACTGACATCAATGTCAGCAAAGCTCTGTTCGATCATGTCATCAAACGCCAGCGGCTCTTCCTGATCCCAGCCTGAAAGGTCAACAAACCGTGCATTGACGCCAGCCTTGCGCAGCGCAAGCACGCTGTTGTGTGCGCTGTGAGACTCACCAATGGCGGCCAGCATTTCGCGCACCTTCATCAGGTGGTCATCGAGCTGGAAATGACCGTAGGAACAGAGCTCCTCCAGGTTGGACATAATCGCCTCGACATCCCCAATACGCTGGGTAATGAAGGCATCCGCTTGTGTGCGCTCGTCGGTATCACCAAACAGCTCCCGGTTGATCTCGACCATACGTGCCTTTACTTCGGCCAGCGCTTCACGCCAGGCACTTTCGTTTTCGGCGTTGGCAAAGCGGGCATAGGCACCGGGCTCACCGGTTTTCTTGTGTTCAAGGAGCAGATTGGTGATACCGCCATAGGCGGAAACAACGAAGATGCGGTTGTACAATTCCTCTCCGCTGCGGTCACCAATCAGAATAGTGTCCATCAGTTCGCTGAAGCGACTCATTGAGGTGCCGCCGATCTTCTCTACAGTATGCATGTTATATCCTGTTGGCTTCTCTCATGGATTTGCCGTTGAACGGTTGCGCTCTGGTACGACCGGATATCCCTCAGGCGAAGGATATCCGGGGCAGATCAGGCTTCGATCGGGTCTGCATCGATCGGGTAAACGCCGTTCTCGTCATGTACTTCCTTGCCGCTCAGCGGCGGATTGAATACACATGCCAGCTTGAGTTCGGAGCTGGCACGCAGCAGATGCTCGTCATGCTTGTCCAGAATGTACAGTGTACCCGGGCGGATTTGATAAATCTTGCCGTCAGCCAAAGTCTCGATTTCGCCTTCACCGCTGATGCAGTATACGGACTCGAAATGGTTCTGGTACCAGATGTGGGTCTCGGTACCTGCATAGATGGTGGTGATATGGAAAGAGTAGCCACAGTTGTCATTTTTCAACTGCATACGGGTGCTTTCCCAGTTCTCGGATACGACACGACGTTCCGAATTTTCACATTCCTGCAGGGTTCTTACGATCATTGAATCTGTTCTCCGTTGAATTTATGCAGTGTGCGGAGCGCCCGCAGGCGCTCGTGAACTTCCAGGGCAGAGGCCCGAGGTTCAGGAAGCCTTACGCTCACGTTTTTCCATGGCTGCTGCAAATGCCTTATCCAGCACTTTCATACCAAAATCTATCTGCTCATCAGTGATTACAAGCGGCACCAGGCATTTCACCACTTGGTCATGCGCACCACTGGTCTCAATTACCAACCCCTGTTCAAAGGCACCCTTGATCACCGCACCGGCCAGATCACCATCCGGGCACTCGATACCGCTCATCAGACCACGACCCTTCAGCTCCAGGGTTTTGTTGCCGTGCTTGCGAATAATCGCCTGCAGACCTTCACGCAGTTTCTTCGCCTTGCGCTGCACTTCTTTCTGGAAGCTGTCATCGCTCCAGAACGTCTTGAATGCAGTGGCAGCGGTTACGAACGCGTGGTTGTTACCACGGAAAGTGCCGTTATGCTCACCCGGGCTCCAGATATCCAACTCAGGACGGAAGATGGTGACTGCAAACGGCAGACCATAGCCACTGAGGGACTTGGACAGGGTGATGATGTCAGGTTTAATGCCGACCTCTTCGAAACTGAAGAAGCGCCCTGAACGACCACAGCCGGACTGAATGTCATCGACAATCAACAGCATGTCATGGCGGCGGCATACCTTTTCAAGGTTACGCAACCATTCAAAAGAGGCTGCGTTCAGGCCACCCTCACCCTGGATGGTTTCCACGATTACCGCAGCAGGGTGATCGACACCACTGCTCGGATCGCTCAGCACCTGCTCCAGATATTCTGTGGTATCAACACCCTCACCCAGATAGCCGTCAAACGGCATGCGGGTCACGTCCGGCATGGAGGTTCCCATGCCACCACGATGATGCTGATTACCGGTAGCAGCCAGCGCTCCACCGGTCACACCATGAAAGCCGTTGGTGAAGGAGATGATGTTGCTGCGCCCCTTGACCTTGCGCGCCAGTTTCAACGCGGCCTCTACCGAGTTGGTACCCGTCGGCCCCGTGAACATGACTTTGAAGTCACCCATACCACGCGGCTCAAGGATCAGGTCGCGGAACGTATTCAGGAACTCGGCCTTAGCTTCGGTCTGCATATCCAAACCATGAGTCACGCCATCTGCCATGATGTAGTCAACCAGTGCCTGCTTGAGAACATCGTTGTTGTGGCCGTAGTTCAGTGTTCCGGCGCCGGCGAGGAAATCGACATAGTCCTTGCCCTCATCAGTGGTCAGTACAGCACCTTTCGCCTTGGTGAACGTCACCGGGAAAGAGCGGCTATATGTACGAACTTCAGATTCAGTTTTCTGGAAAATATTCATCGATTTCTCCTGGTTATGCATTCGGGGGAGTGAGCTTGAAAGGGCCTGCACGGTACAGCACTTCATCATCGTGCTTGCCTTCAAAGTGCTCATCACGTGAGAACAGGACCGAGCGCTCTACCGGCGCTGACAAGGCCGCAAACACGCGAGCAAAAAGAGTTTCCGAGGCGACGTTACCGGGCGTGATGGTGGTCTCGATAAAACGAACACCTTCAGGTGCCAAGCGCTCAGCCAGCTCGAACAGCATTTTCTGGCCAAGCTTTTTGCCGCGGCAACGTGAGTCGACTGCCACCTGCCAGACAAAAAGAGTGTCCGGACGATTCGGCGGACGGTAGCCGGAAATAAAACCGACCAGCTCACCGTTTTCGTCTTCCGCCGCTACTGCCGTGTCAGCGAAGTCGCTGCACTGAAGCAGATTGCAGTAGACAGAGTTGGGATCAAGCGGAGCACAACGCTCCACCAGCTTATGTAGAGCATAGCCATCAGTGGCCTTGGGTTTACGCAAAGTAATAATGTCAGATTCCATAGTATTTGATTTATTTCGCATTGCTATGGTTTTTATTATAAAACACATCTAGAATGGCATTGCAAGCTCACAAGTCATCGTAATGCTCTACATATATTAGTCCATTTGAGCGCATTTAAAGGCTATACACACGGCAAAACCTGAAATCTTACATTGCTTTGCATTACAAAATACTTAACAAGGAGTGACAAACTTATTTTGCAATACTTTACGAATCAGGCTAAAAAGCGCGATCAGTTCACACCTGCTTCCGGAGATCTGCTGAGCGCTATGGAAAAGAGTCAGGACGCACTGGTGCTGTTGCGCCAGATTATTCGTGCCACCGATCTGCATGACAAACATTTGAGCCGCCTGACCGGGCTCACCATGCCACAACTGATGGTCATGCAAACGCTGCGCATCAACGGCCCGTTGACAATTGGCATGCTGGCCAAGGAAATGAATCTGGCGCAGGCAACTGTCACCAGCATTCTTGACCGGCTTGAACGCAAGGAACTGGTCCGCCGCGAGCGCAGCCACACCGACAAGCGCAAGGTTCTGGCCTGCCCCACTGAAGCCGGTCTCGAACTGCTCAAGTCAGCCCCAGCCACCTTGCAAGACACCTTTATCCGCGAGTTCGAAGATATGCACGACTGGGAACAATCGATGATCGTTGCCTCTCTTGAGCGCGTATCCCACATACTGGGTGCACACCACATTGATGCGGCTCCGATGCTCGATATCGGCGCACTGGACCGATCTACCGAGAACGGTGTCCCCGACTACCTGCGTGATGAACAGAGCCCGCTGAAGAACTGAACTGTACCCACATTCAGGCGCGTCATTTCTTCCCACCTGCCGGCTCTGTTATCATGCAGCCTTAAATTCAATTGCTGCAGGGCAGTCCGAGCATGAGTAAATTCTGGAGCCCGGCCATCCAGTCACTGGTCCCCTATACACCCGGGGAACAACCCAAGGTTGATGGCCTGATCAAGCTCAACACCAATGAAAACCCCTATCCCCCGGCACCCGGCGTACAGCAGGTGATTGCCACCTTTGATGCCGAGCGACTGCGCCTCTATCCGGATCCAGACTGCCAGGCACTCAAACAGGCACTTGCTAGCGACCAGGGGCTGCTGCCAGAGCAGGTTTTTGTTGGCAATGGCTCTGATGAAGTGCTGGCACTGGCTTTTATGGCCTTCCTGCGCCAGAGCCAGCCATTGCTGCTGCCGCAAACCAGCTACAGCTTCTATAACGTTTACATCGACCTGTTTGGCATCGAGGCACGCCACATACCTCTGCACGCCGACTTCAGTATCAACCTCGATGACTATCAGGGCCCTAATGGCGGCATCATTTTTGCCAACCCCAACGCCCCAACCGGCATTTCCGTCCCCTTGAACGAGATTCGCCGCCTGCTTGAGCGCAATACGGAATCTGTTGTCATTGTGGATGAAGCCTACGTGGACTTCGGTGCTGAAAGCGCTACCGCGCTGGTGAGCGAGTTTCCTAACCTGCTGGTTACCCAGACATTTTCCAAGTCACACTCACTGGCGGGGATGCGGGTCGGTTTTGCCTATGGTCAGGCAGAATTGATCGATGGGCTGGAGCGGGTCAAGAACAGCTTCAATTCCTACCCGCTGGATATGCTGGCACAACTAAGTGCCATTGCAGCACTGGAGGATCAAACGTACTTCAACCAGTGCTGCCAACAGATTATCGCAACCCGGGACTGGACTACGACACAGCTGACAGCTTTGGGATTTGATGTGCTGCCATCCCACACCAACTTCGTGTTTGCCAGCCACCCAAAAGTGGCCGGGGCCGAGCTGATGCAGTACTTGAGAGACAATCGGATTCTGGTGCGGCATTTCACCAAACCGGGTATCGACAACCACCTGCGTATCACTATCGGTACAAAAACACAGATGCAGGCCTTGATCGACTGCCTGCGCAACCATCCGTCACTTTAGATCAACAAGGCGCTCTGCTCAGAGCGCCTCACCCTCAACGCGGTTGGCTCCACTGTGCTGGGCAATCAACAGGTGCTCACGAGCCCGACGCAACACACTCACCGCATCATCCTCCAGATTGAGGGCAGACGCCACACCCACACTGACCGTCCAGCTCAGATTACCCGTAGGATAGGGAATTTCAAGCGCTTCTACCGCAGAGCGCATGCGTTCACCTGCCAACATCGCCTGTTCGTGATTGGTTTCAGGCAGCACCATCACCAGCTGATCATCACTGTAGCGGGCGACAAAGTCCGATGTCCGCTTGAGCCGGTGCAACTCGGAAACCGTATGCTGTAAGACCTGATCACCGGCATCCCAACCGTGCTGCTCGTTGATATTGCTGAAGCCATCAATATCAATCAATAACAAGCTGCTTGCACCGTCATATCGCAGCGCCTGAGCTACCGACACCTCAAGCACCGGCACCAGCGCACGCCTGTTATAGGCGCCGGTCAGCGGATCACGCTGAGCCTGGTGCGACAGCTTACGTTCAAGCTTTTTCTGCGCCGTGATATCACGGGCACTCCAGACTATTTCACCGGCAGCGGTTACCATCCAGCTGCCACGATACCAGAGTGCTTCGTGCAGCCCCAGCGCCCTCAGCTCCGGCAGATGCTCAGGCCTCAGCTGGTACTCATGCTGAACAGGAGCACTTTCCTGGCGGGCTCGCTCAATCAGCGAACGGACCTGGATCAACAGATCCTCAGCCAGCAAGTCCGACAGCACCTTGCCTTTCATCTGCTCAGGCTTTAGCCAGCCGGCACTACCCGGCACGACGTCCACAATCCGTTCGCCATCCAGAATCAGCAGCGGGTCTTGACAGACCTGTAGCAATGCCGTGTAACGAGCCTCGGTTGCATCCGTTGTCATTTCATCTCTCCAGACATGCGGTTTAATGTCTCACCCGGGCGGCGGGCTGATTACTTCTCAGACCGATAATACCCCCGATACGGGGTCAGTATGCAATCCCTGCATTAACACATGATCCAGAACAGCACTCAAACGAAGTGAACACTTGAGCTTGCGTGCAACCTGCATGACAATGTTAACTGTTGCCTGAAGGCATCACTAATAAGGGTTAACGACCCCCAAAGGCGACAGATAGAGGCTGCACATGACTGACAGCGCGAAAATCCTGATGGCCCGCCAACCCATATTCAATCTGGATATGAAGGTTGTGGCCTATGAGCTGCTTTATCGCAGCGAAGATGGGATTAACCCTCTGCCACTGATTAGCGGTGATCAGACGAGAATCAGCGGTGATCAGGCGAGCAGCCGCGTCATTCTGCACTCCTACACCAGCATCTGTGAGGCTGGCAGCTTGCGCATTCTGCCCGCTTTCGTCAATTTCACCCAGCAAATGCTGGAAGCCGACAGCCTGCCGCCTGTACCTCCACAAGAGATGGTAATCGAGATTCTCGAGGACAGTGTCGTCACCCCCAAACTGATACAAGCTGCCAAGCGACACGCGGAAGCAGGCTACCGCATCGCGCTGGATGATTTCATATACGATGAAAGCTTCGACCCCCTGCTTGAAATCGCGGACATCGTTAAGGTTGACATTCGCGCCATGGATGCGTCACAGCTGAAGGAGCAGGTAGCGCTGCTGAAGCGCTTCAAGGTCAGCCTTTTGGCTGAAAAGGTCGAGACACACGAGGAGTATGCCTTTTGTCGAGAACTGGGCTTCAACCTGTTCCAGGGCTACTTTTTCAGCAAACCCGAACTGCTGAAAGGCCACAGCCCACAAGGCAACAAACTGATTCTGATGCAGTTACTCAGTGCACTGAACGACCCAGACGTACAGATCGAAACACTGAAACAGCTGATCGAGCGAGACCCGGCTCTGACCTACAAACTGCTGCGACTGGTCAACTCTTCCGCCTTCGGCCTCAGGCGCGAAGTCAGCAGCCTGCAGGAAGCGCTGATCTACCTCGGCATGAGTCAGCTTAAGAAGTGGGTTTCACTGATTGCACTGGCCGACAACTACGGCAAGCCATCAGAGCTTACACGACAGATTCTGCTTCTGGCGCGCATGTCGGAACTGGTTGCCACTCCCGCAGCCGATGTGGACGCTGAGCAAGCCTTCATGGCCGGGCTTCTGGTACATCTTGACGCACTGCTCAGCATCAGCCGAGATGACATCCTGTCTCAGGTCGATGTCAGCGATACTATCAAGGGTGCACTCAGAGGTGATGACTCACCCCTTGGCAATCTTCTGCAACAAGTACAGCAATTCATGCAAGGCGAATGGGAAAACAAAGACCTGGGTCGAATGAAAGCGATGCAGGCATGCTACGTCAGCAGCCTGGAATGGACCCACGAGTCAATGCAATTGATGAGCACACAAGGCTGATACAGTCGTCTGCCCGCATGCTCGACTTGAGGATTCAGAATTATTGCAGTGGTGTCGTCATCGCTTCAACAGCTGAGCGAATTTCATCTTTACTGCAGCTGCCACAGGTTCCTTTAGGCGGCATGGCCCCCTTGCCTGCCAGCACAGTGGCGGTCATCGCATCCACACCGGTCGCAATTCTTGGCGCCCAGGCAGCCTTATCGTCCATTTTGGGTGCTCCGCCCAGCCCGGCCTGATGGCAGGCAACACAATGTTTTTGCACCACTTCATCGGCACTCATAGCCTGAACGCTCAGCGGAAGAGACAGTAGGGTTGCAGCAGTGATGGCGAGCAAAGGTTTCATGGGAGATCTCCATTTTATTAATAGATAACAGCTTACAACCTCAATATGGAAATGTCCTTGATCCGGAACAGATAAAAAAACGGACGGCTCCGAGCCGTCCGTTTTGCTCATATAACCTCGCGCTTTCAGCGGCTCAATTCAAGCAACAGCTTATTGAGACGTGACACATAGCTGGCAGGATCGTCCAGTGCAGCACCTGCCGCCAGCCCCGCCTGGTCAAACAGCACCAGCGCAAGCTCGCCAAAGCGCTCTTCATCCGGCTCCTTGTCCAGCTTGTCGATCAACGGGTGCTCCGGGTTGATCTCGAAGATCGGCTTGGTATCAGGCACTTTCTGGCCGGCAGCTTCCATAATACGACGCATCTGCAGCCCCATATCGTAGTCACCGATCACCAGACAAGCCGGTGATTCGGTCAAACGATGGGTGATGCGGATGGAGTCGACACGATCTGCCAGTACCTTGTTCAGGCGCTCCACCAGCCCTTCGTGTTCTTTCGCCACCTCTTCGAGCTTTTTCTTATCCTCTTCGCTTTCGGTCTCACCCAGATCCAGCTCACCCTTGGTGATATCCTGGAAACTGTGGCCGTCAAAGTCGAACAGCTGGCCCATCATCCATTCATCGATGCGCTCAGACAGCAGCAGCACTTCGATCTCTTTCTTGCGGAAGATCTCAAGGTGCGGGCTGTTTTTGGCGGTATTGAAGCTGTCAGCAACGATGTAGTAGATCTTTTTCTGACCTTCCTTCATGCGAGTGACATAGTCTTCCAGCGAAACGTTCTGCTCGGCATTGCCACTGTGGGTTGAGGCAAAGCGCAGCAGCTTGAGGATTTTGTCACGGTTGGCGTAGTCCTCGGCCGGCCCCTCTTTGATGACCTGACCGAAGGTGGTCCAGAACTTGGCGTACTTGTCAGCATCGTTTTTAGCCAACTTCGACAGCATATCCAGCACACGCTTGGTCAGCGCTGAGCGCAGCTTGTCGACGTTGGGGTCTTTCTGCAAAATCTCGCGGGACACGTTCAGTGACAGGTTGTTGCTGTCGACCACACCCTTGATAAAGCGCAGGTACAGCGGCAGGAACTGATCTGCCTGATCCATGATAAACACGCGCTGCACATACAGCTTCAGGCCACGCGGCGCTTCGCGGTTCCAAAGATCGTATGGCGCATTTTCCGGCACATACAACAGGCTGGTATATTCCAGGTTGCCTTCAACCTTGTTGTGTGACCAGGTCAGTGCATCTGCAAAGTCATGCGATATATGCCTGTAGAACTCTTGGTATTCTTCGTCCGTCAGGTCAGATTTGCTGCGCGTCCAGAGTGCAGTGGCCGAATTGACACTTTCCAGTTCAGCTTTCTGCTCAGTCTGCTCTTCGCCCTCTTCTGCCGGCTGCTCCTCTTTCAGCATTTTGACCGGAATGGAGATATGGTCAGAATACTTGCGCACCAGTGAGCGCAGACGCCAGCCATCGGCAAACTCTTCTTCACCCTCTTTAAGCTTGAGTACGATGCGGGTGCCACGGGTGGTTTTGTTAATGCTGCCAACGGTAAACTCACCTTCACCGGCAGACGACCAGTGCACACCGTTCTCGGCGGGCTCACCGGCACGACGGGTATAGACATCAACACGCTCGGCCACAATGAATGCGGAATAGAAACCGACACCAAACTGGCCAATCAGCTGACTGTCTTTGGCCTGATCTCCGGTAAGGTTGGACAAGAAGCTGGCCGTACCGGACTTGGCAATGGTGCCCAGGTGCTCAATCACATCCTGGCGGTTCATGCCGATGCCGCGGTCTTCGATGCTGACGGTTCCGGCGTCTTTATCGAATTCGATGCGGATATCCAGATCCGGGTTCCCTTCATACAGCGCATCGTTATGCAGCGCTTCAAAACGCAGTTTTTCCGATGCGTCCGAGGCGTTGGAGATCAACTCACGCAGGAAGATCTCCTTGTTTGAATAGAGGGAATGGATCATCAGATTCAGAAGCTGTTTAACTTCCGTCTGGAAACCGAGTGTCTCTTTCTGAGTATCTGTGCTCATGGCGGGCTTATCTACCTCCGAAAACTAACGTTCAACGTCACGGATATGGGGGCCCGCCCCGAGATTTCAAGCGCTTATCGCTGAACAGGCGTTAAAGTACCGGCATCCAGAAGAAAATGTGCACGCGCCTGTGCAATCGGTTTGCTTTTGCGTTCCTGCCAGGCCAACACCGAGCAGTTGCCGACCCGACGCCCCTGTCGGCTGACATCACAAATGGCGAATGTGTCTCTATCAAGCCCCGCCCGCATGTAATCCAGTGAGAAGTCGATAATCTTGGCCAGTCCAGGCTGCGGCAGTTGCAGGGTGAGCTGGAACAGCGCTGTCAATTCCATGAAGGATGCAATCACACCTCCGTGAATGGCAGGAATGGTGGGATTGCCAATGTTGCCGGGATTGGCCGGCAGTCGAAAGATAATCTCCTCACCATAACATGCACACTGCACACCCAATACCCGCGCATAGGGGATCAGATCGACCAGCGGCTGATAATCTCCACTTTCCTGTGCCTGACGTACCAGCTCAAGCAGTTGTTGCATTGTCCCCTCCCTCAATCAGGCGACGAAACTCGGACTCGATGCTTCCACCCTCAGGCCGCATGAAGGTTGCAATGGCATAGGCGACCGGCCGTTCGGGATCGTCCTGATAGACCGAAGCACGCGTGAACAGGACGCTACGGGTCACGCGGTAGCATTCTGCACTTACGTAGAGGGGCTGACTCTGGGCAGGGGTCCGCATATGGTCGATACGCAGATCCAGCGTCGGGCAAAGCTCAAACCGATCCAGGGCACACAACGTCGAAACACTGCTGGCGGCATCCACCAGTGTGGTCAGTACACCGCCGTGCAGGTAGGTATCCAGCACCGGGCTGATCAATTGAGGCTGCACCGGCAACACCAGTACAGCACGCCCCTTCTCCGCCTGTATCAGGCGGATGCCCAGCTTCATCATATGAGGCTGGGCGTTCAGAAACCGTGCGCAGCGCCCTGCATATTCCCCCTGCGTCATTTCTCCGCTCCACTGCTCATGGTTAAGGTCTGAAGCGTGGTGGAGGTGAATTCCCGTCGGTACAGGACAAAGACAATCACCATTGTCAGCAGCATGAAGCCCCAGGCATTCATGAACCAGCCCAACACGGCAATGCTGAAATAGTAGGTACGCAAACCGAGGTTGAAGTTGTTTGCGGCCATGGAAGCCATGGTGGCAATGCGTTCTGCGTGGGCACGCACCTGCTTTTCGGACGGGTTTTCTGCCGGCAGGGGGGCGGCACCGATCATCACCGATACAAAGCCATACTGACGCAGGCTCCAAGTAAATTTGAAGAAGGCGTAGATGAACAGCACGATCAGAAGCAGAAGTTTAAGCTCCCATTCCTGCCGGGTTGCAACCACTACAAATGGCAGATCCTGCACCAGATTGATCGCCTTTTCAGCTGAACTCATCACCGTAATCAGACCCGCAAGCACCAGTATGGTGGTCGAGGCAAAGAACGCAACCGTACGCTCAAGATTGGCGATGGCGGTGGTATCGGCGATACGCACTTCACGCGTCATCATGCGCAGCATCCATTCGGTTCGGTACATGTGCAGCATACTGACGAGGCAGGACGTGTGCTTGGCACGGCTGGCAGCGTAATACATATAGCCACGAAAGCAGAACAGAAACCAGGTGATTGCAAAAGCATTCAGCCAGTTGTTTTGGATCAGCAGCAGTAGTTTTTCCATGACCGGACCTGTGACTCAGTGCCTTGATTTCAAACCCTTAATCTACAGGGAATGAGGTCCTCTGTCTGTAGATCACCGCCCGGCATCAGGAAGAACAGGTCAGATGGATTGCGGCAGCCCAGTCCGGTGGGGCATCAGCGTAGGCACTGAATTCAGAGTGCTCATCGCCGGGATGGCGCAACAATGGTAGCAGCGCGTTCAGTGGACGGTAGTCGCCCTGATGAGCTTCGCGAATGACTTCTTCCGCCATATAGTTGCGCAAAATATAGCGCGGATTGACCGAGCGCATCTGTGCCTGACGGATCGGAGTGCTGGCCACCTCATACTCAAGGCGCATCTCGTATTGCCGCAACCACTCCGCAACTGCCTTCTCCTGCCTCGCCAACGCAAGCAGACTGTTGGTAGAGGAGGTGTCGCCCGGCTGCCATTCACACAAGTGGCGCAGAAACCGGTTGTGATCCATCCGTTGTTCAGTCCAGATCGATTCCAGCCTGACAATCAGGTCGGCATCGTCCGACCGGGGGGCTTGCAGCCCTAGACGTGCCCGCATTCTCTTCAGCTTTGCCGCTTCATAGAGCTCTTCGAAGCGATCCAGTTCGGCCTCCAACCTTGATTTTTCTATCAGTGGCAGCAGCGCCTGGGCCAGCGCTGAGAGGTTCCACAGCACAATGGATGGCTGACGTGAGAAGGCGTAGCGCCCGGCATGGTCATTCTTGTTGGCTACATGATCCGGTTCATAATGGTCCATGAACGTGAATGGGCCATAGTCGAAGGTCTCACCGATGATCGACATGTTATCGGTATTCAGCACACCATGCACGAAACCGTAGGCTTGCCAGAGTGCCACCAGCTCAGCACTGCGTCGCACCACTTCAGCAAACATCTGTGCCACGGGCTGCTCGGCTGATTGCAACTGTGGGTAATAGCGTTCTATACAATACTGGGCAAGCCGATGCAGATCATCATGCTGACCACTGTAATAGAAGTACTCGAAGTGCCCGAAACGGATATGGCTGGAGGTAACACGCAGCAACATGGCGCAGGGCTCCATGCCATTGCGCAGGGTGTACTCTTCACTTCCCAGCAGACACAGCGCACGTGTTGTCGGAATGCCCAAACCACACATTGCTTCTGAGGCCAGATACTCGCGAATACTGGAACGTAATACGGCACGACCATCACCGAAACGGGAAAAGGCGGTCTTGCCTGCCCCCTTAAGGTGCAGATCCAGCCGCTGCCCTTCTGGGCCAATCACCTCTCCCAGCAACAAACCGCGCCCGTCACCAAGATCCGGATTGTAGCTTCCGAACTGATGGCCAGTGTACTTCATCGCCAATGGCTCTGTACCCGGCCAGTCGACTTCACCACCACATACCTGTGCAAGCAGGCTTGGACTGACTCCACAGGGATCAAGGCCCAGTTGGCGTGCAACCGGCGGATTAAAGCTGATCAAATGGGCATGCTTCAGCGGACAAATACGTGTCGGTTGAAACCAGTGCCGCGGTAAGCGTGCATAACTGTTGTCAAATACCAGCCCGTCCAGGCCTTGCAAATGAGACATGACCACCCCCTAACGTTCAATGCCATTAACCTAGCATTTTGATCAGGTATTTTCACCCCTCAATTCCGCAGGGTTATTTTTAACGCAACGGCTGGTATTATGAGCCCCCCTTGAAGGAGACCTCTATGTGGATTGAGCTGTCTGATCTGTTCTGGCTGGCGCTGACAGCCTGTCTGTGTTTGATGTGGTGGCAGAATCTGAAGGTACGTGAGTATGCCACGCGCCAGGTACGGGCCTATTGCCAGCAACAGGACGTACAGCTACTGGATGAGAGTATCGCATTGAAGAGCATGAAACCGAGGCGCAATTCCAAAGGCCTTCTCGAACTGGAGCGCTGCTACCAATTCAGTTTCACATCAACTGGAGATGAGCGCTATAACGGCCTGATCCGCCTTAGCGGACGCCGGGTACAGGGTTTTGAACTTCCACCCCACCGTATCGGTTAACCCTTGCTTCGCAGCGCCTTACTGATCAGACGGTCGAGCTGATTGGCAAAGGCCTGGCGGTCGGACTGGCCCATGGCCGCAGGACCGCCACTTTGTACGCCGCTGGCGCGCAACGTTTCCATAAAATCACGCATATTCAGCCGGCCACGAATATTTTCTGCCGTAAACTGCTCGCCTCGCGGCGTTAGAGCCATCGCGCCCTTGTCCAGCAGCTCTGCCGCCAGTGGTATGTCACTGGTAATCACAAGGTCGCCTGCCTCACAGCGGCGTACGATCTCGTGGTCAGCCACATCAAACCCACCAGAAACCTGGATCGCGCGGATATTCGCTGATGGCGGCACCTTGATTGCGTGATTGGCAATCAGTGTCAGCTCCAGCCCGGTCCGATCAGCCGCTCTGAAGAGTATCTCTTTAATCACTACCGGACAGGCATCAGCATCGACCCAGATCTTCATGTCTTTTCCTCAACGCAACTGTCGTACACGGCAGCTGCGGCCCTTGATCTTGCCCTGAGACAGCTTGCGTACCGCCTCTTTCGCCGCCGGCCGACTGACCGCCACATAGGTACAAAAATCGAACACGCGAATTTTGCCGACCTCATCACCCTGAAGCCCCTCGCCACCGGTCAATGCACCCAAAACATCTCCGGGGCGGATCTTCTGTTTTTTACCGATATCAAGTTGCAGTGTTGCCATCGGTGGACGATAACTGCCATCAGCACGTGCGGCGGGCAAAGGCTCTTCCGTGGCAATTATATCCAGCTGGGCTTCAATGCCCGCAAGCTTGTGACCCTCCCGGTCGCTGAACAGGGTTACTGCCACACCACTCTGGCCGGCACGACCGGTGCGTCCAATGCGATGTACATGCACCTGAGACTCCTTGGCGGGACGGTAGTTAACCACGAGATCAAGCCCTTCGATATCCAGCCCCCTGGCTGCAACATCAGTAGCCACCAATACAGAAGCGCTTTGATTGGAGAACCGCACCAAGGTCTGATCACGCTGGCGCTGGTCAAGATCACCGTGCAGAGCCACCGCGGCAATCCCCTCCTGTTGCAAAAAAGATTCCAGATCGCGCACTTCCTGCTTGGTATTGCAGAACACTACCGCCGATACCGGACGATAATGGTAGAGCAGTGCCGTCAAAGCCGCCTGACGCTCCTCTTCGGCAACGCGATGAAAATGCTGGCGGATGCTGCCGGACTGATGCAGCGAGGCCACTTCCACCCGAACCGGGTTGGTTAGAATACGGCTGGCAATGTCCTCAATCTCACGTGGATAGGTTGCGCTGAACAGAAGGCTTTGGCGCTTGGCCGGCGTCTGATCAACAATCGCGTCCACCGCAGCTTGGAAGCCCATTTCCAGCATGCGATCAGCTTCATCCAGTACCAGCACCTGCAACCTGTCCAGTTTGAGAGTGCCCTTGCGCAGGTGTTCCTCAAGGCGCCCAGGGGTGCCGACAACGATATGGGCACCATGCTCCAGTGAGCCAATCTGTGGCCCCAGAGGCTGCCCTCCGCACAATGTCAGCGTTTTGACATTGGGGATCTGACGCGCAAGACGGCGCAATTCCTGTGCAACCTGATCAGCCAGCTCGCGGGTCGGGCAGAGCACCAGCACCTGAACATGAAAACGTGTGGGGTCAAGCTGCTGCAGCACACCCAGACCGAAGGCCGCCGTTTTGCCTGATCCGGTTCTGCCCTGAGCGATAAGATCCTTGCCGTCCAGAATCACGGGGAGACTCTCATGCTGAATCGGGGTCATCAAGTGATAATCAAGCGAGGCGAGATTGTCCAGCAGCTCGGCACGCAACGGCAGGACTGAAAAGGGATGTTGACTCAAGGGAATACCTTCGGAATGTGTTTCTGAAGGCGCATTCTAGCAGAGGGCGGATAGGGGCGCACGGAAACAAAAAAGGCAGCCGAAGCTGCCTTTTTGAAAGAAACCCGACGGCTCTTACTTCATTGCCCAACCGGTCACTTCAGACAGTGCCTTGCCGATATCGGCCAGAGAGCGAACAGTCTTCACACCAGCGTCTTCCAGAGCCGCAAACTTCTCGTCTGCAGTACCCTTGCCACCGGAGATGATCGCACCAGCGTGGCCCATGCGTTTGCCCGGAGGTGCAGTAACACCCGCGATGTAAGAAACAACCGGCTTGGTTACGTTAGCCTTGATGTAGGCAGCCGCTTCTTCCTCGGCAGAACCACCGATCTCACCGATCATAACAATCGCTTCAGTCTGCGGATCGTTCTGGAACATTTCCAGGATGTCGATGAAGTTGGAGCCCGGGATTGGGTCACCACCGATACCAACACAGGTAGACTGACCGAAGCCAGCGTCAGTAGTCTGTTTAACCGCTTCGTACGTCAGAGTACCAGAACGGGAAACGATACCGACTTTACCCGGCAGGTGGATGTGGCCCGGCATGATACCGATCTTGCACTCACCCGGGGTGATAACGCCCGGGCAGTTCGGGCCGATCAGGCGCACGCCCAGTTCATCACACTTCACTTTGCACTGCAGCATATCCATTACCGGGATGTGCTCGGTGATGCAAACGATCAGTTTGATGCCAGCATTGGCGGCTTCCAGGATGGAATCCTTACAGAAGGGAGCCGGAACGTAGATAACAGACGCTTCAGCGCCAGTCGCTTCTACAGCTTCCTTAACGGTGTTGAATACCGGCAGACCCAGGTGCTCAGTACCGCCCTTGCCCGGAGTTACACCACCAACCATTTTGGTGCCGTAGGCAATCGCCTGCTCAGAGTGGAAAGTACCCTGGCCACCGGTAAAGCCCTGACAGATGACTTTGGTATCTTTGTTGATCAGAACGGCCATGATTATTTACCCTCCGCTGCTTTGACTGCCTGCTGAGCAGCGTCAGTCAGGCTGGTTGCTGCAATGATGTCCAGACCGGATTCTGCCAGTTTCTGCGCACCCAGCTCAGCGTTGTTACCTTCCAGACGTACCACAACCGGTACGTTGACACCCACTTCTTTAACTGCACCGATGATACCGTCAGCGATCAGGTCGCAACGTACGATACCGCCGAAGATGTTAACCAGAACCGCTTTAACGTTCTTGTCTTCAAGGATGATCTTGAACGCTTCGGTTACACGCTCTTTGGTTGCACCACCACCAACGTCCAGGAAGTTGGCCGGGAAACCGCCGTGCAGAGACACGATATCCATGGTACCCATGGCCAGGCCTGCGCCGTTTACCATGCAACCGATAGTGCCGGTCAGTGCCACGTAGTTCAGATCCCACTCGGCTGCACGCGCTTCACGCTCGTCTTCCTGAGACGGGTCGTGCATGCCCTGTAGATCCTTATGGCGGTAAACAGAGTTACCGTCGATAACGATCTTGGCATCCAGGCAGTGCAGGTTGCCCTGGTCAGTGATGACCAGCGGGTTGATTTCGAGCAGTGCCAGATCTTTCTCTTCGAACATCTTGGCCAGGCCAAGGAAGATGTTGACGAACTGTTTGATCTGATCACCCTGCAGGCCCAGCTGGAACGCCAGCTCACGACCCTGATACGGCTGAGCGCCGGTCAAGGGATCGATGGTTGCTTTCAGGATCTTTTCCGGAGTCTCTTCAGCAACTTTCTCGATCTCGACACCACCTTCGGTGGAAGCCATGAACACGATGCGACGGCTGGAGCGGTCAACAACCGCACCCAGATACAGCTCGTTAGCGATATCGGTGCAGGTTTCAACCAGAATTTTGGTAACCGGCTGACCATTGGCGTCTGTCTGATAAGTCACCAGACGCTGGCCCAGCCATTTTTCGGCAAATGCCTTGGCGTCAGCCGGAGAGTCAACCAGCTTTACACCACCTGCTTTACCACGGCCACCGGCGTGAACCTGGGCTTTTACAACCCACTTGTCTCCGCCAATTTTTTCAGCCGCTTCAGCAGCCGCTTCCGGAGTATCTACCGCGATCCCTTTGGAGACCGGCAGACCATATTCGGCAAACAGTTGTTTACCCTGGTACTCGTGAAGGTTCATGCTCTAATCCGTTGTATTTTCGGTTATACAGGTATCCCGACCAGAGTGCAGTCAGTCGGGATACACCTTTGTTCTGCAGATCGGCAAAAGCAGGATCTCTGCCCCACCGATTAACCCTTCAGGTTATCGCTTTTTGCGATTTGCAATGTGAATGGCGTGATTGTCCACTGCCAGTGCTGCTTCATGCACAGCTTCGCTGACGGTCGGGTGAGCGAACACCATCAGCTGCAGATCCTCTGCACTGGCGCAGAATTCCATCGCAATCACACCCTGAGCAATCAGTTCGGAGGCGATGCCACCGACCATGTGTACGCCCAGTATGCGGTCGGTTTCTTCGTCAGCAATGATTTTGACGAAGCCATCAGTTGCATTGGCAGCCATTGCTCGGCCAGATGCAGCAAACGGAAATTTACCAACCTTGATTTTTACACCCTCGGACTTGAGCTGCTGCTCGGTCTTGCCGACCCAGGCCAGCTCAGGGAAGGTATAAATAATGTTGGGGATGCAGTCATAGTTCAGTGCAGCCTTGTGGCCAGCAATGATGTCAACGACCATAATCCCCTCTTCAGAGGCCTTGTGTGCCAGCATTGGGCCACGCACGGAGTCACCGATGGCGTAGACGCCTGGCGCATCAGTGCGGCAGCTGTCATCAACGAAGATGAAGCCGCGTTCGTCCAGTTTGACACCGCTGTCTGCTGCCAACAGGCCCTGAGTCTGAGGACGACGTCCAACTGCTACGATCAGCTTGTCGAACACCATCTCCTGGTCACCGCTGGCATCAGCGAATTTCACCTTCACTTCCTTGCCATCGATGATCTCGGTGCCGGTGCAGCGCGCACCCAGCTTGATATCCAGACCTTGCTTGGTAAGCAGTTTTTTGGCTTCCTTGGCGACATCAACATCAGCCAGTGCCAGGAAGTCATCCATCGCTTCAAATACGGTCACTTCAGAGCCGCAACGCGCCCAAATGGAACCCATTTCCAGACCGATGACACCTGCACCAATGATACCCAGACGTTTCGGGGTTTCATCGATATTCAGGGCGCCTTCGTTATCCAGAATCAGACCTTCGGTCAGCGGTGCCGGCGGGATCTCGACCGGTACGGAACCAGACGCCAGAATCACGTTATCGGCAGCGTAAACGCCGGTTTTACCGTCCTGGGCCGTTACTTCAACCTGCTTGTTGGCCAGCAATTTGCCGGTACCCTGCAGCAAAGTCACGCCATTGGCCTTGAACAGACCGGCAATACCACCGGTCAGGTTCTTAACGATCTGATCCTTGCGGGCCACCATCTGCTTGGTGTCCATGCGCACGTTATCGGCCACGATACCCTGAGCAGCGAAACCGTGCTGAGCCTCATGCAGCTTGTGCGTGGTTTCAAGCAGTGCCTTCGACGGGATACAGCCGACGTTCAGACAGGTACCACCGAGAACCGGTGTACCCTTGTCATCAACCCACTTCTCGACACAGGCAGTTTTCAGACCCAGCTGAGCTGCACGAATTGCAGCCACGTACCCGCCGGGGCCGGCACCGATAACAATGAGATCAAATTTATCTGACATTACTTAATCCTGTTTTTCACTCGTTCGATTGCGGGTCTGATTAGACATCCAGCAGCATGCGTGCCGGGTCTTCCAGCAGATCCTTGATGGTGACGAGGAATTGTACCGCCTCTTTGCCATCAATCATACGGTGGTCATACGACAGCGCCAGGTACATCATAGGCAGGATCTCAACCTGTCCATTGACCGCCATTGGACGCTCCTGGATCTTGTGCATGCCCAGAATGGCAGTCTGCGGCGGGTTCAGGATCGGAGTGGACATCAGAGAACCGAACACACCACCGTTGGTGATGGTAAAGGTACCACCCTGCATGTCATCCATGCCCAGCTTGCCCTCACGACCACGTTTGCCGAAATCGGCAATAGTGCCTTCCACTTCAGCAAGGCTCATGGAATCCGTGTCACGCAGCACCGGTACCATCAGACCACGCTCAGTTGATACGGCAACACCGATATCCTGGTAGCCGTGATAGACCATGTCGTTACCGTCGATGGAAGCGTTGACCGCCGGGAAGCGCTTCAATGCTTCAGTAGCCGCCTTGACGAAGAAGGACATGAAGCCCAGACGCGTGCCGCCGTGAACCTTCTCGAACAGGTCCTTGTACTGCTTGCGCAGCTCCATGACCGGCTTCATGTTCACTTCGTTGTAGGTTGTGAGCATCGCCGCATTCTGCTGCGCTTCGACCAGACGCTTGGCGATGGTGGCACGCAGACGGGTCATCGGAACACGCTTCTCGGTGCGCTCGCCAGCCGGAATGTTCAGTGCCGGAGCTGCGGCTGCAGGAGCAGCGGCCGCCGGAGCTGCAGCAGGCTTGTTTTTCAGGAAGTTCTGTACGTCTTCCTTGGTGATACCACCATTCTTGCCGGTACCCGGAATTTTGGACGCATCCAGGCCGTTCTCCTCGATCAACTTGCGAGCGGCCGGACCAACCTTATCAGCGTCAGTGGTCACTTCCGCGGCAGGCGAATCGGCAGATTCGGCTGTGGGGGCCTTTTCAGCCGGTGCTGGCGCAGCCGCAGCCGCGCCCTCCTCGAAGATGGCAATAACTTCTTCGCTCAGAACAGTGTCACCTTCACCCTTGACGATCTCCTTGAGAACACCATCTGCCGGTGCAACCACTTCAAGAACGACCTTGTCGGTTTCGATGTCAACGATCAGCTCATCAGCTGAACATGCTTCACCCGGCTGCTTGTGCCAGGTTGCAACTGTTCCGTCAGCAACGGATTCAGGGAAAGTCGGCGCTTTAATATCGATGGACATGCTGTTTCCTTTATTAATGCTGCTCAGGTCTTGTATGCGAACCTGTCATTAACCGTTGATTGCTTCGTTGACCAGCTGCTCTTGCTGCTCAAGGTGAACCGAAATATAGCCTACTGCCGGTGCTGCGGCATGGGGACGACCCACACCCACCAGATGCAGCTTGGGATCATGCTGCTGCATCACATTGCGCATATGATGCTGACTGCAGTACCAGGCGCCCTGGTTCATCGGCTCTTCCTGACACCAAACCACCGATTCCAGATTGGTGTAATCAGCAATGGCATCTTTCAGGCCCTGTTCCGGGAACGGGTAGAGCTGCTCGATGCGAACGATGGCGACATCGTCCTTTTCCAGTTCGGCGCGACGGTTGTACAGGTCGTAGTAAACCTTGCCACTGCACATGACCACGCGTTTTACTTTCTTCGGATTCAGCTGATCCACTTCCGGAATCACCGGCTGGAACGTGCCTTCGGAAAGATCCTCAAGCGAACAGATCGCCTGCTTGTGACGCAGCAGAGACTTCGGAGACATCACAACCAGCGGCTTGCGCAGCGGACGCACGACCTGACGTCGCAGCAGGTGGAAAATCTGAGCCGGTGTGGATGGCACACACACCTGAATATTGTGCTCGGCACACATCTGCAGGAAACGCTCAAGGCGTGCGGATGAATGCTCGGGGCCCTGACCTTCAAAGCCGTGAGGCAACAGCATGGTCAGACCGCACAGACGGCCCCACTTGTGCTCACCGGAGGTAATGAACTGATCGATAACGACCTGCGCTCCGTTGGCAAAGTCACCAAACTGAGCTTCCCAGATTACCAATGCATTCGGCGTAGTGGTTGAGTAACCATATTCGAAGCCCAGTACCGCTTCCTCAGAGAGGAAGGAGTCATAGATATCAAAGGCTGGCTGCCCATCTGCAAGATTCTGCAGTGGAGTATAAGTGGAAGCATCCTTCTGGTTATGGATCACCGCATGGCGGTGAGAGAAGGTTCCACGCCCCACATCCTGACCGGTAAGGCGAATTGGATAGCCCTCAGCCAGCAGTGTTGCATAGGCCATGGTCTCTGCGAAGCCCCAGTTGATCTCCATGGCGCCGGCGGCCATTTTCTTGCGGTCTTCGTAAATCTTCTGTACCTGACGCTGAACCGCCACCCCTTCCGGGAACTCACAGGTTTTATTGGCCAGCTCTTTCAACAGCTTGGCATCCACCCGCGTGTCACATTCGAAAGACCACTGATGGCCCAGGTAGGGGCGCCAGTCAACGAACAGCTCAGAGTTAGGCTGCAGCACCAGAGACTTGGCCACATGCTCACCGTTTTCCAGTGCCTTGCGGTAATCCTGATCCAGCGCCTTGGATTCTTCAGCCGAGATAACACCCTCTTCGACGAGGCGAGCACCATACAGCTCTCGGGTTGTCTTTTGGGACTTGATTTTACTGTACATCAGCGGTTGAGTACCTGAAGGCTCATCCGCTTCGTTATGGCCGCGACGGCGATAGCACACCAGGTCGATAACCACATCCTTGTTGAATTCGTTACGATAGTCCAGTGCCAGCTGAGTCACAAAGCGGACGGCTTCGGGATCATCTCCGTTCACATGGAAAATTGGAGACTGCACCATTTTGGCCACATCTGTACAATACTCAGTGGAACGCGCATCTTCCTTCTTGGAAGTGGTGAAGCCCACCTGGTTGTTGATCACGATATGGACGGTGCCACCGGTCTTGTAGGCACGGGTTTGAGACATCTGGAATGTCTCCATCACCACACCCTGACCTGCGAAGGCGGCATCACCATGGATGGCAACCGGGATTACAGTATTGCCAACCGGATCATTACGACGGTCCTGACGCGCACGCACGGAGCCCTCAACCACCGGAGACACGATCTCAAGGTGAGACGGGTTGAACGCCATGGCGATGTGAACTTCTCCGCCCGGTGTCATCACATTGGATGAAAAGCCCTGATGGTATTTCACGTCACCAGAGGTTTCGATTACGCGCTTGCCTTCGAACTCGCCGAACAGATCCTGCGGATTCTTGCCAAACAGATTGACCAGCACATTGAGACGACCGCGGTGTGCCATGCCGATTACCAGTTCCTTGGCACCGTCACGACCGGCACGCTGAACCAGCTCATCAAGGCACGGAATCAGGCTCTCGCCACCTTCAAGTCCAAAGCGCTTGGCACCGGCATAGCGTGAGCCGAGATATTTCTCGAGGCCCTCAGCCGCGACCAGGCGCTCCAGAATGTGCTTGCGCTCATCATTGGTCAGCACAGGATGGCTGCGCACAGGCTCCATGCGTGACTGAATCCAGCGCTTTTCCTGTGTATCGACGATGTGCATATACTCAACGCCGACGGTAGTGCAGTAGGTTTTCTTGAGATCAGCCAGGATTTCTTTCAGCGTGCTCTCTTCGGGACCGAAAAACAGTGAACCCAGCTGAAAGCGGGTATCGAAGTCAGCTTCTGAAAGCTCATGAAAGCGCGGATCAAGGTCAGGCACCTGCTCACGCTGCATCAGGTTCAGTGGATCAATATCAGCGTGCTGGTGTCCACGCACGCGATAGGCATTGATCATCCGCAGAACGCGAACCTGTTTCTTTTCATGCTCAGAGCTGACACTGCTGCCGGATACCGGCATGGCGCGCTTTTGATTCTTGGAGAGGAGAAGGAAGTGTTCCCGGATGGTGGAGTGAGGCACATCCTGCGTGATGTTATCACCAACCTTGGGGAGTCGATCGAACTCTTCACGCCATTCTTGTGGAACGGCATTCGGGTCCATCAGGTACGTTTCGTATAGTTGTTCGACATATGAAAGGCTGCCCCCATAGAGATGGGCATTCTTCCACATCTGCTCCATTATGCCATCTTGCATTATCATCTCACCCTGGCTCTGAGAGGGCACTGTAGCGATCAGGCTGCACTATTTCCTGACCCAACAGCCCGTTAACCCTCTGCTGATTACCGTTTTTTGTATCGTCCCGCAGCAACGACGGATCGCGTGCGGCCGCGGTCGATAATTCTACGCTTTTTATTGCGGCCTTAACACCGCTAGCAGGCGAGGATTCTATAAAATTATGCCACATGGATGACATAGGCCTTTTGGCTATGACGCCCGAACCCTCCTGCCTGAGAACCAAAAAAAACGGCATCAAAGATGCCGTTTTTTTATACCCGAGAAAAATCAGGTTGCTTGCTGAATCAGCATGTTGCGAATTTTACCAATCGCCTTTGTCGGATTGAGACCCTTCGGACACACGCTGACACAGTTCATGATGCCATGACAACGAAATACGCTGAACGGATCATCAAGCTCTGACAGGCGTTCATTGGTCGCGGTATCACGACTGTCGGCCAGGAAGCGGTAGGCCTGCAGCAAGCCGGACGGACCCACAAACTTGTCCGGATTCCACCAGAAGGAAGGACAGGCAGTGGAGCAGCATGCACAGAGAATACACTCGTACAGACCATCCAGCTCAGCACGCTCTTCCGGTGACTGCAAACGCTCGATCGCCGGCGGCGGCGTATCATTGATCAGGAACGGCTTGATCTTCTCGTACTGCTTGTAGAACTGAGTCATATCGATGACCAGGTCACGAATCACCGGAAGGCCCGGCAGCGGGCGCAGTACCAGCTTGTCATCCTTGACCACTTCAGACAGCGGCGTGATGCACGCCAGACCGTTCTTGCCGTTCATATTCATGCCATCCGAGCCACACACGCCCTCACGGCAGGAACGACGATAAGCAAGAGTCGTGTCCTTTTCTTTCAGCAGCTGGAGCAGATCCAGCACCATGATGTCTTTGCCACCCGGGATATCAATATGGACATCCTGCATGTAGGGAGCATCGTCCACTTCAGGGTTGTAACGATATACACTTACCAGCATCGCACCAGCCTCTTAATAGGTTCGTACTTTCGGCGGGAACGGATCCATTGTCTTGGGCGCGAAGTTGACTGCGCGCTTGCCAACGGACTTGTTCTGCGGGAAGAAGACGGAGTGGCACAACCAGTTTTCGTCATCACGCTCGGTGAAGTCGTTACGGGCGTGCGCACCACGGGACTCCTTGCGCTCCTCAGCCGCAATCGCGGTTGCTTCAGCAACTTCCATCAGGTTCTCAAGCTCCAGAGCTTCAATACGCGAGGTATTGAACGCCTGACTCTTGTCTTCAAGATGTACGTTGGCAACACGCTCACGGATCTCCTTCAGGAGGCCGAGACCTTTCTGCATGCTTGTGCCATCACGGAACACACCAAAGTACAGCTGCATGGTGCTCTGCAGATCCTTGCGCACATCCGCAACCTTTTCGCCACCTGTGCTGTTATTGAGACGATTCAGACGAGACATCGCCGCTTCAATATCAGACTCGGTCGCTTCAGCCACGGAGTAGCCTTCACGCATCTGCTGCTCGATCTGCATACCCGCCGCACGACCGAATACCACAAGGTCAAGCAGAGAGTTACCACCTAGGCGATTGGCGCCATGTACAGATACACAAGCCGCTTCACCACAGGCGAACAAACCATTGATGATCCTGTCTTCACCGGTCTGAGCATCCGGAGAGATTGCCTGACCACCAATATTGGTCGCAATACCACCCATCATGTAATGGCAGGTCGGCACAACCGGGATCGGCTCTTTCACCGGATCTGCGGCAGCAAAGGTCTTGGACAGTTCGCAGATGCCCGGCAGGCGTGAATGCAACACCTCTTCACCCAGGTGATCCAGCTTAAGATAAACATGATCGCCATTTTCGCCACAACCACGTCCTTCGAGAATCTCGAGAATCATGGAGCGCGCAACAACATCACGACCTGCAAGATCTTTGGCGTTCGGAGCATAACGCTCCATGAAGCGCTCGCCATCCTTGTTCACCAGATAGCCACCCTCACCTCGACAACCCTCGGTTACGAGGACGCCAGCACCGGCAATACCGGTCGGGTGGAACTGCCACATTTCCATATCCTGAACAGGCACGCCAGCACGCATCGCCATACCAATACCATCACCGGTATTGATCAGTGCATTGGTGGTGGATGCATAGATACGACCCGCACCACCAGTTGCCAGCACAGTTGCCTTGGACTTGATATAAACGGTCTCACCGGTTTCGATGCAAATGGCAATACAGCCAACCACATCACCATCGGCATTCTTGACCAAATCAACGGCATACCATTCATTCAGGAAAGTCGTACCGGCCTTCATATTGGCCTGGTACAGTGTATGCAGAAGCGCATGACCGGTACGGTCTGCCGCTGCACAGGTACGAGCTGCCTGTGTAGGGTTATCCGGCCCCTTGGACTGACCACCGAACGGACGCTGATAGATGCGGCCAATTTCGGTGCGCGAGAACGGTAGCCCCATGTGATCCAACTCGAATACAGCCTGAGGACCTACGGAGCACATGTACTCAATTGCGTCCTGGTCACCGATATAGTCTGACCCCTTGACGGTGTCATACATATGCCAGCGCCAGTCATCGTTCGGATCAGCACTGGCAATCGCACAGGTAATACCACCCTGAGCAGACACAGTGTGAGAACGGGTCGGGAATACTTTGGTGACACAGGCCGTATTCAGGCCTGACTGTGCCAACTGCAGCGCAGCGCGCATGCCAGCACCACCACCACCGACGACGATCGCGTCGAAAGTAAGCGTACGCAGTTTAGACATGTTTTAGATACCCCACAGAATCTGGATGCCCCACACGACGTAAATAAACGCCAGCAGGCCGCATGCGGACTGGAACACGAAGCGAGCACCGGTCGCCTTGATGTAGTCAGTAGAAACAGACCACATACCGATCCAGGCGTGCGCCACCATGGACAGGACTGCCAGCAGGGTAAAGATACGCATGACCGTACCGCTGAACAGTTCTTTCCACTGGTTGTAATCCAGTTCCGGATTCATCAGCAGATAGCCGATCATAAAAATGGTGTAAGCCAGCAGTACAATTGCGGTGACGCGCTGCATCATCCAGTCATACAGGCCGCTACGACCAAAGCTTGTGATACTTGTTACCATATCCAGACTCCCGCAAGCAGGATAGCGATGCCCGCTATCACCAAAGTGACCTTGGCTGCCAAACGACCGCTATCCAGTTCTTCACAGTGGCCAAGATCCATGATCAAGTGCTTGATACCTGCAAAGAAGTGGTACAGCAGCGCTGACACCAGCCCCCATGCAATGAGTTTTGCCAGGAATGACTCCTGGAGCATCTCAGCAGCGCGGTCAAAACCGGCCTGAGATTCCAGCGACATACTTAATACATAAAGCATAAAGATGGCGCCAAAGAACAGCGCCACACCTGATACGCGATGCAGTATTGAAGTGATCGCCGGGAGTGGCATTTTTATGGTTCGCAGATCTAAATTTACAGGTCTTTTCTTGTTCACGGCTCTAGTTCACACTTTTCTGTCCAGTTGCAGGACAAGGTTGCTAGGAAGTGCTCAGAGAGTAGTACCTCGAGATGCCAGAACTGACACTTAACCAGTGGGCACGGTGCCAACTCAGGTGCGAGAGTATAGACAGATCACCCTTGGAATACAACGCGCCCAGCGCTACCTAAGGCTTAAGTCTAGTGTGAAGATCCAGACCTGCTGACTGGCTCGTATAATCATTTTCAGGTCGACATACAACTAATTATTTATTTCCCCAAAGCAGCTGAATTGCTAGGAAAAATCTTTCTGTTGCGATGCAACATTTCACCCACAAGGCTTAATTGACAATCCTGTTTCAAACTCTATAGTGGGTGGGTCCTTTTTCGGGCCATTTCCTATGAAGCGGCTCAGTAGCAAGCCGCAGCAATACAAAACAGAATGATAGGAGCCTCTGATGGCTGACAAGAAAGCACGTTTGACAGTCGATGGTCTGGACGAAGCGATCGAACTGCCGGTCTATTCCGGCACTGAAGGTCCCGACGTCATAGATGTACGCCCACTGACCGGCAAAGGCCTGTTCACCTACGACCCCGGCTTCGTGTCCACTGCGGCCTGCGAATCCAAGATCACCTATATCGATGGTGGCCAAGGCGTGCTGCTGCACCGCGGCTACCCGATCGAACAGCTGGCTGAAAAGTCCGACTACCTTGAAGTCTGCTACCTGCTGCTCAACGGTGAACTGCCCACGGCAGAAGAGAAAGATAAGTTCGTTAACACCATTTCTAACCACACCATGGTGCACGAACAGCTCAGCCAGTTCTTCAAGGGGTTCCGCCGTGACGCGCACCCAATGGCCATCATGTGCGGTGTTGTTGGTGCACTGTCAGCGTTCTATCACGACTCGCTCGATATCAATAACCCCCACCACCGCGAAGTCTGCGCGTATCGCCTGATCGCCAAGATGCCGACGCTTGCAGCCATGTGCTACAAGTATTCCATCGGCCAGCCGTTCATGTATCCGCAAAACGAACTCAGCTATGGCGCCAACTTCCTGCGCATGATGTTCGGCACCCCCTGCGCTGATTATGAAGTCAATCCTGTACTGGCTCGCGCCATGGATCGCATATTCATCCTGCATGCCGACCATGAACAGAACGCTTCCACTTCTACCGTTCGCCTGGCTGGCTCTTCCGGTGCGAACCCGTTTGCCTGCATCGCAGCCGGCATTGCCGCCCTGTGGGGACCGGCTCACGGCGGCGCAAACGAAGCGGTATTGACCATGCTGGATGAGATTGGCGATGAGGCCAACATCCCCGAGTTCATCGAAAAGGCCAAGGATCCGAACGATCCATTCCGCCTGATGGGCTTTGGCCATCGCGTATACCGCAACTTCGACCCTCGCGCCAAGGTAATGAAGAAGACCTGCGATGAAGTTCTGGCTCTGCTGGGTATCGAAAACGACCCTCAGCTGCAGATCGCCAAGAGACTGGAACAGATCGCACTCGAAGATGAATACTTCGTTGAGCGCAAGCTGTACCCGAACGTGGACTTCTATTCCGGCATCATCCTGAAAGCGATAGGCATTCCGACCAACATGTTCACCGTGATCTTTGCCCTCTCCCGCACCATCGGCTGGATCTCGCACTGGAACGAATTCCATTCCAGCCCGAACAAAATTGGCCGCCCGCGCCAGCTCTATACTGGTGCAAAGCAGCGTGATTATCCTGCCTGATTGCAATTAATCAAAAAGCCCTGCCTATGCAGGGTTTTTTTTGGTCCAAACAAACATTTAAATTAGGAAAAATTCCTACTGCTCATGACCTTTGGATAAGCTAAAGTGGTATCAGCAGGACGCTTGTACTCAGGAGGGATCCAACCATGGAACAGATATGCCAACACTGCCGCACTCTATTGAGCAGCGGAGTCCTTTCACGACACCATCTCAGCATCAGCAAAATCAGTGATAGTGAACTGATCAAATGCGATTTATGTGATGCATACCTGCTAAGCGAGCAGGACCACAGAGAGGTACTGAGTACGCGCCCAGCCACTGACGCAACATTGAATTTTCAGCATTGCACTTCAGGCGGCAGCTACAAGCAACTGCCACACTAAGGCATCCAGCCACAATTCACGCACACGCACTATACCTTACTCGACCCAGCCATTCGCTTTGTTTCAGACCAGAGCGTGCGCACCAGTCTTTTCAAGCCATCATCACCCTGAGTCAGCACGCCAACTTCAAGGCGCTTTTCCTCAAGATAACCCGCAAGCTCAACTTCCGAATTAAGACGACACAGGGATGAAAGACGGCATGCAATTTCGGCCAACTTGACACTATGCACATCCGCATCACCAGCCGCCAACCGCTGCCGGTCACGCCGACTACGCTCTTCACTCGAAATTGAACTATTGGCTGAGCCAGTCAGACATCGCACTCCGTCAGCAATTGAAGCGCCAAACGTACGCTCGACCTCTCGCAGCGTAACAGTTGTATCCTCAACCACATCATGCAACCAGGCCAGCGCTACCATCCTTGAGCCTGAGTTGTTGCAGGTCGCCACAAGCCCCGCAACTTCAGAAAGATGTTTCCAGTATGGCTCTGAAGTATGTCGAAGCCGCTGCCCTGCATGCGCCTCCATGGCAAATTCACGCACTTGCTGCAAACAGATTCCACCAGTGCTTTTACCCAACAACACCAATGCGCGAGAGCGGTCAAAAGCTTCAACATCAAAACCCACACTAGGCCTGGCCTGTGAGCTGTCGACCGCATCAACTGCAACTGTTTCGAATAGATCTGGACGAACTGCATCCAGATCATCCTCCACACCTAACAGATCGCTCAAGCTTTCAAACGCTTGATCATCTTCCCTGTTCGACATACCCCCTCCTTTTCCCTAGAGTTTGTACAAGCCACATTCAGGTGCAGTGTAACAAAAAAAGCCACTCGGCATGACCCGTAGTGGCTTTTTTATAAATCTGGTAGGACTAGGCGGACTCGAACCGCCGACCCCCACCATGTCAAGGTGGTGCTCTAACCAACTGAGCTATAGTCCTAAAATGTGCTGCGTATTATATAGATGATGACTTTGGGTGCAAGCCCCTCAGAGGGTATTTTTCTTTTTTTTCATACGCCTGCATCAAGTCATTCAACCACCTGGGCCTGTCTGATGCTGTTGCAGGTGACGCATTAAAGCCGACTCCGGCATTGGCTTGGCAAGCAGATAGCCCTGTATCTGATCACAGCCGGCCTGCTGCAAAAATCTTAGCTGATGATCTTTATCAACCCCTTCGGCCACCACTTTCATGTTAAGACTTCGCGCCAACGCCAGCATAGCCAGAATGATCTCTTCATCGCCATGGTTTTGCCCAATACCCACCACGAAGCTGCGATCTATTTTCAGGTAGTCCGCTCGCAGGTTACGAAGATTTCCAAGTGATGAATAGCCGGTACCGAAGTCGTCTACCGACAGGCGTATTCCGGCAGCGGCAAAGGAGGCCAGATTGGCTTCAAACCTGTCATTCAAATTGATAATTGCCGTTTCGGTTACTTCCACTGTGATCTTGTGCGCCGGAATACCATACTGATCCAGTAGGCTTATCATGCAATTGGCGATTTCGTCACGCGCCAACTGTACTGCCGATACATTAACACTAAGGTAAAAACGGCTGCTGTTGATCAATTCCCAGTCTGCCATACGCGCGATTACCTGCTCCAATTGCCAGCGACCAAGCTCAATGATCATGCCGCTTTCTTCTGCAACCGGAATAAATTCCGCCGGTGAAATCCACTCTCCCGTTTCAGTCTTCCAGCGCAGCAGCAACTCAGCCGCAACAGGCTTTAATGTCTGGGCATCGAATACTGGCTGGTAGTACATGCTGAAAACACGCTCAGGCCGCGTCAGCGCAAGTCTCAGTCCCTGCTCGATATTCACTCTTCGGCTGACTTGAAAGTCCATCTCTGCATTGAATATTCGATATACGCTACGACCATCATGCTTGGCCGCATAGAGTGCAAGATCAGCCTGCCGCAGCAGGGTTTGGGGGTCACTTTTGCCCCTTGCCGTTAGAGCCAAACCTATACTGGCCGTCAAACTGAAGCGCTGGCCTGCAAGCTCAAAGGGTTCGGCCAACAGATCGGTTATTCTCTGTGCCAATTGCGACGCCTGTTCGCGCCCCACATCCTGTACCATCACAATTGCAAATTCGTCCCCCCCCAAGCGCGCAAGGCACCCGCCTGGCGGAATCAGGTTATTAAGCCGGGTTACCATGCCAATCAGCAACTCATCCCCTCGGCCATGCCCAAGCGTGTCGTTGACCGCCTTGAAGTTATCCAGATCGATATACAGCAGCGCGAGATAGGAAGGGCCATCTGGCTGCAGCCATTGACCCAATCGCGACAGCAGCTCACGCCGATTGGGAAGTCCGGTCAGGTGATCATGATTGGCAAGATAAAGCGAGCGCTGTTCGGCCGCCCTGCGCGCGGTAATATCTTCATGCACCGCTACAAAATGAGTCAGCTCTCCTTTGCCGCTTTTGATCGGCGTGATTGTCTGTTCAACCATGAGCTGCTTGCCATCACGGGTATGATTGACTACTTCGCCACGCCAAACCTCACCCGCCATAATTGTGTCCCACAAGCGTCTGAAGAACAGTGCCGAGTGCTCACCTGAATTGAGAATGGCTGGCGTGCGCCCCAGAGCTTCTTCGGGCGCAAAGCCGGTCAGGCGCGTAAATGCCTGATTGACCCAGCGAATATCGCCACGGCTATCTGTAATCAGCACGGCATTGGCCGTGGTACTGATCGCTGCGCCCAGCAAGTGCAGCTCATCTATCAAACGATACTGGCGGTAGCGCATCCAGGCGATCAGAACTGATGCCATAAGTATCAACACCAACACCACACCCACTATCAACCACATGGTCGCTACCGTTCTATACCAGGGTGCCAACGCCTGATTACGATCGATGGTAAGCGTTAACAATAACGGAAGCATGGAGGTAGCACGGTAGGCTGTTACATTGGCGTCAGGCTGTTCAACAGCGTGATACAGCCCCCACTCGCGTTGGCGCACCAGCTCCAGCAACTCTCCGGGTGCTGCAGCAAAGCCTTTTGCAGCGACCGGCAGCTCCACCAGCGCTCGGCCATCATGACGATAAAGCTGCACCTGCGCCGGCAGGTTATCAATGATCGGCCGGAACAACTCACGCAACGCATCTGGGTTCAATACTGCAACAAGCCATGTCTGCTGCCCGGCCTCGGCCGAAAACAGCATGCATACCGGCAGCTTATACACTCCCTCAGGCCCGGTATCAGAGCCCAGGAAGCGCCCAGGCAGCGGCTCGGAAAAACGCAGCAATGCTGTAACAGGGGCACTTTCCGTACAGGCAAGGGACTCAATATGACTGCCATCACGCGCTATTGCGGAGCTCGCCAACACGGTTAAGCGACCCTCTTGTCGCTGCAGCACTGCCAGCTCACGCAGCTGGGGCGTCATGGAAACCAGCATCTGCATCCGCTGCTGCAGTTCTAGCGGTTGTTGCATCAACTCCTTACTGTGCTCCAACAGATCCTCCAGGGAACGCAAGCGCCCCTGTACGTCCTGAACCGTTCGAGTGACACTGCTCTCAAGCGAATGTGCCAGCAGGGTGGCTTCCTTTTCCAGCTCAGCTACCGCCCGCTGTGTACCCAGGTTGACGACAACCAACTGCATCACCACCAACGTGGTAATCAGCAGCAGCCCCAACAGCAAAACAGACAAGCCCGTCTTCAGGCTATACCGGGGTTTATCATCTGCTATAGTGCTTGGCATCGCTTACTCTCTGGAGACGTTAAATGCAGGTCAAGGCACCGTTACCCCTTTCTTGGGTTGCCCTCACGACGCTATTGTGCACCAGCCTTGGCCTGAATGCACAAACGAACTCTCCTGATCGACTCAACCGGATCATGCAATCACAGACGTTGCGAGTGTGTATCTGGCCCGACTACTTTTCCATCAGTGCACGCCACCCCAAGACGGGTCGTCTTGAGGGGATTGATATCGAGCTGGCGCATGAATTTGCACGCGACCTTGATGTGGAACTTGAGTTTGTCGAAACACATTTCGGCCGTTTCATGGATGACCTGGAAGCAGACGCCTGTGACATCGGAATGTTTTCGATAGCAATCACGGACGCACGCGCCCAGCGCATCGATTACAGTGAACCCTACCTGGCCAGCCAGATGTATGCGGTCAGCACACGCACGCATCCTGGCATACAACAGTGGAGTGATATTGACCAGCCCGGCGCCATTGTCTGTGTACAGGAAGGAACCTATATGGAGTCTCAAATGCGCAGCAGCCTGCAACATGCCGACATGATGGTAGTTAAAGACCCTCGAGAACGTGAGCAGGCTGTCATGTCAGGAATGGCGGATGTATTCATCACCGATTACCCTTACTCACGCAAGGTGCTTCGTTTCTATGACTGGGCTCGCCTGATTGAGCCTCCGGCATCAATGACTGAGCGCCCCTTCCGGTACGCATATGCCGTAGCCAAAGGGCAGCCCCAGTGGCTGGCACGGGTGAATCGCTTTGTCAGTGACATCAAACAAGACGGCCGCCTTAGAAAAGCAGCCGAGGCCAATGATCTTGGGCCCATTGTGTTAGAGGAGGTCGCGCCGCCTCACTGAACCAGATTGTGTTCCAGCGCATACCGCACCAGGCCTGCAGCTGTATGAATATTGAGCTTTGACTTGATGTTCTGACGGTGGGTTTCCACCGTCCGCACCGAAATTGACAGGGCACGGGCAATCTCCTTGTTGTTGTGCCCTTCCGCCAGTTGTCGCAACACCATGCGTTCCCGCGGTGTTAATTCCCCGGGCTCCTCTGCCGAATTCGCCGCCTCCGGGTCCGTGAAGTGACTGAACAAGGTCTGCGATGCACTGGCACTGAAGTAAGTACCGCCTTGGCAAACAGTTTCAATCGCCTTCACCATCTCGGCCGCAGAAACATCCTTCAGTATGTAGCCTCGGGCACCAGACTGAATCAGCTGTACCATATATTCCCGGTTGTCATGCATGCTCAGAATCAGCACTCGAGTTTCGGGTGAACGTGTACGCAGCTCACGCGTTGCCTCCAGTCCATTCATGATCGGCATGGACACATCCATCAACACCACGTCCGGCTTGAGAGACTGAACCAGCTCGATGGCTTCAAGACCATTGCCGGCCTGCCCAACCACTTCGATGCCGCCCTCATTTTCCAGCCGGGCCTGAATGCCATCAATGACCAGCGGATGATCATCCACCAGCAGCACCCTGATCGAGTCTGTCATCGCTCACCTCCTGTCTGCTGCAGGGACAAGCCCGCCAACAGTGTTGCCCCCTGCCCCTGCCGTGAAGCCAGCCTGAACTCGCCCCCCAGCAACTCGACCCGTTCGCGCATGTTGCGCAAGCCGATACCTTCGAATCGCTCCAGTACCTCAGGGTCAAACCCACAGCCATTATCCTGCATTTTCAGCCACAGCTGACCACCCTGCTGCCACAGACGTAAGCGTAGCAGCCCCGCACCTGAGTGTCGCTCCACATTGGTCAGCCCCTCTTGGACCAGGCGATAGACCGTAATTTCCACGTCCTCTGGCAGCCTTCCACCGGGCAAGCGGATATCCAGATCCAGTCGGATGCCGGTTCGCTCCGTAAAGCGATCAAGCAAGCCTTCCAGCGCCGCCTCCAGGCCCAGGTCATCCAGCAGAGTCGGTCTCAGGTCGTGAGAAATCCGACGCACTTCCTGAATCGCTTCATTCAGCACCTGATAACCCTTGTCCAGGTCAGTCAGTCCTTCCTGATTTCCCTGTTTCAGCTTGCGCTGCGCCAGCTCAATCCGGTACAGCACAGATACCATCAACTGGTTGATGCCATCATGCAATTCCCGCGAGAAGCGACGTCGGTCTGCCACGTTGGCCAGAATGGAACGATGCGCCAACAGCCTCAGACGACTGTCAGCCAAACGGTTCTCATGCAGGTTGATTGCAACTCCCAACAGGACCACCAACACCACAGCCACCGACATGATGACGAGCACGGTAAAAAAGGTGTTGCGAATATTACGGTTGACCTCGGCACGGATTTTGGCAACTTCTCGGCTGATATCATCCAGATAAAGACCGGTTCCCAGCATCCAGTTCCACTTGGGCAACATCACCGCATAGCTGATTTTCTCTTCACGTGCCTGCTTGGATGGCTTTTGCCACAGGTAGCGATGAAAGCCGCCGCCCTGTCGAGCGCGCTCCAGCAAATTGCGAATCACGTAATTGCCACGGGCGTCCTGCATGTCATACAGGTCCTGCCCGACCAGCTCCGGCTGTGTCGGGTGAACCAGGTTGACGCCTTCAAGCGTGTAAACGAAGAAATACCCGTCCTGATCATCACCGAAAGTCATATCAGTCAGGATCTGCTTGACTGCACTTTTGGCCTGGGCATCATCGGGGCCTGCCGTATCAACGATATGGGCGATGGATGTCAGCGCCAGGCTGACATAGTTTTCCAGTTCTCGTTGCTTGGAGCCCAGCAAATGCTGCTCAAACAGCCGGATCTCTTCCTCTGACAGCTGACGCGCCTGATTCATGCCAAGCCAGGCAACAGCCGAGGTCACCAGCATCATCGGAAGAATGGAAAGAAGGAGGATCTTGATCTTCAGCGGCATTGAACTGCACCCGCACGGCCAGAAAAATAAAACGCCTGAACGGCATAGGGCCGAACAGGCGTTCGTTAAGTCTAAACCAGACCGTAGAACCCTGGGAACAGGAGAATCGAAATCACGATTGCCACCTGCATGATGATAAAGGGCACGACCCCCTTGTAGATGTCCAGGGTACGCACATTGGGCGGCGCAACCCCCTTGAGGTAAAACAGACTGAAGCCGAAAGGTGGAGTCAGGAAGCTGGTCTGCAGATTCATTGCGATCAAGATCGCAAACCACACCGGCGCTATGCCCAGAAGTTCTGCTGCCGGCAGCAGAATCGGCACGATGATGAAACTGATTTCAACAAAATCGATAAAGAAGCCAAGAATCAGGATTGCCAACATCGACAGCAGCAGGAAGCCCATGGCCCCACCCGGCAGATTGGACAGGTAATGCTCTACAATCTCTTCACCACCGGTATAGCTGAACGCCATGGAGAACGCCGTGGCCCCCAACAGGATGGCAAAAACCATCGCCGTAACTTTCACAGTCTCGATGGCAGAGTTGTATACCATCTTCCAGCTGAACTGGCGGTAGATCAGCGCCAGCAGCAGAGCACCTACGCCACCCAGCGCCGAGGATTCGGTCGGTGTTGCAATACCGGCAAAGATCGAGCCCAGCACCACCAGAATCAGTGCCAGCGGAGGAATAATCGCTTTCAATGCCTTGAAGACTTGCTCCCGACGTGTGCCATCGTCCAGATCCATCGGCAAGGCCGGAGCCGCTGAAGGTTTCAGGTAGGTATACACCAGGATGTACAGAACATAGGCACCGATCAGAATGAATCCAGGCATGATGGCCGCCTGAAACAGATCACCGACCGGAATCCCCATCACGTCACCCAGAATAATCAGGATGATGGATGGCGGAATGATCTGCCCCAGCGTACCGGAGGCACAGATCGTGCCGCAGGCCAGCTTTTTGTCATAGTTGTACTTGAGCATGACCGGCAACGAGATCAGACCCATGGCGACTACGGACGCACCCACCACACCGGTCGAAGCAGCCAGCAGAGCACCTACCAGTACGGTGGAAATTGCCAGACCGCCTCGTACGCCACCAAACAGTTTGCCCATGGATTCCAGCAACTGCTCGGCCAGACGGGTTTTCTGCAGCACGATTCCCATGAACACGAACAAGGGCACCGCCATGAGCACCGTGTTTTCCATGATGCTCTGGATACGGAACGGCATGAAGGCAAACATGTCCGGTCCCTCGGCATAGACACCGAACCAGAGCGCCACACCGCCAAAAATGAAGGCCACCGGGAAGCCGATCAACAGCATGCCCAGGGCAACGAAAAACATTGTAATACCGATCATCGGGAATACCTTGTGCGTTAGTGCTGCATCGGGGTGTAGCCATCATCCCTGTGATGGCCCGCGAGCGTATTAACAGAATGAAGCATCATCCCGACACCACTGATGAAGGTGCAGAAAAAGGCAAAGGGAATAACTGCCTTAATCACCCAACGATACGGCAGACCACCGGGGTCGCCCGAGCCTTCACCCAGCTCAAAGGACTCGCGGGCGAAATCCACGCCATACCAGGCCACCAGCAGACAGAAGGGGAACAACAGCGTCAGGACACCGAAAAGGTCAATCCAGGCTTTCTTTTTCAGGCTCAACCCTTCATAGATCAGATCAACGCGCACATGGCCACCGACCCTCAGGGTAAACGGCACCCCAAGCATGAACATGGCAGCAAACAGATGCCACTCCAGCTCCTGCATGCCGATGGACACATCATTAAACAGGTAACGCGTGATCACGTCGTAGAAAACGTTGAACAGCATGATCACAAAAAGAACGGCAGAGATCTTGCCCAGCCAATCGGAAAAGGCGTTGATCGTCTGCTCAAGGCGTAACAGAAACATTCAGAATCCCTCGCAGCCCAAGGCTGTCAGATACATCTTCCGGATGCGGATCGAGGCTCCGCAACCGGAGCCTCGAAGAGAACAGGCTTACTCGAAGCTGTTCAGGTAGGCACGGTCTGCAATGTCAGTCCACTGACGTACCACACCCATGTACTCGGCCTGGGAGTCCAGAATCTCCTTGGCCAGCTCATCGTTGGCGGCATGCTCAGCCAGCAATTCATCGTTGGCCTTACTCAGCGCCTGGATGACTTCCGGCGGGAACTGCTTGACCTGAACATTCGGGAACTCCGCCTTCATGGTGGCCCAGTTCATACCGGACTCATGGTGCGACTGAATAGTCATGTCATAGGCCGCAACACGCATGGCAGTGGTCAGGATTTCCTGAAGGTCTGCAGGCAGCTTGTCAAAGGTACGCTTGTTGACCAGGAACTGCAGTTCGGTTGCAGGCTCATGCCAGCCGGTGTAGTAGTAGGGTGCAATCTTGTGGAAGCCCATGCGCAGGTCCATGGAAGGCCCCACCCATTCCAGTGCATCGATGGTGCGACGTTCCAAAGAGGTATACAGCTCACCCGGCGGAATGTTGGTCGGGTTGGCACCCAGCTTGGCCAGCACTTCACCCGCGAATCCCGGAATGCGCATTTTCAGGCCTTCCAGGTCTTCTACAGTATTGATCTCTTTCTGGAACCAGCCACCCATCTGCACACCGGTGTTGCCGCCCGGGAAAGACATCAGATTGAACGGCTCGTAGACCTTCTGCATCAGCTCCATGCCACCACCGTAGTAGAACCAGCCATACTGTTCGGTCGCGGTCATGCCAAACGGCATGGTGGTGAAGTACAGCGTGTTGGGCACCTTGCCTTTCCAGTAGTAGGACGCTGAGTGCCCCATGTCATACTGGCCGGCACGTACCATGTCGAAAACGCCAAAGGCTGACTTGTGCTTGTTGGCAGTATCGATACTGATTTCCAGACGCCCATTGGACATCTTGTTGGCCAGGTCTGCCATGCGGCGAGCCGGCTCGCTGAAAACGCCAAAATTCGTGGGCCAGGTTTCAGCCAGTTTCAGTTTGTGGACTTTCTCGGCCGCCTGAACGGGGCTAACCATGACAGCGGCGCAGGCAGCAGCGGCCATCAGTTTGCGGGCAAAGGTAAATTTAAGCATTGTTGTTATCTATCCTCTGTTGTCGAGTCTGACAATGACTCAGACGAGTCATCAGCCATGACATTATCGACAGCAAAGGCACAGGCCGGTATCGGAAATACCACCCAGAGACGGGAGTGGTTCTACGCAGCCGATACCGCATACTACGCAATATGCGATACGTGTTTTTACGTAGGTGCCTCCCCTGGTCCTTCACACAGATCCACAAATGAATACGCATATTCAGGCGGGATCAGCAGATCAATGCTAACCCCATGGTCGGAGTGAATCTCAACCTGAGCATTCAGATGCCCTGCCCGCTCACGAATCCCCATCAAGCCAAAACCAGAAGTTTCGACTCCACCATTCTGTTCCGACATAAAGCCTACACCGTCATCGGCGATAGTCATACGCAGCCCGTCAGGTTCGTCTCGCAGGCGTACCAGTACCCAGGTTCCACCTGCATGGCGTGTCACGTTGGACAGTGCCTCCTGTGCGATGCGATACAAATTCGATACCAGATCAGGTTTGAGCGGCCGGCTCTGTTCAATATCAAATTCAACTGCGTAATCAAGCTGTTCCAGCAAGTTCACGGCCGGTAAACTGGTCAGACTCACACCGAGGCCAAAATCACTCAGCTCATAAGGCCTCAGCATCCTGATTCGGTTGTAGACCGTGTCATAGATATTGTCGATCAGCTCGGCGGCCAGCTGCAGGTTCTGTTGCGGCAAGCGAGCCTGCTCCAGCTCCTGACGCTGCAATTGCAGGTGCATGCGTACAGCAACCAGCAGCTGCGCCATATCATCGTGCAACTCGTTCGACAGCCGCAGTCGTTCACGCTCCTGGGTTTGCATCAAGTGCTGAAGGATCTGGCGCTTTTCTTCAATGTTCTGTGACAGTCTCTGGTTGACCCCTTCCAGCGTTTGCTCTCGCTCTTTCAGGCGGTTAACGATCGCAATGATCTCTTCGCCTATAAGATTGAATTCCCGAATATAGCTTTGCGGCCAACGGGTGTTGCTCTGACGGTTGGCCAGACGGGTAAGGCTGATTAATTGCTGCAACTGCCGGTCAACCGCCGATGACAACAAAAAGGACGAGAGCAGCGAGACGACCAGTGCCAGCAGACAGCCATACAGCAGCGTTTCCGCCAGCGCATCGCGTAATTGACGCTGCGCACTGGCATCAGCCAGCAAACCTATCCGCAGCTGCGGCCCAAGCGGAGTAAGGCCGTTCGAGAGCACCAGATCTTCGGCCATAACCGAATTACTGGATTCGAGTTCCGGCTGGAGCCGACTCAGCACTCGGTCACCATCAAAAAGCGCCAAATGACGTAAATTGTCACTTTTGACCAAAATGGAGCTCAGCAAATAGCGATTCCCACCCAGGCGCATCCCCGACAGTAGCTGGCCAACGATCTTGCCACTGTCGTGCAGGTAAAGCGGCACCGAATATACGGCAAGCTGTTCACCACCCACCTCAAGCAGTTTCCAGCCCTTGTACTGAAAACTGCCATGCTGTTTGATCAGCTGTTCACAGGGCAACTGGTTAAGTTCAGGGGTATAACTGAGCGACAACAGGCAACGCCCCGACTCAAAAAAAGAGAGCGCCACAAAATCATAGCGACGGTTTTCGTGGCTTTCCTCCCACCGCTCAAAGCCGGTTTCAAGCCGGCCAGGGCTTTGGGTGTAGAGTGTTTCAATGCGGGTACGATCGGCCGCCAACGTCAAGACTTCGGTTTCAATTTGCTGCAGATAGTCCGTTACACGCTCTTCATAGCGCAGAGCAAGGCTGCGATTGAGTGTATATGCCTGCTCCTCAATCACACTGCGTGATTGGATGAAGGTAACGACCAGAAACACGGCTACAAATATCAGCGAGATGCCCAATGTAAGCCAAAATGTCAGCGTTTTGAAGCGCAGCCTGCCCATGCGATTAGTATCCGCCTGCGCTGTAGCGCCTCGCCAGCGCCTCGTACGCCTGTATTTCTTCCACACTCATGCTGTCATCCAGCACGACAAAATCGCTGGAGTAGATCAACGGCTGCGGCTTGCCCTCAAGGTCACGCTTGATCGCTTCCGCGATGGCGATGGCATTGTCATCATTCATGCGCATCAGAACTGCTTTAAGCCCCCCCAGGCGCAGCTGCTCAATCTCGGCGGGACTGCCACCCCAGCCGTTGACAACCACATCAGCTCTTCCCAGCTCGGCCAGGGCATCCACTGCTCCCAGCGCCACGTCAGTAGAGCAGGCATAAATGTAGTCAAGCTCGGGGTGTTCACGCAGCATCTGCAACGCCGCCTTGCGCCCTCCAACTCGACTGGAATCGGTGTAATAACTGCTGCGCAGACGGTGACTCTCGGGCACCGATTGAATGTAGGTCATTCCGCGCAACTGACTGATCAGACCCTGGCTACGAAACAGCACACCATAGTCGGCACCCTGAGGAAAACGTTTCCCAAAGTGATCAGCCAACAGACGCGCCCCTTCAGCATGATCGAAACCGACATACATGTGTGGCTGGCGGTCACCCCATGCCTTGAGCGGCGTAGTGATGTTCTGCAGAATCAGCCGCGTATCCGTATTTTGGATCAGTCGCTCGATGATCGACTGCTGGCGCGATGAATCAAGGGTATAAAGGAGGTAATCCGGCTGCCAGTCCAGCAGTTCACGTATCTGGTTTACCTGCTCGACCAGCTGGATATTCGGCTCGGTATAGCGTGCTTCCAGATGATATCGAATACCGAGCTGGTTCAGCCGCTGCTGCAGGGCCCGTTCGCTGTCCGGCCAGTAACTTGATGCCTGCAGAGAGGGATATACCATGGCGATGCGCAGCGGCCTCGCCTGCAGGTCTGCCTCAACAGGCTCAGCGCGCTGGCGAACCGCTTCAGTCAACTCAGCCAGCCAGGGCCTCTGCTCAGGATGTTGCCGGTAATACTCGTCATAGTGCCAATAGTCACTGATGCCTGCAGCCGTCGCCACGGTCGTCACCAACAGCAATACCAGCCCAAACACGCCTGCTCTGACCAGGCAGAGTACCTGTTTCACTCCCTGCATGATTCGCCACATCCTTTTTGCTTGGTTTACAATTTTCAACCTGCACCCTCATGCACGCAGGGAAAATACCACTGTCATCATCAGACCCACAACTACGACCCCGCCCTTGACCCAGGCAACCGGCAACAGGCGCGACAGGGCAGCACCCTGATAGCCGCCCAGCGTTGCCGCAAGCATCATCACCAATGCTTCAACCCAAAGCACCTTGCCGGCGATGGCAAAAGCCACAACGGAAATCATCGACAGTACGAATGACAGCCAGTTTTTCAGGCCGTTCATCAGCAACATATTTGCCATGCCGGCGGCTGCAAACATCGCCAGCAACATGATTCCCAGCCCGCCATTAAAATAGCCCCCGTAGACGGCCACCACAAATAGGCCTGGCAGCAGAGGCAGGGGGTTTTCACTGTTGCGCACCAGGGCCAGCAGCTTCTGACCAAAGGCAAATATCAAGGTTGCCAACAGCAACAACAGCGGCACCACTTTCGAGAACAGCTCGGCCGGTGTCACCAGCAGCAACAGCGCTCCTGCCAAGCCGCCAGCCAGACCCACAACCGACATCTGCACATGCTCTCGCATGGACAGACTGCGCAACTCCTTGCGAAACCCGGCCGCTCCGCCCAGATACCCGGGCAATACGGCCACGGCACTGGTGGCATTTGCCGTTATCGGGGGCACGCCGGCCCAAACCAGCGCCGGAAAGGTCAGAAAAGAGCCGCCTCCGGCAATTGAGTTCAGCACCCCTGCCAGATATCCAGCCACTATTAATACACTCCACTCCAGCATCGGATACCCTCAACCGCTGTGCTTCAAACGTTCCAGCTCGTCCCGGTAGCGGGCTGCCTGCTCGAACTCCAGATTTTTGGCCGCTTCGTACATTTTGTCCTCGAGGCGCGTGATGGTCTTTGCCAGCTCTGCAGGGCTGAGCAGCTGGGCATCAACCCGGTATTCGGCATCCGGTTCGGCAGCCTTGCGCGCGCCGCCCTTGCCACGCTTGCCGGGAATCTGGCTGGCACCCTCCATGATATCAGCCACGGACTTGCTGATGCCTCTGGGTGTAATGCCATGCTCGGCATTGAAAGCGATCTGTTTGTTGCGACGCCGCTCCGTTTCATCAATGGCGCGTTGCATCGAGCCTGTCATGCGATCAGCATAAAGGATGGCACGCCCATTGACGTTACGCGCCGCGCGACCGATGGTCTGGATCATGGAGGTTTCCGAACGCAGGAAGCCTTCCTTGTCGGCATCCAGAATGGTCACCAGTGATACCTCCGGCATGTCGATCCCTTCACGCAACAGGTTAATACCAACCAGCACGTCAAATTCACCGATGCGCAAATCACGAATAATTTCCACTCGTTCAACCGTATCGATATCCGAATGCAGATAGCGCACCCGCACATTATGCTCGGCCAGATACTCAGTGAGATCCTCAGCCATTCGCTTGGTGAGCACAGTCACAATCACTCGCTCCTTGCGTGCGACCACAAGGTTGATTTCGGTCAGCAGATCATCCACCTGATTGATTGCAGGACGTACTTCAACCTGCGGGTCCACCAGTCCGGTCGGCCGTACCACTTGCTCTACAATCTGCTGAGCATTCGCGGCCTCGTACTTGCTGGGCGTGGCGGAAACGAAAATCATCTGTGGCGCCTGTTGCTCCCATTCCTCAAACTTCATCGGCCGGTTGTCCAGCGCTGAAGGCAGCCTGAAACCGTATTCAACCAGGGTTTCCTTGCGCGAGCGGTCGCCCCTATACATGGCGCCGATCTGCGGCACGGTGACATGAGACTCGTCGAGCACCAGCAGCGCACTGTCAGGCAGGTAATCGAACAGGGTGGGCGGCGCCTGCCCGGGATCACGCCCGGACAGGTAGCGCGAGTAATTTTCGATGCCGGAGCAATAGCCCAGCTCCATGATCATTTCAATATCGTACAGGGTACGCTGTTCAAGTCGCTGTGCTTCCACCAGCTTATTGTTGTCGCGCAGCTGCTTCAGCCGCTCGCGCAACTCCTCCTTGATATGTTCGGTGGCTTCAAGCAGGGTTTCACGCGGTGTGACGTAGTGGGTTTTGGGGTAGATGGTAGCGCGTGGCACCTTGCGCAAGACTTCGCCGGTCAAGGGATCGAACCAGGCGATCTGATCCACCTCGTCACCAAACAGCTCAATACGGATGGCGTCCCTGTCCGATTCAGCCGGGTACACATCAATCACGTCACCGCGTACTCGATAGGTACCACGATGGAATTCGATATCGTTGCGGGTGTACTGCAGCTCTGCCAGCCTGCGCAACAGATCACGCTGATCGATCACATCGCCTCTGTCCAGGTGGAGCATCATCGACAGATAGGACTTGGGGTCGCCCAAACCATAAATGGCAGATACCGTTGCCACGATGATGGCGTCATCCCGCTCCAGCAGCGCCTTGGTAGCGGACAGGCGCATCTGCTCGATATGATCATTGATCGAGGCGTCCTTTTCGATAAAGGTATCAGACGCCGGCACATAGGCCTCCGGCTGGTAATAATCGTAATAGGAGACAAAGTATTCAACCGCATTGTCCGGGAAGAACTCCTTGAACTCGCCATACAGCTGTGCCGCCAACGTCTTGTTGTGCGCCATGATAATGGTGGGGCGCTGCACGGCGGCGATCACATTGGCAATGGTGAAGGTCTTACCCGATCCTGTCACGCCCAACAGGGTCTGGGCTGCAAGCCCCGACTCCAGCCCGTCAACCAGCTCACTGATTGCCTTCGGCTGATCGCCGGCGGGCGCAAATGCCGACTGTACTCTGAACCTCTGTTTCATTTTTCCACCTGTTTCAAACCAGCCGCCGATTATACCTGTTTTGATGCAACACACAGAAACCAGCCTGCAACGCCCGCCGATACGCATTTTTTCATAACGGGGCATTCAGACCCGGTGCGTTATGCTGTATGCTCTTTTGGCTATGCATTGATGGATTCCTTGCACCGATTACAGAGAGGACCAAGGCTTGGACGTGCAACTTTCCGACCGCGTTAACAGCATCAAACCTTCACCCACACTGGCCGTCACAAATCGTGCTGCCGAGCTGCGTGCTGAAGGCAAAGACATCATCGGCCTCGGCGCCGGCGAACCCGATTTTGACACCCCGGAACATATCAAGGCGGCGGCGACCAAAGCCATTCAGGACGGCTTGACCAAGTACACTGCCGTTGATGGTACCCCGGCGCTGAAGAAAGCGGTGATTGCCAAATTTGAGCGTGAGAACGGTTTCAGCTACGCCCCCAACCAGATTCTGGTTTCAAGCGGTGGCAAGCAGAGCTTTTTCAACATGGCGCTGGCTCTGTTGAACCCGGGCGATGAAGTCGTGATCCCTGCCCCATACTGGGTATCTTACCCGGATATGGTTCTTGTGGCCGAAGGCAAGCCGGTGATCATCACCACCACCCAGGAGCAGCGTTTCAAGATCACTCCGCAGCAACTGGATGATGCCATTACCGAGCGTACCCGTCTGGTCGTACTGAACAGCCCCTCCAACCCATCCGGTGTGGCCTACACACTGGAAGAGCTTAAGGCTCTGGGCGAAGTGTTGAACAAGTACCCGGAGGTACTGGTTGCCACTGATGACATGTACGAGCACATCCTGTTCACCGATCAGCCGTTCTGCAACATCCTGAACGCCTGTCCTGAGCTGTATGACCGTACCATCGTGCTGAACGGTGTTTCCAAGGCCTACTCCATGACCGGCTGGCGTATCGGTTATGCGGCAGGCCCGGCCAAGCTGATCGGCGCCATGAAGAAGATTCAGTCACAGAGCACATCCAACCCGAACTCCATCGCGCAGGTGGCGGCTCAGGCAGCACTGGACGGCCCGCAGGACTGTGTCGCCATGATGGTCAATGCGTTCAAGCAGCGTCACGACTTCGTGGTCAATGCACTGAACGAGATCGACGGTGTCGAGTGCATCCGGGCGGACGGTACTTTCTACGCCTTCCCGAGCTTCCACAAGGTGATCGACTCTCGCGCCGAGTTCAATGATGACATTGCACTGGCCGAGTTTCTGTTGCAGGAAGCCGGTGTCGCACTGGTGCCTGGATCGGCCTTTGGCACACCCGGCAACATGCGACTTTCTTTCGCTACCAGCCTGAATGTGCTCGAGGATGCAATCAGCCGCATCAAGGCGGCACTGGAACGCTAAACACAAGCCCCGGCACAGTCCGGGGCTTTTTGTATCCCCTATCCTGATCGAACACTGCCATGAAAACCAGAATTCTGACTCGACTGCTTGCCGACACATCCGCTCCGGCCCTGCTGCTGAAGGACTCCAAAGCCGAATGGAGCAACGAGGCCTTTGAACAATTGCCGAAAAAGCAGCGCAAGAGCATTGTGGACTGGAGCAGTGACAGCAAAAATACCGACATCCTGATCAGTCAGGGCGTGATCTTCGAGCGCCTGAAAACGGATGAGCACTACCTGATATTGGCGTGCGGGCACCGTGCTGGACAACAGCAGCGAGCATTGCTGCAGGAACTGATGCCTGCCCTGGCCTCAGGCAGTGACCCGTTCTTTATTCTGCCGCAACTTCTGGCATCCCTGCTTGACTGGCCCGAGGCGGCTGGCTGCAAGCAGCAGGGCACTGATAAGCTGGCTCTGATGGGACACTGGTCCGGACAACAGCTGTTGCCACCGCAAACATTGGAGCTTAAAAACAGCTCAGCAGCTCCGCTCTACCAGCAAGGCCAGCCCGGCACCCTGATTCTGGAATGGGACCGGAACGAAGCCAGAGTGCACGATCCCCTGCTTGGGGATCAGGGACTTTGGATTGCTCAGCGCGTGGATTCCCGCAATGGCAACCCACTGGGACACCTGAGCCTGTGGGGGGCCGAGAAAACAGCCAGCCTGGCTGACAGTATCCATCTGATGCAACTCTGCGCCGATCTTATCAGCGCCTGGCAACCGGAACAGCTGGAGAGCAGTGAGCGCAGCCCTGCTCTCCAGCTGGACCCTTTAACACAACTGCCCGGACGCGACGCACTCGATCACACCCTTGCCAGCAGCGAACAGGAGCGGAAGCAGTCCGGCCGTGACTGTCTGCTGGCACTGATCGACATCGACAGCCTTTCGGCAATCAACAATCTGCACGGCCAGCACGAAGGAGACCGCGTCTTGTGCCAGTTTGCCGACCGTCTGCGCCACATCTGCCGTCCTGATGACCACTTGTTCCGTTTTGGCGGCGACGAGTTCGTCCTACTGCTTCCCGTCAAACACACGCCACCGCCTTTACAACAGCGCCTGGATCAGATCAACCACGCCATGACACAGACATTGGGGTCAGCCTTTCATGCCAGTGCCGGCCTGGCTCTGCTGTCAGAAGTCAACGGCAGTGGTGATGAGCTGCTGCTGCTGGCGGACAGCCGCTTGAGAAAAGAAAAGAAACAGCGCGGGATTTGAGTGACAGATTATTGAACTGGCCAGTCTGTTAATGCACAATGACGCCTTTCTAGAATGATCGGTTCAATTAAATGGCACGAGGCAGACCCCCGGTACACAGCCGCGAAGCCTTGCTGGATCTTGGCAACCACCTTTTCCAGCGCCACGGCTATCACGGCACTAGCCTGAGCATGATTCTGGATGCCTGTGACGTTTCGCGTGGTTCCTTCTACAATTATTTCGGCGGCAAGGAATCATTCGCCATCGAAGTCATCGAACACTATCAGGCACTGGAAATGAACCTGTGGCGCGAAGAATTCAGCCGCATTCAGGGCTCCCACGCCGACAAGCTGCGAACCATGATGCTGCGCCTGATCGAAGACTTTTCTGATGAAAACGAACGAATCGGCTGCCTGCTGGCCAACCTGTCCGGAGAGATGGCTCGGGCCTCACCGGAATTTCGGCACGCCATTCGCGATGCAATCCAGCGTGTTATCGATGCCATAAATGACGATATGCTGATCTGTCAGCAGGAAGGCAGTGTCCGCACAGACCTCTCTGCCAGTGCCCTGGCGCGCCTGATCTGGGACTACTGGCAAGGCGCACTGCTGCGGATGAAAGTTGAAGATAGCCGCCAGCCACTTTATGACGCAGTTGATATGCTGTGGCAGCAGATTTTGCCCGCTCCGGAACCCAACGACCGGCCCGTACATCACACAAGGGAAGTATTGCACAGTGAAACGCATTAAACGGAAACTCATCCCGCTGCTGGCCCTTGCCAGCTTCAGCAGTGCACCTGCTGGTGCAGCGGCTCTTGCCGATCTGTACCGCATGGCACTGGATAACGACCCGCAGCTCAAGGCCGCAGAAGCCCGCTACCTGGCCGGGCAGGAAGCAGAGACTCAGGGGCTGGCGCAACTGCTGCCACAGATCAATGCCGGTGGCAGCTACACACACAGTAATGATGGCTATCGTGACCAGAGCGCAGATGATCGCGCCTGGCAGGTCTCTCTGGTACAGCCGGTATTCGACACTGCCAAGTGGTTCGGTTATCAGAAAAGCCAACTGATCACAGAACAGACATCGCTTCAATTCGATCTTGACCAGCAGCAGCTGATCCAGCGCACGGTTGACGCTTACCTTGGCGTTCTGCGTGCCATGAGCACGCTGGAGACCGCTCAGGCCCAAGAACGCGCATTGCAGCGCCGACTGGAGCAGGTAAACGCGCAATTTGAGGTTGGCGTGATTGCCATCACCGATGTACAGGAAGCCCAGGCTTCCTTTGATAATGCTGTCGTACAGCGAATCGATGCTGAAGGCGCCCTGACCAACAGCTATGAAGCACTGGAGCGACTGGCGGGACAGCAATTTTCCACGGTCGACCTGCTGCGCGAGGATTATCCGATTGAGCCGATTACACCGGCTGAGCCCGCGCCATGGCTCGAAAAGGCACGCAGCGGCAACTTGGCCCTCAAACTCAGCGAGCTTGGCATTGAAACCAGCCGCCGCGACAGTCAGATTGCACGTGCCGGCCATCATCCGCGCGTGAATCTCGAAGCCAACTATGGCTACAGTGAATCTGAATTCAATAGTCGCCCCTGGGAGGACAGCAGTTCGGTAGCCCTGACTCTGAGCGTACCGCTGTTCAGCGGAGGCGCCACAAGTTCTCAGGTACGCGAGGCGCAACAGAACCTGTATGCCGCCCAGTATGAGCGTGAGGACCGGTATCGCGAGGTCACGGAACAGACCCGTTCACTCTTGCGCAACCTGCAAACCAGCGTCCAGAGCGTGAAAGCCCGGATGCAGAGCATCAAATCACGCGAGACGGCCCTGCGTGCAACTGAAGAAGGCTTCAACGTGGGTACCCGCAACGTGGTGGATGTGTTGCAGGCCGAACAGGCGCTGTATCAAGCCCGACTGGACTACGCGACTGCACGATTCAATCATGTGTCCACCTTGTTCCGTTTCAAGCAACAGCTGGGCACGCTGAGCCCCGATGACCTGCTGTCACTGGATGAATGGCTGAAGTCATCGACCGCAGCTCAATAAATACCGACCTTGAAATCGAGTAGGAGGAGGTCTTGCGACCTCCGTCCTCTCACACCACCGTACGTGCGGTTCCGCATACGGCGGTTCATGATACACATTTAAGCCGACGATACTGATCCATCAACGATACCAGTCCGATTCGATCAAACACTTTCTTCGGCAGCGCCTGGTTCAAGTGCGAGGCGCATGAGTTCCACCAAGGACCACGCCCGTTGGTGGCACTGCGCCAAGCCCTGTCTTCAGACAGCCCCAGTCGCATCAGCATCTTGGCCCGGGTGAACGGCCGTTTCCATTGACGCCAGAGGATCTTGCGCAGATGACGACGGATCCAGCCATCCAGTGCCTCGAAGCTCCCTTTCACATCGCTATAACGGAAGTAGTTGAGCCAGCCCCGCAGTTTCGGGGTCAGTATCTCGACCGTCCGATAGATCCTCTGTCCTCGGCCTCGGCGAAGCACCTGCTTGATCGTGGCCTTCAGACGCTTCAGCGATTTCTCTGCCACTTTGAGCCGGATGTTCCGCTTGCGTTTATCCACGCTGTAGCCAAGAAAACTCCTGTTCCAGGGTCGATCGACCGCGCTCTTGCCCCGGTTGACGCGAAGTTTGAGTCGTTGCTCAAGATAGTCGGTCAATGAGGCAAGCACACGTTCTCCCGCCTTCCGGCTTTTCACGTAGATGTTGCAGTCGTCCGCGTACCGGCAGAACCGGTGGCCCCGCCGTTCCAGTTCTCGATCCAGATCCGTCAACAGGATATTGGACAGCAACGGCGAGAGGGGGCCGCCTTGTGGCGTGCCTTCCCGCCGCGCCGTTACCACGCCTCCTTCCATGATCCCGGCCTGTAAATAGGTACGGATCAGTTTCAAGACACGTGCATCCATGATCCTGCGCGCCAACCGCGACATCAGGATGTCGTGGTTGACCCGGTCAAAGAACGCTTCCAGATCGATATCGACCACCCAGCGTCGTCCCTCTTCCATGTAGGATCGGGCCTGCAGGACCGCCTGAGCAGCACTGCGTCCCGGTCGGAAGCCGTAGCTGTGATCAGAGAACGTGGGTTCAAAGCGTGGACTAAGCACTTGATGCAATGCCTGTTGGATCAGGCGATCCAGAACACTGGGAATACCCAGCATACGGATGCCTCCCCCGGGCTTGGGGATTTCAACCTTGCGCACAGGCTGGGGTGTGTACCGCCCCTCCAACAGTTGCTGTTTGATCTCGGGCCAATGGGTTTTCAGGTAAGGCTTGAGCGCCTCGACTGTCATCCCATCCACCCCGGGCGCGCCTTTATTGCGACGAACCCGATCGTAGGCCAGCAGCATGTTGCTGCGGGCCAGTACCGCTGACATCAGATCCCTGTCAGCTTCGCTCGGCAGTGATCCTGCACCCGCTGTAACCGGCAACACCTCGCACGGGACCGCAGCCGGGTTCTGCCCGGTCACCGCCTCGGCAAGTGATGGCGTCTCAGCCATCTGTTCAGTGTTGTTCAGGGTCATCAAGGGGCAGGGCTCCCGATTCGTTTATCATGTTCAGCCCTTCAGTGACCGGTAAGTCACCTACTATGGCGTCTGCTGAATTCTGTGGTCCCATCCGGCCGCCTCACGACAGCCGTAGCCAAAGGCAGGACAACAGACCTCCCAGGGTAAAACGCGCGACCTTCACACTTATACCTGCCGCATTTACGACCGCCGCTCCGTGCAAGTACCGGGCTTTGAAGATAGTAGACTCCTCACCCACAGCTGCCGCCTCGTATGCGATTTCTGTTCGTCAGGTCAGTGCTTTGCCTTCGGCTTCCTTCAGATTCCACCTCGCGATGGACACCCTTGCCGTTCGGCTAGTGGTTCCCCTTGCCGGGCCCACAGAGGACTTGCACCTCCAAGTCATCCGACCGCCACCACGCGCATCGGAACAGCGCCCGCCAAGGCGCTACGCGCCATGCCTGGCGCACTACGTAAAAAGCCGGCAGTTGCCGGCTTTTTACTATTATACTTTTGTGATACCGAATCGCCGGCACATTGCAAGCCACTCAATGCAGCGTGGGCGCATCTTCATCCGATTCAGGCAAAATCAGCTGGCCAGCACTGTCCAGCGGCAAGGCACCCTGCTCCTGAGCCAGTTCCAGCAATTGCTGCAGCAGCATTTCAGTCAAGTGGGCACTGATGATCAGCCCGGCAGGCGGATCACCTTCAAACATGTCTTCATCTACCAATTCGTCGGCACGGAGTCCTAACAGAAGCGGGTTTTCCTGTATCAGCGGTGCCAGATCATCCGGCGCAAACACCACATAATCCGAAGATACCTGCAGCGCCAGCTGATAGGCATCATGAGGGGCTTCCCCCAACTGCCTGAGATAGGCTTTCTCGGCCGCATTAAACAGCACAGACAACTGGCTGTTCTGGCGCTGACTAAGATCAGGTGGAGCCACATCACTGTAGTCCACACTTTTAACTTCGGGAATGTTGTCCAGCTCCCACGCATCGACCAGAATACGGTCATCGCTGTCGATCTGGAGCCACTCACGATTGACAGCCACTGCCAGCAGCCCCTCAAGCGCCGCCGCACAGATATTGCTGGTCACTATTACGCCAATACTTGGGTTTTCAATCTCGGCAGGATCTTCCACCAGCTCACCGGCACGTGCTGACAGCAGTTTCGGATCTTCCGCAATCAACTCCGCCAGAGCTAACGGTGAAAGATTGAGCATCTGCTGACACACCCGGTGTGCCGTGATGTAAGGCTCACGCTGACCACTTTCCTGCATGGTGCGTACATAACGTTGCCGCACCCTGTCCATAAGATCTGCCAGCCGACGACTCATGCCGTGCCTCCGCCCATCTGCAGGATAAACCCTGCTTAGTGAATGGTAATACCCACAGGTTTAACGTCATCTTTCAGCTTGTCAAACTGCTCACGCAGCTGCAGCAAGGGTATCAGACCAAAATCGAGTGGCTCTGCCGGCAGTTCGCACCAATCCAGCGCCCAGATCCGGGTCATCAGCTCATATTCGCCAATCAGAGCATCCATGAAAATCATCACCGCCTCAACCCGCGGATCCATCTCCAGTATTTTGGGAGAATCCTGCAGATAGATGGCCAGGTGCAGCTTGCCTTCGATCACGCGCAGTGAACACCAGAACTCTTCAATATCACAGTACTCTTCACCCAGGTTGACGCAGGACGGTACTGGATCATAGCGGTGATTGAAGGCACGAAAGTTGATGCCACTGAGCTCAGGCGCAGCACCCACCACACTGAGTACAGCATGGATCGACTCAGGATAGCCGTCACAACCAAAGATCATCTCGACCGGCCCTTCTTCATGCTCGCGCTCAAAGTGGAAGGTCAGATTACGGTCGATTTTCTGCAGCGAGACACGGTAGGTATCGAGCAGGTTGTCGGCATCAAACTGCATATCCTGCTGACTATCCAGCAGCTGATCGAGTGTTTGTTCAATCTGCTGCCAGAAAGCGCGGATCTGATTCAAATCAGGATTGGAATTCATGTACACCAATGATGTTAAAGCGTGTCAGGTTCGCGGAACAACAACACCCGTCTGTCCCTGGTATTTGCCACTGCGATCTTTATAGGAGGTCTCACAAACCTCATCTGCGCCGAGAAACAGCATCTGAGCTACGCCTTCATTGGCATAGATACGGGCCGGCAGTGGCGTCGTGTTGGAGAATTCGAGGGTTACATGTCCTTCCCATTCGGGCTCCAGCGGTGTCACGTTAACGATGATACCGCAGCGAGCATAGGTACTTTTACCCAAGCAGATCGTCAGTACGTCTCGCGGGATACGGAAGTACTCGACCGTACGTGCCAGTGCAAACGAGTTGGGAGGAATAATGCAAACGTCAGACTGCACATCAACAAAGCTGCCCTGGTCGAAGTTCTTCGGATCCACGATGGAGGAATTGATGTTGGTGAAGATCTTGAATTCGTCCGCACAGCGAACATCGTAACCATAGCTCGAGGTCCCGTAGGACACAATCGGCTGATCATTGGCACGTCGTACCTGACCGGCCTCGAACGGCTCAATCATGCGGTGTTTGTCCGCCATCTGGCGAATCCAGCGATCCGACTTTATACCCATAGCTGCCTGTTCACCTGAAAGTCTGTTGGCAAATCAACGCACCATTCTATACGTTTTGGGCAAAAAAAACCGCCCCGGTGTAACACTGGGGCGGAAAATTTCATCTCGCTGTACTAGTCACTGTTGACCTGAATAGTGGGAATTGAGTTCCCCGCTGTAGTTAATTTTTTTGCCAGCCGCGCGCCCATGCTCCGAGCAATTTCTCGATAGCGCTGGGCATGGCCACTTTCGGGGTCGGCAACCACCGTCGGCTTGCCGGCATCGGTCTGCTCACGAATCGCAAGCGCCAGCGGCAACTGCCCCAGCAGCTCTGTCTCGTACTGTTGCGCGATGCGCGCGCCACCACCAGCACCAAACAGCGCTTCTTCATGGCCACACTGACTGCAGATATGCACACTCATATTCTCGACAATTCCAAGCACCGGAATATCCACCTTGCGGAACATCTCGATCCCTTTGCGGGCATCCAACAGAGCAATATCCTGTGGCGTAGTGACAATGACCGCCGCGCTGACCGGTACCCGCTGCGCCAGCGTCAGCTGGATATCGCCGGTGCCGGGCGGCATGTCGATCAGCAGGTAGTCCAGATCCTGCCACAATGTCTGGTTCAGCAACTGCTGCATGGCGCCACTCACCATTGGTCCTCGCCAGACCATCGGTGTGTTTTCATCGACCAGATAGCTCATCGACATGGACTGAATGCCATGCCCCACGATCGGACGGAAGTATTTCTCTTCCGCGGTTTCGGGTCGCTGTCCTTCGGGAATTCCCAACATCATGCCCTGACTGGGGCCATAGATATCCGCATCCAGAATACCCACCCGCGCGCCCTCGGCAGCCAGCGCCAGTGCCAGATTCACGGTGGTAGTCGACTTGCCAACCCCACCCTTGCCGGAAGCAATGGCGATAATATTGCGAACCCCTTCAAGGCTAGGTAGCTTTTTAGGGCTGGGGTGTGCCTGAATCTGCTGGCAAACCTGGATCTCAACGGTATGCCCTGCATACATCTCGCTAACCGTCTCATTCAGGCCATCATGCAGCCTCGAGTGCTGGCTGGCACAAGCAAATCCCAGCTCAACTACAACCCTGATGCGGCTGTCATCAATTTCTATCGGACCAACCCGGCCAATGTCCGCCAGGGCCAGCCCAGTATCGGGATCAATCCAAGCCTCAATGGCTGCACGTATCTGCTCGGCATTTGCTGCTGTCATGGAAACTCCTTGAACGATCTGAGCCTGATAATAACCCAGCACTATAGTCGGAATTATGCCTCAGATATGCCTTGCTGTTCCAGTGCAAGCTGCCGCAGCGCGGGAAGATCCATCTTGCCACTGCCCAGCAGAGGTATTTGGTCAACGGTATACACCCTTGCAGGCCGACACAGCGGCGCAATTGAAGATTTCCGCAAGCGCGACTGAATCGACTCGGAATCAGCCCCCTCCACCAGCAATACAATTTGCTCGCCCTTACGCTCATCCGGTACAGCAACCGCCGCCAGCACCAGCTCCGGCTGATCCAGTTCTGACTGCACGGCTTGCTCTACCGAGCTGAGCGAGATCATTTCGCCCCCTATCTTGGCAAAGCGTGAATAGCGATCAATGATGGTAAGGAAGCCATCTTCATCCAGGTACCCCTTGTCACCAGTCTTGTACCAACGCAAACCATCCGCCTCAATGATCACCTCGGCAGTACGATCAGGTTCGTTGAGGTATCCCTTCATGATCTGACTGCCTCCCAGCAGGATCATTCCGCTATCACCAACCGGTAACGGCTTCAGCGAAACCGGGTCTACGACTCTGAACATGGAGCCAGGCAGTGCCATGCCCACGGTCCCTTCGCGCTGCCCCCGCTGCAGGTGCCACCACTGTGTATCGAGGTAATCCGGCAGGTTTACGCTGGCCACCGGCGTGGTTTCTGTACAGCCATATCCTTCCAGGACCGGAACGCGAAAGCGCGCCTCGAAGCCGGATTTTATCTGCGGCGAGAGCTTCTCGGCTCCTGCCACCACCAAACGCAACGAGCTGAACATCAGCGGATGCAATTTCTGGTTGCGCACATAAATGCCAAGAAAGGTGCTGGTACCGCACAGAATCGTGGCACGATAGCGCGCTGCCGCCTTGCCGATATTGACCGCATCAGTCGGATCCGGCTGGCAGACCAGCGGGATTCCCTCCACCAGCGGCATCATGCTGGTAACGGTAAGGCCAAAGGCATGGAACAGGGGCAGCGTTGCCAGTACACAGTCATCCTCCTGAACGTTCAACACGGCCGCGATCTGTTTAAGGTTTGCCATCATGTTACGGTGGCTCAGCATGACCCCTTTGGGGGCTCCCTCGCTACCGGATGAGAACATGATCGCGGCGGTATCATCCAGATCAGACGCCCCCCCATAACGCCAGTGCAACGCCCATACCGGCGTCAGTACTGCTTGCATCAGGGTCAGCAGCGACTCTGGCTTGCCGATCCCGGCTTTTACGTCTTCCAGGATGATTACATTCATTCGCTCCAGCAGCTGCCTGAAACTCAGGCCTCGCTGCTCCAGCTTGCGCAGAAACTGTGACGAGGTGACCAGTGTGCGTACACCGGCCCGCTCGGCACAACCCAGCAACACGTGCTCCGGTGATGTGTAGTTCAGGTTGACCAGCGTCTTGCCTGACATCAAAAGCGCCATATTGGCAATGGCACCACCGGCCGCCGTCGGCAACAACAGCCCAACATTTTGCTCTTCAATCTTTCTAAGCCGGCGACTGAACAGGATACAGGCCGTCAACAGCCTGCGATGGTTAAGCACAGGGCCGTTAAGATCGGTCAAAGCCCATTCAGAGGGTGCCGCCCTGGCTGTACGAATAAAGGCTCGCGGCAGCGTTTCTAGGCTGTCGGTGTACTCATTCCAGGCATGAATCGATAGCTGGGCAACCGTCTGCTTGACCGTTTCAGCACGGGTATCAAGCGGCAGCGGTTCACCAAATGCCACTATCACATCACGTTTGAGCCCACGGTTGTCAAATCCCTGCAGCCGCTCACTGGAGCGAGAAAAGCGACTGCCCCACAACCCCCGCAGATAAAAAGGTATGATCCGCGCATTCGGAACCGGACCATCCCCGCTTTCACGAGCGACCCGCTCAAAGCCACGTTTGAACTCGCCCAGCTGACCGCTGTAACTGATGGCGCCTTCCGGGAACAGACACACGACTCGGCCATCAGCCAGCAGCTTGCGTACCTGGCGCATGGCGCTGCGCGGGCCTCGCGCAGAGATGGGAATGACACGATACAAATCCAGAAACCAGCGCAGATACCAGCGCTCATAAATCGAGCGTTCCATCACAAAATGGATATGACGCGGGCAAGCCATCTGCAGCATGGCCCAGTCCAGCCAGCTGATATGGTTCCCAAGCAGAAGAGTCCCTTCTCCGCTCACCGGCAGGTGCTCGAACCCAAGCACCTTCAGGTTGTAGCGACGTCGAATCAGACTTGTCGCCATAAGACGTACAAGCGCTTGTGGCAGCAAGATCACCGCATAGATTGCACCACATACCGCCACCAGCGCCAGCAGCCAAAGCACCCAAGTTGAGGGTACCGATAACAGTGCACTTGTCACGGTCAGCAGCAGGAAACTGAGCATGGAAACGTTTTGAACAAAATTATTGCCAGCCAGTACGCGACCCAGACGCGACTCTTCAGCGTTAAACTGAATCATGGCGTTGAGCGGGATAATCATCATCGCACCGCTGGCCCCGATCAGCAGAAAGGCCAGCGCACAGAGGGCAATACTGTTCAGTTGTGGCAACAGCAGCAGCCCCAATGCCACACCACAGGCACCCAGGGGAATGAGTCCGGCATTGATGTAGTGTCGTGACAGGCGACCCGCGATGACAGAGCCAATCATGATGCCGACCCCTGCCAGCGCCATCGCTCCCTGAATAATGAATGTGTTGTTCTGGTCCAGATGCTCTTTGGCATAGGCGGGAAATACAGCCAGCATCACCTGACTGATTGACCAGAACATGGCGAGGCCAAATATGGACAGGAGAATGGTGCGTACACTCGCCAGCTCGGCCAGGTTACGCCACAGACTGCGCCCACTGACGTAGTCCCGCACGCTGAAACATTGTCGAGAATCGGTTTGGCTCAAGGCCGGCAGACGCAAGGTCAGCAGTAGCTGCAGGGCTGCCCCACCCACCAGAACCCAGCCAAGTGAGGCCACGTTTGGCAGAATTTGATTTGGGCCATGCAGCGACTGCCCGGCCAGCATCCACTCGAACAGCGCTGAAAACACCACAATGCCACTTAGTATCGCCACAATGGTAACAGCCTGAATCCAGCCGTTGCCTTCGCTCAAACGCTCAACACCGAGCAGTTCCCGAATAAAACCGTATTTTGCCGGTGAATAAATCGCACTTTGCACAGCCAGAATAAAGGTCAGGGCAAAGGCGGGGATGAACAGGCCGGCATAGTAACAGGCTGTAATAGCCAGCGTAATTAACAGTGCCGCCGCTGCGGATAGCTGCATGACACGGTGTTTGGGGTACTTGTCAGAAACAAAACCTGCAGGGGTAAACAGCATAATAAAAGGCAGCAGGATCAAGCCATTTACGACAGCCGTAAGCAGAATTTGCGTTTCACCATCATAACTTTTGAAAAGGGTGTTCTGGATGGTGACCTTGTGTCCCAGGTCGATAAACGCATTGATAAACGCCACCAGAATGAACGCCGGAAACCCCCGTATCTTCAGTAATTCCGTCATTCCAACACCCTCTCCCACACCCTCAGCGAACCGACAGCCCGTGACTCTATTTTCTCGGCACGGTTGTAATCAGTGCCTCAACCCTTACCATTTCAGGATCTTACCCGATAAAAGGAGGATAGTGCATTGTATAATCAGGCACAGACAGGCCCGTTCAAGGGGATGAACGCAGGGATGAGCACCATCGCCATCCTGATGGTTCTGGCGACGGTGGTAGCCGGTGTTTTCTTCACCGATGAAAGTGCTGCCGCAATCGGTCAGCTGCGCAGCTGGCTCAACCCCTTTCTGGAATGGTATTACGTCCTGCTGGTTGCCTTTCTGCTGTTCTTCATGATCTGGCTCGGCACTGGGCGCTATAAGAATGTGCGTCTGGGCAACGATGCTGAGGTACCCGAATTTACCTTTTTCTCCTGGGTCAGCATGCTGTTTGCAGCCGGAACCGGGGTCGGGATTCTTTTCTGGTCAGTGGCACAGCCGATTCTTCAGTTTCAAGACAACCCTTTTGTTGAGTTTGGCAGCGCCGATGCCGACGCAGCCATCATCGCCATGCGGCTCTCGTTTTTTCACTGGGGCATCAACGGCTGGGCCATCTTCTCCTTTGTCGGGCTCACCATGGCCTACTTTGCCTTTCGCCACGACCAGCCATTGACTGTACGCTCAGCCTTGCGCCCACTGCTGGGCAACCGAATTCATGGGGCCTTTGGTGATCTGATCGATCTGCTGGCGGTATTCGGCACTGTGTTTGGCATTGCCACAACACTGGGCCTTGGCGTTCAACAGATGAACGCCGGGCTTAATCGTGTATTTGGCATCGTCAATTCCACCGAACTGCAGTTGACCGTGATCGCAGGTATCATGATGATCGCCACCGTCTCAGTGGTATCCGGTGTTTCTCGTGGTGTGCGGCTGCTATCGGAAATGAACTTCTGGCTCAGCATTGCCGCCGTCTTCTTCATGCTGATTCTAGGCCCTACACAGTATCTGATCGGCGTCACCATTGAAGCCACCGGCGACTACATCCAGAATTTGTTGCCCCTGAGTTTCCACACCAACGCCACCCATGGTGGCCACTGGCAAGCAGAGTGGACTGTGTTCTTCTGGGGCTGGTGGCTGGCCTGGAGCCCGTTTGTTGGCATGTTTATCGCCCGAATTTCACGCGGGCGCACCTTCCGTGAGTTTGTCACCGGTGTACTGTTGGTTCCTACCGGCATCACTATTATCTGGATAGGCCTGTTTGGCGGCACCGCATTGTATCAGGAGCTGTTTCAAGGCGGCGGTGTCATTGAAGCCGTGTACAACGATATCTCTTCGGCCCTGTTTGTCATGATTGAAGGGATGTCATTGGGTATCATGACACCGGTTGTATCCACTCTGCTGATTGTGCTGATCGGTACCTACCTGATCACCTCCGCCAATGCCGGCACACTGGTGATTACCACTATTCTGTCTGGCGGGGATACTGACCCGCCCTCTGGGCACCGTATTCTCTGGGGAGTTTTTCTGGCTCTGCTGACGGCAGTTCTGCTGTTGGCCGGCGGACTCGAAACCCTGCAGGCAGCTGTTATTACCGCTGCCTTGCCGTTTTCACTGGTGGTGGTGGCCATGGCGACCGGTTTGCTGCGTGCGCTGCGTAAAGAGCGCTATGCTGCTCGCACCGGTGAGCGCAAACTGGCTCCGGCAGAACCCTGGGCGGTAGCGGAAGACGTGATCGAAGAGCCCGCGATCGAACGCAGAGCACAGGATTCGGCCGGTCTATGACCGGCCCATTGCCTGATCAGTCGGGCAGTTTCTCGAAATCAACCTTGGGCAGACATTCAAAGCCCGGTTTTGCGAAGTAGTAGCCTTGCATCAAGGTCACGCCGTGTTGGAGGAAATACTCCATCTCGGCGGCGGTTTCGACCCCCTCGGCCAGAATACGAATATCGAGCTGGTTACAGATATCGATCAACCCACCAACGATGATCTGTTTAACCCGACTTCCGTCGATATCACGCACCAGCTCCATATCCAACTTCAGCGTATGCGGAATGAAGCTGGCCATAAGATTGAGCCCGGCATGGCCAGCCCCAAAATCATCCAGTGCCGTGATAAACCCTTGCTGACGATAATATTCAAAGATCCGAGTCAGATGATTGGCATCGTGCACCCGCTCTGACTCGGTAATCTCGAACATGATCCGATCAATGGGGAAGCCATGTTCCCGTGCAGCCTGAAGGGTACTGCGAATACAGTGCGCTGGCTCATACACGGCATTGGGCAGAAAGTTGATACTCAACACCTGCTTCATGCCAAGCCGGGCAGCCAGAGCTATCGCCTTTACGCGGCAAGCCTGATCGAAGGCATAGCGGTTTTCGTCATTCACCTTTGACAGTACGGAGAAAGCACCCGCCCCATCCACGCCGCGCACCAGCGCTTCGTATCCATAGATCTCGCCACTGGACAGCTCCACTATAGGCTGAAAGGCAAAGGTAAAATCAAAATCCAGCGGCACCTGACATCCGGCACAGCCGGGAAGTGTCTGCGGGGGCATGGTGTATCCTTGTATAAAACACGACTCAGGGGTTTACAGTATTCTAGATCAAAAAAAAGTGTAGTGTCAGAGTGTCACTCTTGAAAGTTACTGCCTATCACGACTATCAACCGAGTGCTCAGTGGTTATAATCGCAGCGATAACCAAGGAGGACACTATGCTCAAACCACTACTGCTTGGCCTGGCACTGCTGCCAGCCACCTTTATGCCTGCCCACGCTGAAGACACCATGCCTCGAGTCTTACTGAACACCACACTGGGCCCTATCGAATTGGAGATTAACGCCGACAAAGCCCCCATTACTGCAAAAAACTTCCTGCAATACGTGGACAAGGGCCACTATGACGGCCTGATCTTTCATCGCGTAATCCCGGGCTTCATGCTCCAGGGTGGCGGCTTCACGGTCGAGATGGAGCAGGTTGAAACTGATGCGCCGATCAAGAACGAGTCGGGCAACGGCTTGAGCAACCAACGTGGCACCATCGCCATGGCTCGCACACGGGACCTGGACAGCGCCACAGCCCAGTTCTTCATCAATACAGCTGATAACGTTCGGCTTGACGGCCGCAATGAACCAACCGGTTACACCGTGTTCGGTAAAGTGATCAGCGGCATGGACACCATCGATGAAATCAGTGCAGTTAAAACCGGCCGCCAGGGCATGCACGGGGATGTACCGCTGACACCCGTGGTGATCGAAAGCGCCGTGCGCATGGTCGAACCAATGTCCGATAACACGACCGGCAACCCATCGAGCGAAGAGTAGAAACGCAAACGCCCCGCACTGGGCGGGGCGTTCTGGTATAAACCGACGCGGTATCAGCGCTGATCGAAATCCAGCACCACCTCGTCCGAGATCGGGTGTGCCTGACAGCTGAGCACGTAACCGGCTTCAATTTCGTGCTGCTCCAAGCCATGGGAGATATCCATCTCCACTTCACCCTTGGTCAGTTTACACTTGCAGGTGGAGCACACACCGGCCTTGCAGGAGTACGGCAGGTCCATACCGGCATCCATACCCGCATCCAGGATATTCTGGCCCACGGTAGCCAGGTCGAACATCACCGAGCGACCATCGGCAACCACGGTCACCTTGCTCATCTTGTCTTCGCCATACTGCGCTACACGCGCCTGTGCTTTCTCCAGCATCTCCTTGGAGTCTGCAGATGAAGTAGCAAAGAGCTCGTAGTGAATCTGGCTGTCGCTCAAACCTTCCATACGGAAGCCGCGAGAGACTTCGGTCATCATCGCCTCAGGACCACAAATGAACGCTTCATCGGTGCTCTTGATATCGATCAGGCCACTCTTCTGCAGTGCATAGCCTTTCTTGTTGTCGATGCGACCGTTTAGCAGATCCGCTCCCTGATCTTCATAGTCCATAATATTGATCCACTGGAAGCGATCCATATAACGGTTCTTGATGAAGTTCAGCTCATCCTTGAACATCACGGTATTGCTGCGCTGGTTACCGTAGATCAGCGTGACTTTGCTGTTGGCTTCGGTTGAAAGCACGGACTTCATGATCGAGATCATCGGCGTAATGCCGGAGCCCGCCGCGATGCACATGTAGTTCTTGGCGTTATCCGGGTTCAGCTCGGTGTAGAAGCTGCCCTGAGGCGGCATGACTTCAACCTCAACGCCCGGCTTGAAGTGGTCGTTGGCGTAGTTGGAGAAACGACCATCCTGTACACGCTTAATGCCGACACGCATGTGGCCATCGTTCACGCCGGAGCAGATGGAGTAGGAACGACGCACATCTTCGCCATCAATCATGGCGCGCAGGGTCAGGAACTGGCCCTGGATAAACTTGAACTTCTGCTTCAGTTCTTCAGGTACTTCAAAGGTCACGCAGATGGCCGAGTCCGTTTCAGGCTGGACTTCGGCCACTTTCAGCGTGTAGAAATTGGTGTCAGACATCGCTTCACCTATATCTTCTTAAAATAGTCAAAAGGCTCGTTGCAATCGTTGCACTGGAACAGCGCCTTGCAGGCGGTGGAGCCAAACTCGCTTATCCGACGGGTGTTGCGCGAGCCACAGTGCGGGCACTTGGCATGGGCATCCGGGGTCAGGCCATCCGCATCGATATCGGCATCTTCCGGCGGTGCCACGCCGTAGTTGCGCAGCTTGCGGCGTCCTTCCGGTGACATCCACTCCGAACTCCAGGCCGGCGACAGCGTCATTTTGACTTCGACCTTGTCATAACCGTTTCGGTTGAGCTGAGCCACCACGTCATCGGTGATGGTGTTCATCGCCGGACAGCCGGAGTAAGTCGGAGTGATGGTGACCACAATACGGTCACCATCACGCTCCACGTCACGCAGAATCCCCAGATCCCAGATGCTCAGTACCGGGACTTCGGGATCCTTCACTTCATCGAGCAAATTCCAGAGTTCCTTTACGTCCGGGGCGTTGCGCTGTTGCAAACGGCGATACTGCTCTTCCGGCATCAGTGAGATTTCATTCATGGCGCGTTACCACTGGCATCCGGGGTGAGAGCGATGCACGATCTGCATCTCGGTCAACATGTGACCCAGATTCTCGGTGTGGTAGCCGGTACGACCACCACGTACGGCCCAGCTGTCTTCCGGTACGGTCAGAGTCGCTTCGGTCAGAATATCGTTGACCATCTTGTGCCACTCATCACGCAACTTGGATACGTCGACACCGATACCGTTGTCAGCCAGCAGTTGCTCGGTTTCATCCATGTCGAACATCTCGTGGGTGTAACCCCAGAGTGCATCCACGGCCTTTTGAGTACGCTTGTGGCTCTCTTCAGTACCATCACCCAAGCGCAGTACCCAATCGCGGCTGCGACGCAGGTGATACTTGGTTTCCTTGATCGCCTTGGAGGCGATTGCGGCCAGCGTTTTGTCCTTGGACTGCTCCAGATGCGGCAGCATGATGGTGTAGTACACATCCGCGAACAGCTGACGAACCTGAGAGTAGGCGAAATCACCCTTGGGCATTTCCATCAACAACAGGTTGCGGTATTCACGATCGCTGCGCATGTAGGCGAAGTCATCTTCGGTGCGACCATCGTTGGCCAGCTCGGCTGCATAGGTATAGAACATGCGAGCACGACCGATGTAGTCCAGTGCCACATTGCCGTAGGCGATGTCTTCTTCGAGGAACGGACCGTAGCTCACCCACTCGGAGATACGGTGGCCCAGAACCACGGAGTCATCACCCAGACGGGTGGCATATTCAAGCGTTGCCGCCTTGATTGCGTCACTCATTACTCTATCTCCTCACCAATTACATGTTGTTGACGGGATCGGGCAGTACGTAATAAGTCGCGTGACGGTAGGGCTTGTCATCGTTCGGATCGTAGAAGCAATCCGCATCATCTTCCTGAGAGGCGCAGATGTCGCTGGACTTTACGACCCACAGGCTGACGCCTTCGCTGCGACGGGTGTAGCAGTCGCGGGCGTACTCCAGTGCCTGTTCAGGATCTTCAGCGTGCAGACTGCCGACATGTTTGTGGTCCAGACCACGCTTGGAGCGTACGAAAACCTCAAACAGTTCCAGTTTTTCTGTTGGCTTTGTCATTTCCAATTACCTCTTAAGCTGCACGCTGTGCTTTTTTGGCGCGTTTCTTTTCGTTGTATGCAGTAATGGCGTCACGAACCCATTCGCCTTCATCGTGAGCGGCAACATGGTGCTCGATACGCTGACGGTTGCAGTGACCGTTACCGTTGATCACACTCCAGAACTCGTCCCAGTTCAGATCGCTGCTGTCGTAGTGGCCACGCGCTTCGTTCCACTTGATGTTGGCGTCCGGGTGGTCAAGACCCAGCACTTCAATCTGCTTGACGGTCTGGTCAACAAATTTTTGGCGCAGATCGTCATTGGTCTCGCGCTTGATCTTCCACTCCATGGACTTCTGGGAGTGGGCAGATTCGGTGTCGTGCGGACCAAACATCATCAGGGCCGGCCAGTAAAAGCGATTCAGGGCGTCCTGAGCCATCGCCTTCTGTTCCGGAGAACCCTTGGCCAAAGCCAGCATGGCTTCATAGCCCTGACGCTGGTGGAAACTCTCTTCCTTACAGATACGGATCATGCCGCGTGAGTACGGACCGTAAGAGGTACGCTGCAGGGATACCTGGTTCACGATGGCAGCACCATCAACCAGCCAACCTATCGCCGCTACATCAGCCCAGGTCAGGGTCGGGTAGTTGAAAATCGAGGAATACTTGGCTTTACCGGTCTGTAGCTGCTCGATCATTTCGGAACGAGAAATACCCAGGGTTTCGGCTGCGCTGTAGAGATAAAGGCCGTGTCCCGCTTCGTCCTGTACCTTGGACAGCAATACCGCCTTGCGGCGCAGAGACGGTGCACGGGTGATCCAGTTGCCTTCCGGCTGCATGCCGATCACTTCAGAGTGAGCGTGCTGAGAGATCTGACGGATCAGGTTCTTGCGGTACTCCGCAGGCATCCAGTCCTTGGGCTCGATCTTCTCTTCCGCTTCGATCTTACGCATGAAATTCTTTTCTTCGGGCGTCATCGTTCTGCTCTCCGATCTTGGTTCATTCTGTCGCACTGTGTAACTTATTTCTCTAAGCCAGAGTGTTTTTTGTATCGCTCTAGCCACTTACAGCCTGTTTAGCTGTACCGCTTCAGGCACAGATACAACAGGATACGCTCACCAACATGCGATGGATTAAATGTACTACCAAATCTACTTAAATGATACATAAAAACAAAACTTTTTTTGAATTAGTGTATCACTTGAAGCAATGATACTGCGGGTGCAGTCATACGGATCAGTCTAGTCAATAAATACGACAAGTGAGGGCGTAGCTCCGAGTCAATGCTGAAATTGATTCACGTCAGTTAAGGTATCGCCGAACAGATACTGCAGATGTGCCGAAAACGACTTGAGTTCAAGAGTGACACCGCACCGATTGCGGTTCAGTGAGCTGAAATCACAAACAATTCGCTGAGTTCGATCGCCGTAATACGCGGGTTATGAGTACGGCTTTCAGGCTTCAGCGGCTGTTCAAACAACGCAGCCCCCGTATCAATATATATGCCGTTGCCACGTCGCTCGACCCTTGGCACAACCACATGGCCATGTACCGTCAGGTCGATCCCCTCCACATGGTGGACAAATTCAGGCTGCTTAATGGGGCGTTCCCACAACAAGGCTTCCTGCAACGCAGGCTCAAACGGTAGCCTCAGGGCGAGGTCTTCCCATTCATCCAGCGGGAAGGTGCTGTGTGAGATGCCGATTCTGCGCCCATCACCCACCTCAAGCTCAATTACCCAGGGCATTTGCTCTGCCAGCATCTCAGCATGCTGGCGCAGCTTGGCATGGCGAGCAAAGTAGTGTTCCGGACCGGTGCCCAACCAAGCTCTGCCGCCGTATCGCAGCCATGTTTCCACATCCACCGCCTCAGGCTGTTTCAGCCAGTTGAACAATATTTGCTCGTGATTTCCGCGCACCGCAAAAAACCAGGGCTCTTGAGTCAACAGCAGGCAACGTTCTGAATCCGGCCCTCGATTGATCAAGTCCCCTACTGAAAACAGCCGATCCCGGGCAGGGTCAAAACAGACCGCCTCCAGCTCAGCCATTAAGGGCCCGTACCAGCCGTGAATATCACCCACCACAAAATCGCGCCCACGCTGATTAGCTGCCACATGCTGGATTACATTCATAACATTCCCGCTCCCTGATGATCGACATCAACGCTCTTCGCCGCGCTGCTATTGGCTAATGTGCCACATTCACGCTTTATTGATCCAGATCCGTATACGCCCGTGGCTGCAGCTCTACACTCGAAACATGATTCATTTTCGAACAAGACCTTTAATAAAAAATATCATCTTGTCATGGAGCGCCCAATGACCGCCGCCGAACAGGTACGTAACCCACAGGCCATATTCATTTCCGGCAACGAAGCGGTAGCGATGGCTGCCCGCGATGCCGATTGCCGTGTGGCAGCAGCCTACCCCGGGACACCATCCACCGAAATACTGGAATATCTATCAGCCTATCCAACGGTCTACTCAGAGTGGTCGATCAACGAAAAGGTGTCACTTGAGGTCGCAATTGGCGCTTCGCTGGCCGGAAGCCGGGCCCTTTGCGCCATGAAGCACGTCGGACTCAACGTGGCATCCGATGCTTTGATGACTCAAACACTGATTGGCGCGGTTGGCGGACTGGTCATTGCAGTGGCGGATGATGTGGGGCTCTCTTCCTCACAGAATGAGCAAGACTCTCGCTACTGGGGTCGGTTCGCCCATATTCCGGTGCTTGAGCCTTGTGACGCGCAGGAAGCCTACAGCATGACCCGCTTTGCTTTCAGCCTGTCAGAACAGTTTTCAGTACCCGTGCTGCTGCGCCTAACCACCCGTATCTGCCACGTAAAGGGACTGGTCCGAACCGATGCGTCCGAAAAAACGGTTGCACGGTTCTTCAATAAGGACAGCAGCCGCTACGTAATGGTGCCGGGCAACGCACGCAACCGCATACCGTTGATGATGCAACGCGATAAAGAGTTGGCGCAATTTTCAGAAAGCTGTGAACTGAACCGGTTCGAGCCAGGCCAGGATCGGCGGATTGGCTTTGTCACCTCGGGAGCCGCCTATTGCCATGTACGCGAAACATTTCCGGAAGCTCCCGTTCTGAAGCTTGGGCTTAGCCACCCCGCCCCCATTGAAACAATCAGAGCCTTTGCCCAAGAGGTTGACCAGCTTATTGTGGCAGAAGAGGTCGAACCCCTGCTCGAAACCGAGTTGAAAGCGGCCGGCATCCAGCTCAGCGGTAAGGATATCCTGCCCCGTATCGGAGAACTGACACCTTCCGTACTAAGGCCCGCATTGGCCCAGCTCACCGGTGACACCTGCACCACTGCCCCTGCCACTCAAAACGACCTGTTTCCGCGCCCACCAACCCTGTGCGTCGCCTGCCCTCACATGGGCATCTACTACTGCCTCGCACACGTTAAAAACACCATTATCTCCGGCGACATCGGTTGCTACACGCTGGGGGCCGGCCAGCCATGGAATGCACTGGATACCTGCATCAGCATGGGGGCTTCACTAAGCGTTGCCCAAGGGATCGACAAGGGGCGCAGTGAAGCGGATCAAAACAAGAATGTCATTGCGGTCATCGGCGATTCCACATTCCTGCATATGGGTATGCAGGGACTGCTGGACATCACCTACAACCGTGGCAACGTTACCATCCTGCTGCTGGACAACCGAGCAGTTGGGATGACCGGTGGACAGAACGCTCCCTCTTCAGGCCTTGATCTTCATGGCGAGGAAACCATACAGGTAGATTTCAGAAAGCTGTGTGAGGCCCTGGGTGTCAAACCAGCGCGAATCCATGAGGTAAACCCATATGAACTGCCTGTACTGTTCAAGGCGTTGCGCGAAGAGGTCAAACAAACCGGGCCGTCGGTCATCATCACCAATCAGCCCTGCGTCCTTACCGAGCGTTACCGACAACAACCGGTTCTGGCGGTAGATGCCGACAGGTGTACCGGCTGCAGCAACTGCCTTGATGTAGGCTGCCCGGCCATTCTGGTTGAACGGCGTGAAACGGTGATCAAACCCAACGGTCGTGAAAAGCAACTGGCATTCGTGAAAATCGACAGCGCAGCCTGTACCGGATGCAATCTTTGCATCAACACCTGCGGCCCGGATGCCATCATTCCGCTAAGCCGCGACAGCCGAATCAATGCCGTGGAGGTAAGTGCATGAGCTACGTAACCAATATACTGGTGGCCGGAATTGGCGGACAAGGCGTCATGACCGCTGCGGACATTATTGCTCAGACTGCCATTCGCGCCGGCCATGATGTGAAAAAGACAGAGGTAGCAGGCATGGCACAGCGCGGTGGTGTTGTAACCTCCCACGTCCGCTTTGGTGAGCACGTGTACTCCCCTTCCATCACACCCGGACACGCCGACTTGCTACTGGCGTTCGAGCCAGCTGAGGCACTGCGCTGGGCGGGACATCTGCGCACAGGTGCAGCTGCACTGGTAAACACCTTTGCACAAACTCCACCGGTTGTATCTTTAGGGTTGTTTGAATATCCGGATGCACCACTGGAACAGCTGGCCCGGTATCCGATTAGCGTCAGCAGCTTGAATGCCGGGGATATGGCCATTGGCATGGGGGATCGTCGATTGGTAAACAGCCTGATGCTCGGTGCCGCAGCCAGACATCTGCCTTTCGACAGCGGCTTGCTGAAACAGGCTTTGCTGGACCGTTTTGCCAACAAGGGTGGAAAAATGCTGACTCTTAATGAGCAGGCATTTGATGCCGGTTACAGAGAACCTGGAAAGATATAAGAGGATGGTGGAGCCTAGCGGGATCGAACCGCTGACCTCAACACTGCCAGTGTTGCGCTCTCCCAGCTGAGCTAAGGCCCCACAATCAGGCGAATGCCTGTAAAAATGGCGTCCCATAGGGGGTTCGAACCCCTGTTACCGCCGTGAAAGGGCGGTGTCCTAGGCCACTAGACGAATGGGACGCAGTGTATGACGATTTGGTGGAGCCTAGCGGGATCGAACCGCTGACCTCAACACTGCCAGTGTTGCGCTCTCCCAGCTGAGCTAAGGCCCCTCGTCAAAGGACGGGGCGTATAGTAATGGCCCCACCCTGTGCTGTCAAACGTTTTCTTGCAGTAAATTTGACAATTTGCACAACTGAATCAGTCAGTTAGCGCCTTGTATTCCTTTTCGAGACGCTTGGTTTCCTTCTTGGACGGCGTACCCACTACTTCAAGCGCATGGCGCAGACGGGCGCGGCTCATATCCGGTCCCAAAATAGACATGGCATCCACCACTGAAACACTTTGTGCCGTACCGGATATGGCTACGAACAGCGGGAACAGGAAATCACGAATTTTGATTTCCATACCATCGGCCAGTTGTTTCAACTCGGCGAACAGGCTGTCACGGTCCCAATGGCCTTGCTGATCCATATGCCAAACACTGAACTGCAGGATGCGACGCACCTCATCAAGCTCGATTTTCTTGTGCTCAAAATCCGCCTCGGTGATCGACAGCATTCCACTGAGGAAGAACCCAGCCAGCGGCGCGATGTCAGTAAATTTCTCGACGCGTGGCTGAATCAGCGGAATGATCTGCGCCAGATACTCGGGGTTCAACGCCCACTTCTGTACCTGTGCCGCAAACTGCTCTGGGCTCAGCTCTTCACGAATCCAAAGGCCATTGAGCCAGCTCAGCTTTTCCTGATCGAATACGGGCCCGCCCAAAGACACACGCTGAATATCGAAGTTCGCAAACATCTCGTCACGGTTGAACTTTTCACGCTCATCCGGCATGGACCAACCCATGCGACCGAGATAGTTCAGCAGCGCTTCCGGCAGGTAGCCCATGCGCTGATAGTACAGAATGCTGGTCGGGTTCTTGCGCTTGGACAGCTTGGATTTGTCCGGGTTGCGCAGCAGCGGCATGTGGCACAACTGCGGCATCTCCCAACCAAAGTACTGGTACAGCAGCTTGTGCTTGGGTGCTGAGTTGATCCACTCTTCGCCACGAATCACGTGAGTGATCTGCATTAGATGGTCATCGACTACGTTGGCCAGATGGTAGGTCGGCATGCCATCGGACTTGAGCAGAATCTGAGCATCAACCTGCCCCCAATCCAGCTCGATCGGGCCGCGCAGCATGTCGTCAATCACACAGACACCCTCTTCGGGCACCTTCATGCGGACCACATAGGGCATTCCCGCCGCCATGCGACGCTCGACTTCGTCCTGCGGCAACTCAAGGTCACTCTGTTTCAGTGCTGTATGCTTGCCATCGGCACGACGAGTTTCGCGCAGCTCATCCAGCTCCTCTGCGTTACGGAAGCAGAGAAACGCCGTGCCCTCTTCCACCAGACGCATGGCAAAGTCCTTGTACATATCCTTACGTTCGCTCTGGCGATAAGGACCATGTGGACCGCCCACGTCTGGGCCTTCGTCCCACTCCAGCCCCAGCCAGCGCAACGAGTCCAGGATCGCCTGTTCAGACTCGGCCGTACTGCGGGTTTGGTCGGTATCTTCAATACGCAGAATGAACTGACCGCCATGCTGACGGGCAAAAGCGAGGTTAAACAGTGCAATATAGGCGGTGCCTACGTGGGGATCGCCAGTAGGTGACGGTGCTACACGGGTACGAACAGTCATGATGGTGACTCGATCCTGTAATGGGGTGAGTTAAACGCGGCATTATAACGCGCAAGGCAGGCAGGCTGCCATGCAGGAGCGTCAGCTGAAGTTGTCCCAGGCGATACCGCCCCAGATCAAAGCCGTAACGAACAGCGCCAGCAACACCGCTGCCGATCCAAGATCCTTGGCCAGGCCGGCCAAAGCATGGAACTCGGTACCGGCACGGTCGACCACCGCTTCTATGGCAGTATTGATCAGCTCCATGATCAGCACAAACAGCAGTGAGCTGATCAAAAGTCCCAGCTGCAAGCCGGATTGAGCCAGCCAGAATGCCAGTGGCAACAGCAATGCTGCCGCCCACAGCTCATACCGAAATGCCGGCTCACTGCGATAGGCGGCTCGCAGCCCCTTGATTGAATAGCGGGTGGCGTAATAAAACCTCGCCAGCCCCGTGGTTTTGGTTATGATCATTCGCTTGTTTTCCCTGCATTAATTCGACGGTCGAACATCTGACGGTACTGCTCATCCATCTGGCGGTAGGGAATCACTCTCTCCCCATCGGCCAAGCGTACATTACTGCGTTCAAAATCCACTTCCCAGATACTACGATCCGGGAATACCAGCGCAGCCCGCGGGTCATTATGCAGAGTTTTCATAAACGCCGTGACAATTCGTATCCGATCTTCAGGAATGTCCCCCAACAGGCTCAAGCCATCAATAGGTGTCACCGGTTCCACTTGCATCAGTTCCAGCAGAGTAGCGAAAATGTCTGCCTGTGACAGCGGAGCATCCACCTTGCCAATAACCGTTTCATAATGTGATGCAGGCGGGAAAACCAGAAAACTGTTGTGTGTCACCTCATCCTGAAAATCGCCATGAAATGCGCCACCCTTTCCGGTCACATGCTCCCCGTGATCGGATGAGTAAAAGATCCAGCTGTTCGGCTTCTCGGCTCTTACTGCCTGAAAAAGTTCATTTAGAACAAGATCGGTGTACCACACTGTGTTGTCATAGGCGTTGATGCTGTTGGGGTTTTCTTCCGGCAAGAACTGCTTCATATCGGCCGGTACCTGTCGAGAAAACGGAGTGTGGCTGCCGCTCATCTGAACCACCAGCATGAAGGGACGCTCATCTTCTGACTGGCGTTGCAGCCAGGGCTTGATACCTTTTTCCAGCACCACCCGATCGTCAGCACCAATCGACACACTGACGTCAGCGCTGAAATGACTGCCCTGCTCAAAGTGATCCATATCCTGATCAACAAAAAGTTTATCTGTATTCCGCCACTGGAAATCCTGCGCCGTGATCAGTGCGGTGACATAGCCCGCACTTTTCGCATAATTGAACAGAGTCGGCACGGAGTAGATCACCCCGTGCGGGTCAACGCCCTGCAACCCAGTCAACATGTAGGGAACCGAGGTTAACGTGCGTGGACCAATACTCACCGCATTGCGCATGGCGACCAGCTTTTGCTCCTGCTGCAGCCGGCTCAGATTCGGTGTTGTCGCACGCTCATAGCCATAAACCCCCATATGATTCACGTTCAGTGACTCGCCGATCACAAACACCAGCGATGGCGCTCCTTCAGGCACCTGCTCGCGGTAATTCAGCGTGGGTTTTGGCGGGTAGTTATCCCGGTTGTAATTGAACTCGACTGCACTGATCAGATTACCGGCATAGGCCACCGGTGAAAGCTGGAAATGAGGTGCGCCATACCAGTTGAGAGTCACCAGTAAAAACAGCGCAACACCCAACCCACCCTTACTCCAGCGCAGCCAGCGACGAGGGGAGGCCGGCTGGCGCATAATCAGATACAACACCATACAGGCGAGCCCTGCCGCCAGAACAGGACGCAGAAAGGTACCGTGCTCCAGCCACAACTCAACGGTCATAAGGGGGTCAGTGGCAAAAAAACGGAAATCAAATACCGTTACAAACTTGCGGTATACGCCGAAGTAGGCACTTTGGGCGAAATAGGCAATGGCCACGCCAGCCAACAAGGCGACTGCAGTGCGGCGGTGCAGGTTCCAATAGCCGCGGATATTGAACAACAGCGCCCAAAGCACAAAAGCACTGATGCCAAAATTGACCCAGAAGCGCTTGCCCTGATAGTTCTCCAGCGTCCATGCCAAATCTCGCACCAACAGAAGATCGAGCAGCAAAAGAAAAATGATCGCTACCGGCAACCCCAGCAGGGGCCTGGATAAGGCTTTAAATACAGACAAGGTCTAACACCACACGTTTGAGCTCAAAGGTGCATTTTATTACACTGCGCCCCGTTCAGTCTGCTGCCAATACCAAATTTGGCGAACACAACTCTGCAGACCCTCTCATTCAACAGGGTACAGCCACGATGAATACACTCAAAAAACCACTCGCCATTGCATTGGCCAGTTGCGGCATGATCGCCACACCAGCTGCCTTTGCCAATGAGCCAAGCCTGGATATCAACCTGCGTACGCTTTACTTCAATCGCGACTTTCGTCAGGGAACCGCAGAAGACCGTGTAGCCGCTTCTCAGGCCGTGCGCATTGATTATGTTTCTCCCTATATCAACGATGTTATCGGCTTTGACGCCTCCCTGTTTGGAGCCCTCAAACTGGATGGCCGCGGTGGCGATGAAAGCATTGGCATGCTTAACAGGCTGTTGAAAATCTGACAGACTTCAACAGCCATGTTTGTTTTTTGATCAATTTTGGCGCCGCTGAATCGTGTTTTTAGCCATTTTGGACTATATATTCGGTGCTCAGCAGCCATTCCGGGCCTTCAAGAGGACTATCCCTGTAGATTGCGCATGCGGACCAGGTTCCAACCCATCATCGTGAACTGGAACAGGCTGTGAACCTTCTCCCGACCGCGCATCATCACTTGCCGGATGGGTCCAATGGTTTTACCCCAGCCAAAGGGTTCTTCTACCCGCTTTCGTTGACGCATGCTGATTGTGTAACCCGCATGGCGACTGGTACGCCCATCAATCGCGGAGCCCCCAGGTCGGCTTTCATTTCGTGCCACATGGGGCGTTATCTTCATCTTTCGACAAGCCGAAACAAAGCCCTGGGTATCGTAGTTTTTGTCAGCCCCCACCGTTTTGCGATGACTGCCCTGCAGCCTGGCCAGCAGTTCAGCTGCAACATCGCGTTCAGCCGTACCTGTTGCGAGGCTGGCCGCCGCCTTCACAATCAGGCCATTGCGATTTTCCATGACCGTGTGCCCCATGTACGCCATGCGTGACTCACTACCCCGCGACTTCTTGGCCAGTCGAGCCTCTGGATCTGTGGTAGATGCGTGGGTCTCATTACTGCGCTTCTCACCCCTGAAGTTGCGTTCAGCATTGCGTCCGGCAGGACCATCGTCATCTGTATTGCCCGTACCGTCCTTACGGCGAAAGCTCTTCTGTGATGCCCAGGCCTGGATCAGCGTCCCATCGACGCTGAAATGCTCGTCTGAAAGCAGACTGCGCTCCCGTGCCAGACTGACCACCTCTTCAAACAGATGAGTAACGACATCATGCTCCAGCAGTCGATCCCGGTTGGTGCTGAAACTTGAGTGGTGCCATACCAGGTCATCAATGGTCAGCCCAACGAACCAGCGGTACAGCAGGTTGTAGCTGATCTGTTCTACCAGCTGCCGTTCACTGCGAATCGAGAACAGGACTTGCAACAGCTGTGCACGAATCAGACGCTCAGGCGGGATCGACTGACGGCCACCTTCGGCGTAGATCTGATCAAATAGCCAGTTGAGCCGCTTCATGGCCTCATCGATCAGTTGCCGAATCGGTCGTAATGGGTGTTCACTGGGAACGAAGGTGTCCAGATGGACGGTCGTGAACAATGACTCCTGAATGATGTCTTCGCCGCGCATATTGGGTCGTGTCAGTCGGTTATTGATGCGGATAGTCTACCAAGGCCCCATTTTGTGGGGTAGAAAATCAACAGCCTGCTAAAGCCGATGGCGATGATACCGAGAGCTATGCCAAACTGGGCCAGGCATTCATCAAACTGAAATTGGGTGACGTCACCGAGCTGCGTGCGGGTCGCATGGTTCTCACGACTCCTCTGCTATACGATGACGACTCTCGCTCAACCCCCAGCTCGACCCAGGCGATCAAACTGGATACTCAAGTGGGCGGCGCTGATCTTTATGCCATCTACAGTGATCGTGCTGTCAACATGGCCGAGACTGACTTTGACAAGTATGAAGCCAACGGCGAAGAGTACGACCTGTACGTACTCGGCGGCAGCTACAGCTTCAATAACGGCCTGAGCGTCCAGGCAGCTCACGGCATCGCTGATGACTACCTGCGTCAGACCTACCTGAACGCGTCCTATCCGTTTGAACTGAACAACGGCGACAATATTCTGGTAGATGCACACTATTACTACGGCACGGATGACGGTGACCTTTACGGCCGTGACTATCAATCCAGCCTGTTCAACCTTGCAGGCCGCTACACGACCGGCGACCTAACCATGACGCTGTCCTACCAGAACATAGGTGGCGATGATGGTTATGACTACAGCTGGGATGGCTTTAACAACGACAACAACATCCTGATGGTCTGGAACTCCGTTCAATATCTGGACTTCAACAGTGCGGATGAACAGTCACTGCAGGTTCGCGCCGACTACAATGTCGCATCTGTACCGGGACTGAGTCTGATGGCACGTCATACCGAAGGTTGGGATATTGATACCAGCACCCAGTCAGATGCCAAAGAAAGCGAAACCGATCTTGAGGCCCGATATACAATTCAGGGCGGAACGCTTGAAGGCCTTTCACTGCGTGCACGCATTGCTCACATTGAAAGTGAGCAGTTCGACAACGTCGACGAGGTACGCCTGATCGCCAACTACGGCTTCAGCGCTTTCTGATCACCTGTCAGCATCCTCTTTTTACAGGCCCCTTTGGGGCCTGTTTTGTCTCTGCGCCCCGCCAAATCATCCTGCCAGCTGTGTTATAGTAGCCGCCTTGAATTGAACAGAACAGGCAGTAATGAACTCAGCTCAGGCACCACAAACACTCGACACTTCCAATCCCTCTTCGACACCTGACAGTATCAGCCGGCGATTTTCTGTCGCACCAATGATGGACTGGAAACCCCTGTAAAAACCTCTTACAAATCAAAACACTAAATCGCATTAATTTTTCAGGGACAATATCGGGACAACTGCCTTTCCGATAACTTTCTCATTTGATGTCTTGCGAGAGGAGAATCAGCAGCTGCACCGGGCGGCTGCTGATCCTGATTGAGGCGGGTTACCGCGTCCAGTGGATGCGGGTGATCGTGCCGTCGTAGACTTCGATCTGGTAGTTCTTGTCGTCGAGATAATACTGATAGATCCGGCCCCATGCTGTGTTGTTATCGCGTTTACATTCAGCGATTGACGGTTTTCTGCACACGCGCCCCACTTCTGAGTAGTCAGGCCGCCCCAGATAGCGCGGCAGTTTTGATGCCTGGTCGCCCTTCCGGATGATGTCTTTGCCGCCGTTTACGCGTATGTCGCTGGCTGCTGCCATGGGTGCAGTCAGTGACAGTGTTGCAGCGATCGCCGCTGCGGTGAGTGTCCGTATCATTGTCTCGCTCCGTTGGGTCCATGAGAGGGTGTACATCCTGCGCTGTGCGCTCACCTGCCATTATGGTAACGGATTGAGACGGTTTTACTACCCTGACCTGCTTTGCGGTCGGGTTACGATTCGGCTGGCGGGTTGCGCAGCGACTCCATGAGCTGCCACACTGCCTCAGCTGTCTCGGCATTTTCAATCTGATCAGATGCGGCCTGACGCTGCCCGCACAGGTCTGGTGCTACGGCTCGCCATGCGGCAGCGTTTGCGATCACACGCTGGGCGAGCTCGGCGACTGTTATGCCGCGCTGGGTGGCGATACCGGTGAGCAGGGGCATGGGCGTGTTTGGATCAGCCTGATACGCCAGCGCCTCGGTTTCCTGCTGCTGCCATGTATCACGTTCAAACCACGGGTACTTGCCCGCGATCTCTTCGGCACGCTTCTCGAAGATGTATACCAGCTCTGCCTGCGCCTGCTCTTTTACGGTCTTCAGATCCGGCACATAAATAACGGGCTCAAGCTCAACCACTGTCCACGGCCCGTCAGGCCAATTCTCAGGATGCTCTCGCGGGATTGACGCGTTTATATGCTCGCGGCACTGGTTGTAGGTGCCGGTGAAGGTTCCGTTTGTGTATTTCATGCGAAATGCTCCGATATTTCTGCCGAAGTTAGCAGTCGATTATATTCTGCATACTCCCATATTTTACCATCCAGCCTATAATTAGATAAGTTGTTATAGTTACTGCCCAGTCTTCGACCAGACTCATCACCTCTATACAGGATTGAGCCTATTCCGCCAGCCGAATCAACGAGACCCCCGTTTACATACAACTCTCCCACCCCGCCAGAAAACTGTGCAATAATTTTATACCGGATACCTGCTGTCGCAGGGGCTGTCAGTATCGTGAAAGACCCATCGTACAAGTAAAATTTAATGGTACCATTTTGGAATATTAGTGTAACAGCACCATAGCCATCAATCATGTGTACCACGCCGCTCTCATACGGCGCTGTGCGAATTAAATCCGGCGTTACGTCAACGAAAAAAGAAAAACTCTGCGGATTTGCTATTAATGTTGCTATATCTACCCGGTCAGAACCGTCAAAACCTAAATAACCAACCCCAGTCGTAGCACCATATATAGTACCGTCGTGATTCCCAGTTTCATCAATCAGCGTGCTACCACTGACGTTTTCCATCGTGTAATGTGCGAGCAGTCCGTCTGTCGGGATGTCACCACCTCCACCACTATCCCGCGCCCCACTAGCCGCCCTCAATCTGTGATGCAACATCATCGACCCCCACAATCAAATCCAACAACTTCAACACCGTCATGCACAAACTCAAGGTAGTGTGTGGTGGATAATGTTGGTGTAGTTCCGTCAGACCATGCGCCCAAGCCTGTATAACTAAGCGTGTACGTAGTGCCGCCTGTGACCCGATACATGACAGACTGACCGGCTGTTAGATCTGACAAGTTGAGCGTAGTGTTCGCGCCCATATTGAGCCGCTGAATACCGCCAGTTGATCGGTCTAGGGTGGCTCCTGCGGTGGCGTTAATGGTTTCGGTGTAGTCTTTGAGCAATACCCCATCAATCACTTCAAACGCGCTGGCTGTCGGGCGCAGGTCGACAAAATCATCCGCTGCCCACGTCTGCGCGCCTGTACCCTTTACATCGCGCAGCACTGTGAGCGTGGTGCCTGATACGCCGGTGATGCAGACGTTTTCGGTTTTTGTGGGCGCATCGAGCGAGTCTGTCAGCGTCACTTCGTAGTAGTCCCCTGCTGCCAGCGCGGGCGGCGGGATGTCGACATCGAAGGTGGTCGCGCCGGTGCTGACGCTGGCGGTTGTGATGCGGGCGGTGTAGTTATCGAGGTATCGGCGAGCCATTATCGTACCCACTCCTGCGGCAACGTGCTTGAGTCGTATGCGTTATTGCGAAAATTGGTTTTGCTGTAGCTGCGCGAGTCGCTGTATTTGCCATCAGCCCCGTAAAACCGGACATCGCCCTGCGGCTGGCCGTTTTCATCGAGGTCTACCCGCATGTGGCCACCATCGGCGGTGGGCACGTAGGCAACGCAGCGCTCACCCTCACACATGATTTGGTAGTGCTGCGGGGCGCGGCCTGCGCAATCGGGGTCTTTCGGGTGCGGAATAAAAGCGCCGTTGATCAGCGCTTCTTGGCATTTGCCGTCGTGTTGCCAAAACTGATCTTCAACGCAGGGGGCTTCGGTCAGTTGACAGTAAGCCGCAGTCATTGCTTCGCACTGATTGTGTTCAACATAAGCATACGACTTTATTGACCTATGTGGTGGGTCCGCTTCTATCCATGTGATTGTTATTGTGCAGAAATACTTACTGGTGCAGCTCTCTGCAGTGACAGATGCGGATTGCGCATCAAACGCACAACCGGGGCAGAAAGCCGCAGAAATGTAGTCAGATATAGCTGTTGTCTTCCCAGCGGATCTGCTCTGAATGCCCGACCCGAAAACATTCCTAACCCTCCAGTATCTACCCAACTCCCACGAATCATCCGGCGTACACGGCTGGTTATCCCACGGCGCAATTGTCCCATCTGGCATTCTGAAGTTACCATCCATGCCCTTTTCGGTGTTGCCATCGTCGGGGCGTTCGCCGTCGATGGTGCCGGCATCTGGATCAGCCGGTGGCTCATCTTCGCCAGGCACGTCTGAGTCAGGATTACAGCACGCGCCCTCTTCCTCCTCACCCGCTATACAGGTGGCGATCACCTCGGGCAGGATGCCGACGGCACGCAGGGCGCGCAGGTTGCTGCGGATCTCTTCGGGCTGCCAGGCGATTTTACGGATCGCGCTGGCGAGGCCCTTGAGGGCTGTTGTATCGCTCATGGGTTACCACCCGTTGATCAGTGTGATGTTGGCGTTTTCAAGCGGCACTTCGTATGTGTGCTCGGCTTCAGTTTTGGCTTCGTCCACGTATTCCTCGGGCACTTCGGGCGCGGGTACGTCGAGGCTGCCGTTTTCAGGGTCGTAGTTGATTGAGACGGACAGCTCGCCCGGCTCGCTGAACACGTTTCCGCGCACCTGCTTGCTGGGGATTTCGGTTTTGTCTTTCGGTACCGCCAGCGCAGGCATGGCCGGCAGGGACCAGTCCGCGACAGGGGCTGCGCCGGTGTCGTCCATGTAGCTTATGGACGTGCGGATACGGGTATCGCGCACAGCATCACCGATGGTGTAGGTGATGCCGCTGATCTGCCCGACCGCGTTAACGACGCGGGTATCCCAGTGGACGATCTGACCCAGTTCGGCTTCGATGATCCGGCCACGGCACAGGCCGTCGATGTAGTTTTTGCGATGGCTTTGGACGATCTCTTTTGCCGCAATTTTGACGGCAGCGCCGATGCCGGCGTTGAACAGTGGGCGCTTTTCGTCTGCGACCGGTACGGTACCGCCGTCGGTGGTGGCGGCGTTGTAGGTCGCTACGGCCACGGCGTCTTCAAACGAGGCGAGCGTTCCGCCGGTGGGCCACTGCGTCCAGCCGGTGGGGCGGCTCATTTTGCTTTCGTCGTATGTGGCTTCGCGGTCTTCGAACTTCGCTGTGTCAAACTCGCTTTCGATGCTGAAAGACAGCTGCGAGCCTTTCACTTCCTTGCGATACGCCCGCACGGACTGGGGCGCAGTGACCTTGAGCGTGTAATGCTCTGACACCGGCTGTGCGATGTAGCGCTCCAGATCGGCTTCGTAGCCCAGCGCCTTATCGAGGCGCTGCACGGTGACGTAAAACTCTTTGATGCCCTGCTGGGTGCGGCCATACCCACCGGGTGGTGGAGTGCCGTACACCTTGTAACTGGTGGCGAACCACGGGCGGAATCCGTTTTGAATGCGGTCTATGATCGCCTCGCGCAGGAAGCTGCCCTTACCATCAGTGAAAAAGTCATGTAGCCCTTTGAGGCCCTTGACCTTGGTTTTGACCGTGCGCAGCGCGTAGTACCGGTAGGCAATCTCAACCGTGACGGTGTTTTTGATTTCGTCGCGGGTCTGGAAATCAACAGTGATATCGTCGCGGTGCACCTGTCCGTTGGTCAGCGTCCAGTCGATCGGCTTGCCACTGGTGCCCCACTCATAAAAATTGAGCGCACCGTCACGGGTGTACCCGAGCGTGCCCGCCACGGTTTTCATCATCTCATTGACGAACTCGTTGCCCTCGGCTTTTTCGCGCTGGGTCATCTCTGAGTAGACGGCCTGGGTAAGCTGAAGCAGGTCTTGCTTTGACTCTTCGCCCAGGCGTTCGCCGCGCAGGTCAGAGCAGTCGAACACAACGGCGCGGGTACGGCGGTCGTACCGGGCATCATTCACCCAGCCGGTGAACAGCCGAATCATTGGGCTGTTGGCATCACGCGGATCGCTGTACACGTCGATTTCGACGGTTTTGCCGTGGAACGACGGGATGTTGATTTCAACATCGATATCAAACCGCAGGTGGAATGTGGCGGTGCTGGGCTGATCTTCGCCGTGGGTGATGACGATTTGGGTCATCAGTTTGGTTTGACCGGTTACGTCCAGCTTGCCGATTGTCACCCGTGCCGGTGGAACGTGGGTGCTGACCGGGGCGGCCGGGTCTACCACCTGCTGCCGCAGGGTTAGCAGGCTGCGCGCCGGAACGCGACGCACAACCGATTGCTGCAGGCCCAGCAGTTTGCGGGCAGGGTATTCGTCCCATGATACAACCGACTGCCGCAGGCGCATGACACGCCGTGCCGCTGTGATTCGCCACGCCACGATTTGGCGCAGGGTGAGCAACTGACGCGCTGGGTGCTCGGTATACACCGACTGTTCAAGCGTGAGCAGCTTGCGTGCCGGGTAGCGCTGACCGAAGTAGGCCGGCGCACCACCCAGCGTGCGGCTGTTGAGCGTATGGCGATTGAGTGGCATGGCGACCTGTTATGCGGATGCGGTTTCGACGGTGGGGGATAGCCAGATTTCAAGCTCGTCTGAGATGCTGACAGTGGTAACAGCGTTGACGATACGCACATGGATGGCCACGGCGTTACTGACGCCGCTGAGGATTTGGGTGCCCAGTGCGAGCGGATCACCGGGGTTGTTGGTACCCAGCTCGGCAGCGCTGAGCGCGAGGGTGATTTCGGTCACCTCGTGCCCTGCCCCTGGGGCGACATCCTCGGCATAGATCATGATCGGATCGACACCGGGGTTGGCCTGATCGAACATGGTGAGCGAGCCGGCATCAAGCGGGTCGTCGTCTTTGTTCATGAGGTAGACGATGAAGTCTTTGGGGTTGTCGCCCAAGTTAGCGTTGTGCGTGAGCCCCTTGGTCGCCCCCTGCGGGACAGTACCGGCGGCGTCTTCGTACAGTTTGAAGTTGCTGGCCATTCGTTAGGCTCCTGGGGTTGCGTGGGCGGCGCGTTGGAAGTAATTCACAAGGTTTCTGAGCTCCATGCTTTCGCCATTTAATCGAGCCGTCTGGGTGCCATTATCTGACTGCATGTTCAATGTCAGCGTGCCCAAGTCTTTTTCAGACTGACCATTCAACAGCGCATCCATCACCCGCTGCATACCTGCAACATCGTATTGATCGGCACGACCGGTGCTTGTACCCCATTTGCCATTTATGTCGGCCGTTGCAGCCGAGTGGCCGAAGGGGTTTTTCTGGAAGGATTCCAAAATCTCTTTCATGCGATTTGCTGCCGCTTCGGCAGTGCCCGTCGCGCCGTTCTCAATTGCTCGCTTATATTCCTGCGCAGCACGGGAAAAGTTCTGATCGACTTGATCACCCTGCTTTTTGCCATCCTTGGGCCCACCGAAGATTTTATCCCAAGCGCTGTTGCCAGAGCCTTGCTTTGCTCCCATTGCAGCCGCAGCGGCATTGAGTGCCAGCGTGTTCTGTTCGGTTGCCGATGTATTGCCATCGGTTGAGGTAACTACGGGATCGTTCGCTTGGACTATTTTGTCTTTCAGAGCGTTGATTTCAGCCAGAACAGGCGCAACATTTTGGCCCGGAGAATTCATAATTTGCTGCTGTAGGGCTGCTATCTCGTTGCGCCATTGTGTGACCTGCTCGGACTCCTCGCCCCCTTCTTGCTTGTTAAAGCCCTCAATAACTTTTTCCTTCGCCTTGCCAACTGAACCAATTAGCTCCTTCATCCGTGCAGAGTGCTCTGCGGCATCCTGTACCATTTTTACACGCGCAGCCGCTGTACCATCAGCGGCGGAATCGAAGGCATCGGCCATCATCAGCGCCTTACGTTCCAACTCATCCGCACCCAAAAACGCGCCATTGGGCGTGTATTTCGCAACACTTGCCGCCTTTGCCACACCCTTTGATATGTAGCTGCCCATTATCTGGCCAGTACCGACAATGGTGTTGAACGCCAATTTCACATCGTTGATCATGTTGATCAGCGTCTCAAATCCCTGAACAATCTTCTGAATCGCAGTGAGCGCACCGGTCGTCATTGCTTGTGCAACGCTTTCTATGCCCCCCATCTTTTGAATAAACTCTACGGTCTTACTCACAAGCACTTCCATGGCTGGCGTAACACCAACTGTGACTTGTTGCTGTAAGCCCGTAAAAATAGTGCTCAGCTTTGTTTTTGCATCGTTGTATGCCTCAACCGCTGCCGCCTGCGGGCGAGTGATAGCAACCCCAAGGCTATCAAACTCTTTACCAAGATCCTGAAGGTTGGCGGCAAAAGTGTTTACCAGACCAACACCTTCGGTATCAAAGATCCTCATAGCAAGCTTGATACGATCACCCTGCTTGGGTATCTCTTTCATCGCTTCAGCTATCGCGTAAAACTGCTGGTCAGGCGACATACTTGCCAGCTTTTCTGCATCCAGCCCAAGCTCAGCAATAGCCTTTTTAGCCTCGCCTGTCCCGCCAGCTGCTTCCGCTACACGCCGAGTCATGCGCTGCAGGGCGGTACCAAGCGTGTCCTGAGCCACACCGGTCAGCTCTGCCTGGTACTCCAGTTTCTGAAGGGCAGCAGTACCAATCCCAAGCTTATCCGCCTTCTTCGCCAAGGCATCCAGTTGGGCTGCCTGCTTTTCAACAATCGCGATGAATCCTGTACCAGCTGCACCAGCGGCAGCAACAGCCCCAAAAAAAGCAATGCCAGCCTTTGAGGCAATGCTCTTCATGGAGCCAGCCCACTCTTTGGCGCTGTTTTTTGTGGTTTTGAGCTGCTCCACCAGCTGGGCAGAGTTGGCGCCCAGCGTCACCACCAGTGTGGCCAGATTTGCCTTGCTCATTACTTCTCTCCCAGCTGCCGTTCTATCCAGTCAGCCTGCTCTGAAGGGGTGCGCATCGACTGCATCAGCAAGTCTCTGTATTCCTGATCGTCCTGAATGCGCCGAAATTCAATCCATTCCAGTATTTCGTCAGGCGGGTATTCCTGCTCTACCTGCCTGACGCTTTTTCCGTGCCGGTCCGCCAGCTGGAATAAAAACATTCTGTGCGGCCGGATCAGGAGTTTTTTCCGATCTCCTCAAACTGTGTTGTCAGTACCGGGTTAAGACCTGCTGCGGCCTCCCATACACGGGTTAACGGAGCCTCTGACTTTTGTTCGAGCGCTTCTATGTCATCGACTGTAAATAGCTGCTCCCGCGTGTCAGGATCAATAATGCTGATTGCCGCAAATACGGCACGCAGGTTAATATCCTTTTCACGGTTTTTGAAAACATAGGTATCAAACTGATCCCGTTGTTTTGCACTCCATGTAATGACAGTTACAACACCGCCCTTTTTCCATTCTGATACTTGCACGGTTTTTGTCTTGCGGTCATTTGACCCCAGTATTTCATCACGCGTCAGATTTGCCATACCAACCTCTTATTATCAGGATTATTAAGGTGTTGCCGGTGTGAAGTTTTTAACCTTGACGACATCGCCACTTACGCGAACATTGATAGTCGATTTATAGCGGTTATCGATTTCACCGTTTTCAAACGGGAAGTTTTTCACGTAAGCATCAAATACTCGAGCTGTTCCATTAGGTAGAAGCCAGCTCACCTTCCGCTTCTCACCTGACTGATACACAGACTCAAGCTCTTGCTGGCCAGGATCATCTGGCTCATGGAACATGGCCAATGACACAGAGCCATAGCGTTTGATGCCAAGCGCTACAACCTCTGCCTCGTCCAGAAGGGTTGTTTCATCAATTTCTGCGCGCTCGCCATCAAGCCCCGAGATTGAGGTGTGGCCCTTGATTTCAATATCCGTTGTGCCTGCAGCATCACGGATATAAATACGGGTATTAAGTGTTGGGATTGGCATTTTGATACCTCGCTTATTTGCTATCAGTCGTACAGGGTGTAATCAAGAACAAAGCGATAAAGCTGATTGTCTGGTTCATGCAGGGGTATATCGCTTTGCAATACATGACCCGCCATTGCGGCTTTAACCGCAGCGCGTAATTCTTGAATTTGTGGGTAGCTTTTTGACCATACATTGATCGAATAACGGCTTAAGGCATGCCCTGTATAACCGTCATGCAATGTGTTATCGGGATCAGAGCTTACATAATAAAAAGTCACTGCCGGAAGTTTTGCGCTTTCTGGAAGATATCCGCTGTAAATATCATCTGAATTCACAATCTGTGTTATATCTGCACTGGTGCTCAGAGCCGTATAAAGCTGTTGCTCGTTCACGATAACTTAGCCTTTGCCGCCCTTTGGGCTGCACGTTTTTGTGCCAGCTGTAGCCGGTGTTGAATTCTGGATTTGAAAATATTTAATGCGCTGTGCTTTGTTTGGTCCCAGGCTGGGCGAAGAAACGGGTGCGGTTTTGCACCGGGATGCATGCGCCTTGGCTTGCTTCTGTGCTTGGCACCTGATTTGGTGCCGCGCGATCTTTTGGCACCCCGCGTCACGTAGTGAGGCGCTGTGCCGAATTCAACAAACTGGGCGTAATATGCTTCTTTCGACCGCACACCGATAAATGCAAACACTGAGTGGTTTCGGCGACTCAGCCGCGTGCGGATTTTCAAGGCTTTCTTCAGCTCGCCCGGCTGCTGTACTTTGCCCTTGTATCCTTTGTGGGCAGAGTCTGAGACTGGCACAAGTGCTTTCGCCCGCTCGAGTGTCGGCTTGCCTGCATCACGCAGTGCCGATCGCAACACTTTAACGCCAACCTGATCACCCAGGTCTTTCAGCGCCTGCTCTAATTCGCGCAGACCTTGAACTTCGTAATTTGTCGCTTTCGCCATGACGTATCCTTGGGCAATAAAAAACCCGCACGATGGCGGGTTTTGAAAGCATTTCGCCCGAGGCCGCAATGGCGGGCTCGGGTGGTTTGGTGCAGCAGATTACTTACTACATTGGTACAACAGGCTCAATGTAGCGACGAAGCGCCATATGCCACAGCGCCAGCAGGCGCGATATGTATAGATTTACGTGTATTTTTGTACAGTTGCTTCGCTCGCCTTCAGCACTGGAAGGCATAAATCCCGTCGAGCCATGTCTAAGTCTGTGCTATGTTGCTTATTTGTTTTTACTCAGAATGGAGTCGATATGGACAGTGTTATACGGATTTGCAAAGCCTTGATGTTCATAGGTGCAGCTGCTTTCATTTCAAACATCTTATTTTTCTCTGGTGAGACAAAGACATCCTCGCAATCAAACCCAACCACCCAACAGCCGACGACGGCAGCGCTTGAACCCACGTCAAAACCAGCGGCTCAACAGCCGCCGAAAGAGTTTAAGCCCACTGCAGCCATGAAGGCCGCGATAGATCCGGGCGACAGCTTCCGTAGCGATGGATGGCGATTCGAGTATGGTGACTTCACAGATCGAAAAATTGATGTTTGGGTTTATTGGCCAGCCAATCAGAGCGTTACGCTTGAAGCGGTCGAAATGATGGGTAAGGCAATGGTGCAAGATAGCGTTAAACGACTTACCCGCGCCGGTTTCGACCCAAAGAAAAATGGCACCAACATCACCTATTTTTTCAGAAAAGACCTTGGTGGCGACAGGGTAATGATGCTTGGCTCTGCCGGATACACCGGGATTGTCGATGGTTATTACTACTCCGCACCTAAGTGAACCAAATCAGTTGCTGTCCTCTTCACAGGTAATCACCAGCTCGCGGTTGCGGTTGTCCAGGTTGATCGGTGGACCAACGATTTCGAGGCGCATATTGCCGAAGGCGATGCGCATGTCGGGGGTTATGTCATCGCGGTAGCGGATGGTGACGGCCAGTGTGGCGGTGTTGGTCATGTGCTGGTTGGCCCAGCGTTCACGGCCGGTGATCGGTTTGACGTTGGCCCAGATATCGACCAGCCCGGGTACCGGCTGCCAGTCGTCAGTTGGGTGGCCGTATTGGTCCTTGCCGCCGGCCTTGAGCTCGAAGGTTACCGGTGTATTGAGGCGTCCTGAGCGCATCAGCCAACCCTCATGATTCGGTACGGATCCAGTAGCATGGAGACACCCATGGGCAGCTCACTGCTACTGGTGCCGATTACGACGGATTCACGGTTTTCGTACAGGTGGCCTATCAGCAGGAGCAGGCCGGCGCGTACGTCTGCGGGTGTTTCATTCATGCCTACGGTGGCGGTTATGGTGACGCTTTCTGGCTCGTCAATGGTGGCTGGCCAGTCTGTGTCCCACTGGGGCATGAGCAACGGGTACAGCGCACGCGTTTCCAGCCGCAGCGGTGGTGTCTGCAGGGTCTGGGTGACGCCATCGGGGTCAACGTATTCAACGCTGTCGATGGATTGCACGGGTGTCCAGGGCAGTTCGATGGCGCCAGCCGTTGAGCCGAAACCATCCAGCACCAGCGTCCGGGTCTGCGTGTCGAAGACTCGGCCGGTGCGGGTTTCTGCGTGACGGTAGGCCGAGTCGATCAGTGCGGTGATCAGCGCATCTTCTGCTGAGTGCTGAACACGCAGGTGCGCTTTGGCTTCATCCAGGGTGATCATGATTCACCACTTTTTCAGGGGGCAGCGGGCCCGTTCGTAAATTGCAGGTTGTGACGAGATCGAGTCAAACCCTATGGTGGTTTTCTTGGCCAGCGGGCAACCGCAGTCACCGCACCAGTGGCCGCCTCTCTTGCGCGCCATGGCTGAGCCGATGCGGCGTTTGGCCTGATCGATGAAGTTGCCGCCTGCACCCGGGCGCTGGTCTGCAGTGCGCAGGTGCTCGCAGGTTTCTTCCAGCCGGTGTTCGGTGCCGTTGGCATCAACCACAAACCCACAGATGGCACGGCGCAGCGCGATGACTTCGGCCTGGCCGATCTGGTGGGTTTCAATGAGGTCCAGCGCCTGCTCTTGGGTGAGGGGCGCTGGGTTTGTGTCAGCCATTTTTACCGGCCGGTTTGGTGGCTTTGGTGTCATCGTTGTCGTCACCGCCATCATTGGTTGCATTCTGCTCCGGCAGCTTGCCGCCCTCGGTGGCCACCTTGAGTTGTTCGATGGCAACTTCGGCACAGCGCTCGCTGACTTCGTGCACGCCCTTGCCGTACTCAATGACAGTGTTGCCGCCTTCGGCAAACTTGAACGGTTCTTTTACAGTGATAATCGGCATTGTTCAGTCCTCAGGTGATGCCGGGGCTTTCACCCCGGCTTAGGTTTACACGCTCAGGGTGAGCACCTTGATGGCGTTGGAATCGGTGACCATGCCGCCAACGCGCTTGGTGGTGTAGAAACCCACGTTCGGCTTGTTGGTGTAAGGGTCACGCAGGACGCGCACGCCGGTGCGATCCACGATGGTGTAACCGCGGCTGAAGTCACCAAACAGCATGGCGTTGGCATCCGCTGCCACCGCTGGAACATCCTCGTTCTCAACCAGAGCGTGACCGGCCAGAGTTGACGGCTGACCCAGCTGCAGGCCCGGCTGCCACATGTAGTTTCCGTTTCCGTCCTTCAGGGTACGCGCCTTGAAGACAGTCATTTGTGGCATCATGAAACGGCCGTTGCGGCGGTAGCCAGCTTTCAGGCTGTAGATCAGCTTGATGATGTCGTCAGAGTCGAAGTCACCGGCAGTACCAGAGTGGATTTTCTGGAGCTGGCCGAAGGCGCGTGTTGCGTCGTTGGCAGTGGCCAGGGTGTAGGCCAAAATGCCCTTCGGCTTGTTGGTGCCGTCACCCAGCAGGAAAGCGCTGCCCTCTTTCTCAGCGAACTCACGGCCGACCTCCTGAGTCAACCAGGCTTCAGCATCGAAGAACATGTCATCAAGGCTGGTCTGTGTAGCCTGCGGGTTAGCGTAGATTTCACCCATGAAGGCCGCGATCTGGGCCAGTGTCGGAGTGTTGGTGGCCGGGCGGGCATCGGTTTCACCGACCCAGCCAGAGCCTGCACCGCCCAGGTTAACCAGCTTCTTGTAATCGCTTGTGGAGACGGTGATCTGGTTACACACCTGACGCATGGGCGATTCATCGCGTTCCACGTCCAGGATGGTGCGGTCCAGTTCTTCCGGCACGGCATAGCCACCATCGGCATCCACGCCCACCTGCAGGGCTTTCTGCTCCAGTTCGCGCAGACCGTCTTCGTGGCCCTTGCGCAGGAACTGACTGAAGGCGGTTTTGTGTTCGCTCTGATGCTTGTTGGCACCCGGGGCGCCCGGTCGTTTCAGTGCAGCCAGCTCGTCTTCAAGCTGTTTCTTGTAGGCGTCCAGATCGGTCAGCTTTTCGTTGAGGCTATCAACGGTGCCGGCCAGTGCCGCCTTTTCGGATTCAATCGCCTCCAGGCGCTTGTCGTTTTTGGACTTGAACTCTTCGAAGCGGCCGCCGAGTTCTTCAGCAACCTGCTGTACGTCTTTCAATTCAATAGCCATGGTAAATACCTCGTTCGCTTAGATGCGGGTTAACAGTGATTTAAGGGATTGCAGTGCTGTTGCTTGCTCCGCATCTCGCGGTGCGATGGCGCCGTAGCCTTTGGCCATGAAGGCCTGGGCTTGCGCCTTGCTGAACCCTACCTCTCGCAGGGCGCGTTCAACGTCCGATGGACGCGGCATCTCGCCACGGTCCAATGCACTTTTGACGTTGGAAATTCGGGCTTCGTCGTTGGCCGGAAAGGTCACCAGGGAGACTTCCCAGAGGTCGATCTCTTTCAGCAGCCAGGCTTCTTTCTCGCGGTCGTATTCCCAGTCGTTCAGCACGTAGCCGATCGACATGCCGCTGAGGCTGCCAGCCTTCATGTGGGCATGGGCACGCTTGGCCAGGGGGTCGTCATCGATCAGCAGCTGGCCTTTCACGTATAGGCCCACGTCGTCTTCACGCATTTCGGTATAGACGCCGATCGGTTCCTGCATGTTGTGCTGCCAGAGCAGTGCGGGCAGACGGCCCTTTTCCTGCCATCGATCAAGACTGGCCTTGAAAGCGCCAGCCACGACAATGTCATCGTATGAGTCTTTGTTGCCGAAGATGGAGCCGTAGCCTTCAAACTCGCCCTTTTCGTTGACGGACTTGATGGTCAGCGGCACATCAAGGCGTTTGGTTGTCAGCATCGCTGGCCTCCGGTCGTGTTGTCATGTTGACGGGCGTCAGGTAGATATCGCCTCCGTCACGTGGGTTGAGGTCTTCCAGATCGCGGCATTCGTTCGGGCTGAGGATTCCCCAGTTGATGCCCTGGCCGTAGGATTCGAAGCGGCTCTTCTGGTCACCGCGCAGCAGTGCACCTGCATTGAATTTGGCGTAGTGGGTTGCTCGATCCTGCTTGCTGAGCAACCCGACCCGGATGCGGTTCTCGATGCGGGTCAGGTATGGCACCAGCGAGTAGTTCACGAAGCTCATGGCCTGGTGCTCGATGTTGCTGAAGGTGGCCCGTTCGAGGTTGGCCACCATGTGCGGTGGCACTCGGTAGATCGCGCAGATTTCGTCACGCTGGAACTTGCGCGTTTCAAGGAATTGGCTGTCTTGCTGATCGAGCGCAACCGGTTTCCAGTCCAGCCCCATCTCAAGAATCATGGGCTTGTGGGCGTTGGTCAGGCCTGCATGATCTTCCTGGAACTGCTTCTGCAGGCGCTTGAATGCGTCATCACTCAGGCGCTGTTCGGTGTGCAGTACGCCACTGGTGACTGCACCGTTCTTGAACAGGCGTGCGCCGTGCTCTTCGGTAGCCAGGCCCAGGGCGATTGCCTGCCGTGCGTAGGCCACTGGATTCAGACCGGTCAAGCCGTCGAGTGTCAGGGTGCGAACGTGCCATATCTCATCCTGTGTTAGTACGTCTTTGGTGCCGTTGCGAAAGGTCACTTCGTATACGATTGACCAGTCATCGAGAATCTTGGGTTTGACCGCGCCCGGATCGATCGGCAACAGCTCTTTGACCTTGCCCATCACCACGACCTTGTAGGCGTAGAAGTTGCCACGCAGTCCAAGGCAGGCAATGACCAGTTCCCAAAATTCCTGTGCCGTCATGTAGTTGTTCGGTGCCAGTGACAGCAGCTCATACAGCGGATGGCTGGTGGCTGCCCTGCGGGTGTTGCCCTGCTCGGTCATCAGTTTGCACGGCAGCATGCCGACCGATTCGGACAACACGCGAATGCAGGCAAACACGGTCACCAGCTGCATGGCAGTCTTCGCTGTGACTTGCCGGCCGGTAAAGGTTTCGGCACTGACGCCCAGGTAGGCAGCCAGCTTTTCGGGTGTGTCGATCACATCAGGTGATGCCTTACGTCCGAAAATCTTGGAGATGATGCCCATCAAAGCGTCCTGATTCCGTACTGTTCAAGGTGGTCGGAGAGGGTTTCGTCTCCGGGTGCGTCTGAGTTCATGGCCCTGCCCAACGCCATGAGGATGGCGATGATGCCGTCGATCTTGTTCTCGTTGCGCTCTTTGCGCGGGTAGATGTTGTCCTTGGCGTCCGACTTGGCCGTGACGTTGCTGGCCATCCAGGTGAGCACCGGGTCTTCGCTATGGACGAAGCGCTTCCCGGTGATCGCCGCTTCCATCTCCCGCATAGGCGGACTCATGTTCTGGACGGTGTTGCGGTATTCCACGATCTCGGCGCCGTCCTTCATCAACTGGTGGGCCAGCTGAGTGGCGCGCCAGGGGTCGTAGGCGATTTCGTTAATCTGGAATAGTGCGGCCAAGTCGCGGATCTCTTCGCGGATCTGGTCGAAGTCGATCTCTTCCCCGTCGGTGACGACCAAGTGGCCGGCGTTTTGCCAAGCTTCGTAAGCGGCCCGGTTGTTGCCAGCGCGTTCGATTGCGCCTTCCGGCAGGTAGTTGCGGGTGAACACAATCCACCGATCGCGGCCTGATTCCAGCTTGTCGCGAAACAGCAGGCCGATTGAAGCGATGTCGGTCTTGCTGGCCAAGTCGACACCCAGCCAGCAGTCGCGGCCGGTCATCTGATCCAGGGTGATATCCGGATTGCCGCAGGCATGCCAGTCGGCCATGTTGAGCCAGGCAGTTCTGGCCGACACCCAGACGTTCAGGTGTTTGGTCAGGAATGCGTTGGTCCGGCTTGGGTACCGGATGGCGTCGCGCTGCTGCTTGAGCAGGAACTCTTCGCTGACCGATACGCCGAAGTTCGGGTTAGCCTTGCGCAGGGTGGCCGGATCTTGCCAGTTATCATCAGCATCGATGGTGTAAATGATGGCGAACAACTCATCGTTCGGCATGACATCGTCCAGCATTTGCTGGGCCTGGCGGCGCTTGTCGTAACAGGGACCGGCGAGGTTGAAGCCTGCTGTCGTGATGATGAACATCAGGCCCTGCTCACGCGAGCCCATCCCCGTCATCATCGTCTCGTAGAGATCAGGGCTGTCGTGTTCGTGGTACTCATCAACCAACGCGCAGCTGGGAGAGCTACCGTCACCCGGGTTGCCAATCAGTGGTTCAAACCGGCTGCCATCAGCGGGCATGCTGATGTTCTTGGCCATGATCTCGATGCCGGCGGCATTTTTCAGCGCCGGTGTTTTTTCGAGCATGAGCTTGGCCGGGCGGAACACCTCCCATGCCTGCTTCTCTGTGGTCGCGCCACAGTAGACCTCGGCACCGTATTCGCCATCGGCGCACAGCATGTAGATGCCAAGGCCAGCGGCAATGACGGACTTGCCGTTCTTTCGCGGGATCTCACAGTAAGCTTCAGAGAAACGGCGCAGGCCGTCTTTCTTCTTCACCCATCCAAACACACAGCAGAATATGAACTTCTGCCAAGGCTCCAGTTCGATCAGCTTTCGTTCGCGTGCCCACTGACCCTTTGTGTGGGGCAGCAGCTGAACGAATACGCAGGCTTTCTCGGCTTCATCCTTGTCGAATGTGAACCGGTAACTGCGTTTCTTTGATGCCTTCAGGTCATCGAGGTGGCGCTTACACGCCTGCCGCACCTCCTTGCATGCAGCAATGCGGCCAGCAACGATGTCCCGCGCATACTTGTTCGCGGCATTGACGTTCGGATAACTGGCCATGGAGTCTCATCACTTCCCGCCCCGCTTCTTGCCGAGCAATTCGGCGAATGGGTTGCTGTCATCGCCCCCGCCGGGTACAGCGAGACGTACCCTGCTGGCTGGGTCGAGCCCGAGCGCGGATCCGAACATAGCCATCTGCTTCAGGGACTCATTGATTACAGTGGCAGCTGGGTTCTTAACTGGGCCGCCCGTTGCGCCTGTAACCACGGCGCCCTCTTTGGCATAGAGCTCTTCGGCATCACGCCAGCGGCCGTATGCTGAACAGAAGGCCTCAAGGTTATGCAGGTCTGTGGCGGTCAGAATCTTGGAGCCGACCAGCCAGGCGGCGAGATGATCCCATGCTTCCATGCCGCGATCGGACAACCAGCCCGGAGCAGCCGGTACTTCTTGAAGGGCATCCGCGGTAGGCTCGGCATCGTTCAGCTTTCGCTTGCCGGCGTTGCCCTGAAGGACCTTGAGATTGGTTGGCTTGGCCTTGCGTCCGCGTGTCATAGATGAGAACCGTTCGCGCCGGATTTAATTTTCAATTTCGCGGCTGTAAAAAAATGACTTGGGCGGCGGTGTCCGAGCACTTTTCCTGCAGAGATTCACACCCCCCTACCCCTGCTGCGCTCGCTTCGCCTCAGCCTGCGTCTTCACGTCATGGCAGGCCTTGCAGATCGCCTGCAGGTTGCTGTCCGCGTCCGTACCGCCCTCAGCCACTGGAGTAATGTGGTCTACCTGAGTAGCCGGGCTGATCCTGTTCTGTTTCAGACACGGCTGACAGAGACCCTTGTCACGCTGCAGCACATGATCGCGCTTGCGCCGCCAGGGTCGGCCACCACGGCCCGATCCCTTGCGGGTTCCCCACGGCTTGTGCAGATGAGCGTGATCCTCACAGTATCCATGTGCAGCCGTTGTCTTACGGCCACAGGCTGGTGCCCGGCATGGACGCGGCGGTTTACTTGGCATACAGGTTCAGCCAGGCGAGAGCGATGCGAGCATTGGCACGGGCACTCGCTTCATACATTCGATAGATATGCCAGATCACTTTTCAACCTCCTCGGTCGCTTCATCAGACCACCGCCTGACGCTGGTTCGGTCGGCATTGCACTGCTGGATGATCAGCTCACACTGCGCCATATAGTCACCGTACGTGCCGTTCAGTTCGGGTGGTGTAAACGTATCAGTCCACACCTGCGGCACCGGCTCCCTCAGATAACTGGGGGTGGGCTCGGTATTGGCGCACCCGCTCAGCAGTATCAGGGCCAATGCGAGTATCAATACACGGATCTGCATCAGCCAGCGCACGTAGTTGACCAGCCAGTTCATTGGCGCGGCGGTTGGCGTCTTCACGCTGACGGGCAGTGTCAGCCAACATTCGATCGGTTTGCTCATAGCGTTCACGCTCCTGTCGAATGGTGTTGTTCAGGTGAATAATCGCCTGCTCAGATTGACGGGCCTCGGCTTTCAGCTCGCCAATGGTCATCAGCGCCCAGATCAGACCACATACCACACCTGCAGCAGCCAAAAGGATCAACAGACGGGTCTGCATCACTTTTCCCTGTTGCGCTTGTGCTGGTAGTACCAGTTCATACCGAACGTGAGCATGGCCATGATTGCGCCCACAGCGCCTGCGTTATTGTTCAGCCACTGCAGGGCATCACCCAAAACAAGTCCGCCAGATACCGTGTACGTCAGGCCTGCAGCCACCCGTTGTGCAATGTCGGTGTGCTGGTCGAGGTTCACGCGTCGCTCCTTATCTTGATGTGTGCGCATTGCTCAGACCTGACAAACACAACTCGCGCTCTGCTGCGCGGCGCTTCACCAGCCCTGGTAGTTTGATGCCCTTGGCGTATACCCACCGCGGCAGCTCATTGCATGCACCGACCCGATCACCTGCATTCAGCTTGCGCAGCAGTGTGCTCTGCTCGAAAGCACCGATACCCACGTTGTAGGCAAAGCTGGTGTAAGCGGCTTGCTCTGGGTGAGACAGGGGCACCTTGGCGCGATTGCTCACCTGCAGGCCAAAGTCCACAACCTCATCAGTCAGCAACGCTTCGCATTCGGTAACGGTCTTCTGATCGCCTATCTGGACGCCAGCCGTGTGACCGAAGCATATAGTCGGGATTCCAACCGGATCGATGTAAGCAGTCGTGCGCAGACCTTCAAAGCCCGCCACTGCTGTCAATGCGATGGCAAGCCATGTTTTCTTCTGCATGGTGTGGATGATCTTGAGACGGGGTAGAAATGAAAAAGCCCCGCGATTGCGAGGCCTTGGATTCGTTTGCAGCCACTACGGCCACGTTAGTAATTAAGGTAGGATTTCTTGGGCAGAAAATCAACCAAAAACTGTGATTTTATACAGGGAGTCGGTATGGAGCATCTCTATCTCTATAAGTACGTGCCTTACAATGAAGGATCGTTACGCATCATCACAGAAAACACTCTTAAATATACTCATCCGAGCGAGTTTAATGACCCCTTCGACTGCGCGCCTGACATTGATCCAGCTATAGCGTCAGACATTGTCAAATACTCACTTCAATCAACCAGAGGCCGTGGCGGTGATTTTACTCCTGCAAAACGACTAATGAATAAGCGGAAATATGCTCGCGCATTACAGAAAAAAATTGAGGACGGTACCTTGTGGAAGGAGCAGATTGATTCAATCGGAATAGTCTCACTAACTACGAAACCAACAAACCTTCTCATGTGGGCTCACTATGCAAACCACCACACAGGATTCGTTGTCGAGTTTAAAATCCCAATCACAGCTGCTAAGCAAGCTTGGGCTGAACTCTATGCAGAACACATTGCCCAGGATGCAGGTCGACACCTTGTGGCTTTCAAAGTTGAGTACACCAACGATAGACCCGCGCTCAAGCCACCCCTTCCTGACCCTGTCGAGCCATCGATTCGGGCCTGTCTCACAAAAAGTCTTCATTGGTCATATGAACAAGAACACCGCGTAGTTGATATCAACAGAGGGCCTGGAATCCATCCTTATACGCCGAGACGGCTTTGCTCAGTTATCGCTGGTATGCGCATGAGCGATGATGATTTAAGCTCACTCGAAAACGCGATATCAATTCACAACGGCAAGATACATCCTTCAGACCATATTTCTCTGTTCCGGGCGGAGCCAGTTAATGGGCATTTTGAGCTGCGTGTCCCGAACCATCCAAGAGCTGATGAGCAGAACAGAGATAACTCAGACGATCAACACGACTGAGCTCCTCGGTAGATTTTTCAAGCCCTTTCGAAACTCTCCCTCGATACTGATCAAATGTCATTCCTATCCGCTCCGCGATCACCCGCTCTGGGTGGTTGCGGTAGAACCTGCTCGCCAACAGCGGTATTACGTACTTGTGATCTACAACTCCTTCACCAGCTTGAACGCCGAACAGATACTGGGAAATCGGCAGGTTGGCGTGCGGCTCTCGAATCCATCGGATCTCGGCAATCATCTTTTCGTTCGATCTGTCACAGCCAGTCCGCTCTGGAAGCTGTCCACGATACTCGATCATCATCTGCAACGTAGACGGTTGATGCCAACCCGCGTTGTGCGTAGTGCTTTCCAGCCAGTTCAAGTAGATGTCGATCAGCTTATTGATCCTTGCTCTCATTTCCTTATCAACCGCCATCCTCTTAGCTCCTCCCCTGCGCCGGCTCTGCATCCACCGGCGAAATCTTCACCCGCACCTGCGGATCCTCGGCATACCGCTTGGTCAGAAACACATCCACCACTTGTGTATCATCCCGCCAGGCCACACCGTTGAGCGCATCGCACACTGCCTTGAGGCAGTTATCCGCGTCACACTTCACCGTCGGCATGATGTAACCGGTCAGTGCCTTCTCACGCTTCTTCTTCGACCACGACTTCGGTACCGCATGCAGCATGGTCATCTGCAACAACACCGGACCTTGCAGTGGCTGGATACTGCCCTGCTCCATCGCCTGTTGTGCCGCCAGCGAAATCAGGCTTTCATAGGCAACGGTCTTCTGCGGGGTGAACATTCGGGCATGGCCACCAACACGCCCCACACGCGGACGCCCTTTGCCCTGCGGGTTGCCGGGAACGAAGAACTCGATCATGCCGCCGACCTCCCCTGCATCGCTTCCCGGTATTCCTGGTACACGGCCAGTGCCGGCTCACTCCAGTTCACCTTCATCTCGCAGCCTTGGGCATACAGAAACTCAATGAACTCGGCCGCCTCATGCTTTCGGAACTGTGTCGTGCTTGGCCGAACAGTGATGGTGCGCCGTCCATCCATGCTGGTGATCAACTGCCCGGGGTGCGCCAGTGGTTCGCCCATGGCCAGCTTTTCCTGCTCAAACCGGTCAACGAGCAGGGCTTTCCAGATCTCCGGCGCATAGGTCTTGGTACCGAAGAACGTCACCTGCTTGGCGATATCGTTGATCATGCAGTGATATTTTTTCTCCATTTCACGGGTCTTGCTCTCCCGTGTCAGGGTTATCACCACCGGTCCGCCTTTGATCATTTCGGTTACCATCTGCCAGACACGCATCATCAACGGTCGCTGCTGCTCGCCTGTTCGGATCGTGATTGAGTTAGCCATCCCGATACCTCCGCAGCAGGTGGATCGGGATAATCACCGCCTCCAGATTGTTGTAGCGGGTCACGCCGCAGACTGTCCGGTCATTCAGCACCTCACCGATACCACCGTCTGTCAGATCGCCGACGCTGATTTTGTTGGTGACAGCCTGCTGGATGATTTCCTCGACCAGCTTGAGCTTCTGTTCCAGCTCATGGATACGCGCTTCAGTGCTCATTCAAACCCCCTTTGTGCTGGCACCTGATGAGGTGGTTCCGGCATGCGAGACAAATTATCAAATCGGTTTTGTGCGCCGAGGAACGCCAGATAGTCGGTACCCACCTCTCCGTCCCTGAACTTCGTGGTAATCGCTTCAGCCAGCCCCTTGTTGCGCTCGCTCGCCTCGTTGTAGACCTCATCGCGGTACAACATGGTGATGATGTCGGCATCCTGCTCGATCTGACCGGACTCACGCAGATCGGAGTTCATGGGCCGCTTATCGCTGCGCTCCTCGCACTTACGGGACAGCTGACTCAGGCACAAAACGACACAGCCCAGCTCCTTGGCCAGCGCTTTCAGCTTTCGGGAAACAGCGGACACCACTTGGAATCGGTCGCGCTCAGTGCGGTCAGTCATCAGCTGCAGATAATCCACGATGATTAGATCCACCGGTTTACGCTTGTGAGCCACTCGGGCCCTGCTGCGAAGATCAGCAATATCCAGAGAGCCGGTGTCATCGATCAGCATGCTCGACTGGATCAGGCGGCGAGCAGTAACCGTCAGGCTCTGGCTGTGATCCATATCACTCAACACACTGGCGTCCTTCAGGCGGCTCAGAGGCATATGCCCAACTGATGCCATCAGGCGCTGCACCAGCTGACGGCGCGGCATCTCCAGCGAGAACACAAGCGTTTGCTTGTTCTGCATGGCTACATGAGCGCCGATTCCGAGCGCCATAGTGGTTTTGCCCATCGATGGCCTTGCCGCCAGTATCACCAGATCGCCAGGCTTCCAGCCCTGATACCGAGCATCCAAACGCTCAAGGCCGGTGGTCAGGCCGTGAATGCCTGGGTTCTCGAAACGCCACTCCAGAAAATCAACGTAATCCTTCACAGCCTCGGTCATGCCAACCAAGTGATTGGCATCAGAAGCCGACTCAGCGGTGATATCGGCCAGCAGCGAATTGGCCCGCTCAATACGCTCCAGCGCCTCACCCTCACCTGACTGCATCAACTCAAGTGCCGTGCGCAGGCGCTGGCACGCTATCCGCTCCATCGACCTCTCGCGGATCACCTTGGCGTACGCCTTGAGGTTGCGAGCACTCGGCGTGTTCCGGGCCAGATTGACGAGGTAGGTCAGGCGATCAGAAGGGCTGAGGTGCTTGGTATCCAGCAGCTCGGAAAGGATCACCGCATCGAATGGCTCGCGGGCACCCATGCGCTTCAGAATCAGCGCGTACACATCCTGGTGCAGGCCGGAGTAGAAATCCTCTGGTTGCAGCATGTCGGCCACGTCTTGCGCGTCCACGGCATCCGGGCTGCCCGTCATCAGCAGCGCACCCAGTACCGCCTGCTCTGCTTCCATGCTGTATGCCGGCGCAGCGCCTGCCATCTCAAGCTGCTCGTAGCCGTAATCATACTCAGGGCTTGTCATGGAACTTGCCCTCCTTGGTCTTCAGGTAATTCTCCTGCTTGACCACCCACTCCAGGCAAAACGGCCGGCACTTGGTCATCAGGAAATCAGACTTGCGCAGATACTCGAAAAACGACCGCCACCAAGCCATCCCGCTCTCCCGATCGGTGTACAGGGGTGTGACGCCATCGCGTTTCATGGTCGTGAAACCAGCCTTCCAACGAGCTGCCAGAGCCTTGTACCCCGCTCGGCCAGATCTCCACTCACTGGGGTTGTGTTGGACAGTCTCCGGAATTACCTCTGCCCAAAGGGCCAACAGTTCCCGGTGAGGGCATGACGGATATCGAGATGATTTTTCCTGCGGCGTGGAGTGTGTCGAATCGTCAGATTCGCACTCTTCTCCGTAAGGAGAAGTATATTTATTGTCTTCTTGTATACGTGTCGTTTTGGTGTGTCGCTGGTGTGTCGGTTGGTGTGTCGCATTATCGCCGGAGGCCTCGCCATATCTGGCTTTCAGCGTGTCGCTTGGTGTGTCGTTTAGGTGTGTCGTAGGTGTGTCGCCAAAAACGGTATTTTTACCCTGATAATCAGCGTATTTGACGATGGTGAACACGGTGCCCAAACGGTTTGAGGTGTCGCGCAGAATCATTCCCTCACGCTCGAAATACTCAATGCTTGTGCGAACCTTGCGCTCAGTGCTGCCGGTGTCTCGAGCAAGGTCGCGCACACCTGACACAAATTGCCCAACCTGCAACTGAACAGTCTGATTGCCCAAGAGCGTCTTGTAAGGCTTGTGAGTCGCCTCCAGGAGCATGTGCACCCACAGCGCGAACCGATCCGGATCCCGCTTAAAGGCGCAGTCCTGAATGCGTCTGGACAGCTTGATATAACCACCGTCCAGAACCTCATCACCACCGGCCTGATTTCGCTTCATACGCGCCTGCTGAATTGATACCACGTTACCCACGGCAACCTCCTATGCGGCGCTCCATCCGCTCAATTTGCCCTGGGGATCGTGTCGATTGAAGACGGCGAACATGATCCATTGCGCAACACGCATCTGAGCGATCACCCGACTTAAGGGCCCTGACCGCACGCTGGCTGTACTGACGTATACGCCACTCCAGCCACCAATCCTTGAATCTTTGTCTGATCTGGAACATACTCAGCTCCTGTGTGAGAACCCCGGTGTTTGCTGCCCAGCAAAGGTGCACCGGGGTTCTTTCTGTTTATGCAGATTGTTTTGTGGTTCTGATTGGATCGCGACCGTGATTCTTGTGATACCCGTACCGGTCTTCGCCCTCCTCCCTCAATCTCACGGCTTCTTCAAAATTGGTTGAGCTACCAAGTCGCTTGAGACTGCCGTCAACGCCGATGTGAACCACCCATCTTTCGGATCTCTTACACCAACAAACCCCGGTTTTTCCGCTCGTATTGGCAATGGATCGAGAACTGTTTCTGAGATTCTCCCCCTGCGAAACGATTCTCAGGTTCTCGATGCGATTGTCGTCTCTGACCCCGTTGATATGATCAACCTGCCTATCCGGCAGCTGGCCATGCACATACAAAAAGACGAGGCGGTGAGCCATATATCGAGTTCTATTTATCTGGATGCACCGGTAACCCTCACCGTCAAGACACCCTGCAACCCGACCAATCAAGCAACTTCTGCATTTACCTATCCAGGTAAATTCACCGGTATCGGGGTCATATCGGATGCGTTTCTTCAGCTCTGATTGCGTAAGCTTTTCCATCACGAAACCTTTTTCTTTTGCCTGAAATTCGGTGCCGGTTACGCCATCCGGCGAGGCTTATGGCAGCGTGTACTGTGCCCCCGCGGTTCCGACTCCGAGCTTCACAGCTGGGGCCGTCCTTGCTGCTTCACGCTGCAGCGGCGAGATCGATCACCCTCCTTTCGGCAGTTGCCTCGATCTTGTTGTGGTGGCCGGTGCTGATCCCGGCATGCTGACTTTCGCTGCTGGCTTAACGACGATCGTCACCAATTGCAGAGTCGTGGAGTCTCGTCTTACTCCGTCCTATCAGCTACGCATCCGCAGTTAGCCTGCGCATTCATCACAACGGAAAAAGAGCGGTCCGCTCCCGTGTTTTCGGCCCTGTTCGGGTTCAGGACTTCAGCCGAGTGGGTAGCTACTTTTTTGCACGCCCGCGCTCTTTCCGTTGCCCCCTGCTTCCTTAGCCCGCGCAAGGGGATGCGGGCCAACCGTTACTGCTCGGCTTTATCCTTCGCGCCCCAAATCATGGGTTTGAGCACTACCAGAACCAGGGCAACAAACACCCCGTCAAAGATGATTGACATGAACTTGGAGGCGAAATCGACCGCGATCACAGCGAACAGCAGGAAGATTGCGGCACCAATGCGAATATTTTTCTGGTCGATCATGCTGCGAGACCAAAGTCAGACAGGCGCACGCCCAGCTTCTGGCCGACTTCCTTCAGGATCGCCAGCTCTTCCGGCTCGATCTGACCATCAGCTTCGGCAATTTCGATCATCATGACGAAGGCCTCTTCGATCTCTTCCGGGCTGGCCTTGATGTCATCCAGCTCACGCATGGCTTTCATCTTGCCCATGCGAGGACCGGCCTCGAACATCTGCATGAAGCGGCCAATAGTGGTGTTGATCTCGCTGCCGAAGTGCTTCAGGTTTTCATTGGCGGCGATCAGCTTCTCCAGGTTCTGAAGCTCGCTGTCTTCGCACTCGCCGTCAGCAAAAGCCACCATGATTGATCCGGCGACAATCGCCTCCATCAGGTCGCGATTTTCAACCTTGTGCAGATTTGCTTTTGCTGCCTTTGCTTTCTTGCCGAAAAATCCAAACATTTGTATTTCCTCACCGTTGGTTAAGCTGCCCCTTTAGCAACTGAACAGCACCCTCTTCCTTGCCTACGGGACAGGATAAAAACCCAGCGGCCGAAGGTGCTGTTCGGTTGTTACCCGTCTTTCCGGGCTGTCCGCGACCCTACTCATTCAAGGCGCTGCCCCACTGCAGCTGTATGACCCTGTGTTTTCAGGAGACCGCCCGGGTAAAGGAGTGAAACCCCGTCGATCTGCTGCTGCCTGGTTGTTTCATGTCTGGCCACCGACTTCACAGCTATTCGCCAGTCGGCATATATCCCCTGCCGCCGGGTCGCTCACATGCGTTGGATGCGCCCGACAATCCCGCCGGGCTAAGCTGGATCTCCCGTCAGCTTTCTTCAGCACCCTCAACGAAGGCGCTCAAAAAAGGACCGGCGAAAGGGAGAAGCCGGTCAGGCTCAGCGCCACTGTATGAATCCACACCCCAGCCAATAGATAAAAATTACCGATCCAAACAGCGATACTGGGTCCAGATCGGGGCTCATGCTGCAGGCTGCCCACTTCTCGCAGGAGTAGGGAATCGCCTTAATTCATGGCCTTTGATGGTGCCGTCATCCTCAATGAGGACAGTGATTTCTCGTTTCTGACGTAGGGCTTTGCTGATAGCGCCTTGCGTGCAGCCAAGTGCAGCCGCCGCTTCGGCCTGCCCTACCTCATCGACAAATTCAGAAAGAGGTTTGCGGTCCATTACCAAGCTCCAGATTGAACAACAGAACCAGTATTACCAACGGTGTTAATCGTGTCAACACCATTGGTATTTGATATGCATAACCTGTGGTAATAAATTGCCATGATGAGTAAAGCCAAAAGGCCACTGCCGCCTGAAGAACGAGCCGACAATGACAGGCTCAAAGCAATCTGGAACAGCAAAAAGGCTGAGCTGAGGCTCAATCAAGAATTGCTGGCGGACGCTATGGATATAGGCCAGAGCGCAGTCAGTCATTACCTGAACGGCTACAATCGTCTAAATGCAAGAGCAGCCGCACGGTTTGCAGAAGTGCTCAAGGTCAAAGTGAGCGACTTCAGCCCCTCTCTTGCGCTGGAAATAGAGCGCATGGCTCAAACAGGGCTGTCTGTGGTAGATGATGAAGACCGACGCCCTACCCCACCCCCAGAAAACCACACCCAGCTAGGCGTAACCGTGGCGCCAGACTGGACGACAGCCCAGGTACCGATCATGGACCAAGCATTTTCAGCCGGCCAAGGTGCGGCAGCTGAGAAGCTGGAAGACTTCGTGGATGGCTTCAAGGACATCAGCCACTCTGACCTGACCGCCCTCAACATCCAGCCAAGCAACGCACGCATAATCAAGATCCGCGGTGACTCCATGTGGTCAACGCTGTGGGATGGTGATGAGGTGCTGGCTGATACCTACGTGCCCCGCCTGATCAGCGGCAAGATCTATGCGTTTGAGTTCGATGGTGAACTGAAGGTAAAGCGCTTCACCAAGAAGATGGATGGCAGCTGGCTGATCTCCAGCGACAACAAAGACGATCCGGCCTACACCGATGAAGTGGTGTCGGCGCACAACGCCCAGCAGCTGCGGGTGATTGCTGAGGTCAAGAAGCTGGTTTCGAGGAATTTGTGATCGAGGAGCGCCAGAAACAGGATGTTCATTGACGAAGTCACCAGTCGATGTGACTTTTCCAGAGGAGTCTTGCAGCCGTTTATTTGTCGGCTCAATGACAGTGAGTACTATTTTGCCAAAGGCTCAAACTCTGGTGTTCGCGGCCTCATCAGCGAGTGGATCGCTGCCAACATGGCCCATGCGTTCGGCTTGCCGACTCCGCCATGTGCCATCGCTTACTTAGATCCAACGCTCAAGTCTATCTTGGACCCTGCGTGGCAGGCTGATCTTGAATTTGAACACCTTTTTGCCTCTAGATCGGTTATGCCATGCGAGACGGTAACCATTACCGACCTCGCAGCAATACCGACTACGCTGCAGAGAGATGTTTTCGTGTTTGATTACTGGGTGCAAAACGAAGACAGGCATCTGGGTGAAACGGCAGGCAACGTGAACTTACTATTCCAGCCACACTCTCAGTCTCTTCAGGTTATAGACTTCAATTTGGCGTTTGCTGACGATTTCAACCCGAGCGATATGAACACCCACGTGTTCCGTAACGCGCTTGCGAACAAGCCCATAGATCTCGATGACCAAAGCAATTACGGGGCACGTTTTGAGAAGTGCATAGCTGAATTAGAGGTTTTCATTAGCGCCATTCCTGACGAGTGGATAGAATACTCGCCCTCATCCAGTGCTATTCTGCAAAGGATCAGGGAACAGCTTTCAAGATACAGAAGGGATGATTTTTGGGGAGGTCTGACATGGTAAAGCATGCATGCCAGTACAAGATTGTGCGCTTTGCGCCATTCGCTGAGACAGAAGAGTTTGCCAACATCGGCATCGTTCTTTTCTGCCCGGCCTCCGCACGCCTTGAATTTAAGTTCGCCAATGCTCGCTTTGGTCGCGTAACCACCTTCTTCGAAGGACTTGAGGCTGACGTGTACAAGAACGTCATCTACGGACTGCGTAATGAGTTCACACGCATTCAGAACCTGCTGGCCCAAGAGAGCAAGCACACTGCGCAGGCTGTCTTTACAGAGCTGACACGGACAAAAGGTGGCGTTGTTCAGTTTTCTGACATGAGAGCCGTACTTACTGGCGATGTAACTTGCCAGCTTGATATGCTATTCGATCATTACGTTAATCGCAGCTTTAACACGCCCGTATACCGGGAGAAAGTGCTTGAGCGCAACGTAAAGGAAAGCCTCAAAAGACTGAGCCTGGACAGGGTATACAAGAAAGCGGGGCTCAGCGCAGGCCTATATGAAATCACCTTGCCTTTTGTTCGGCAGACTGGCAACCAAACCAAGGGGGCTATAAAGCCTCTGGCATTTGACCAGAAAACTACCGGCAAAGCTGTTGAGCACGCTGACCTATGGTTAAGTCGGGCTGAACACCTGATTTCTAACAGCATTGACGCGGGCAGCCTGATGTTTGCGCTGGATATCAGCCACACTGAAGACGAACGGCTCAGGGACTATCTGAAAATGTTTCAGGACAAGCTCGAAGATATTGGTATTCACACAGCGGATACCAGCGACAGCCGAAGCATTGCAGAGTTTGCACAGACTCACTGATACAGCTTTCTCAATGTCGAGCCCGCTCCGGCGGGTTCTTTGTTTCAGGCTTCAGCGCCGCCCCTACAACACCAACTCCATCCCCATCACCGCATCCTCGCCCAGTACGCGAATCAGCCAGTCGTAAGCATCGTACCGCTTGCTCTTCATCAGGATCATGGTATCCAGCTTGGCCAGGTCAAAGTACCGGTATTCATCACGGTACGAGCAATGCCCCAGCATGAATACGTGCCCGCTCGGGTGGTGTAAAACTTCCCGGACTTGAACTTGGCGACGATGCCCGTGGTAGGTGAAGGTGACGGCCAGAGGATCGCCAGACCAAACGGAGCGGAGCTCTGATTCCCACTGGGCAATATCAAATTCTTTCCTGCTTTTCGGGCCGCCACTCTGCCAATCGGTTTGCTCGACAGTCTTCACCCTGAATCCTATCTGGGGTTCTGTGTTTCCCGCGCCCCGTGCCTTTGCTGGATTGGATTTGCTCTTACCAGAGCTCAGCTTGCCGATAATCCACAGCACCAACACCGTGCCGATGATCCACTCCATGTCGCTTCATCCCTGATCGTTGTGGTCCTTCAGCCCAAGCGCTATCGCATAGCAGCTCGGAACAGACTCCATGCTCATTTTCAGCCGCGCCACTGGCAACCCGACATACTTCGCAGCAAAGGCTGAGCCCATAGCCTGACCAGCTGTCCCGTTTTTTCCAGAATGCTCTTGAACAACATCCAAAACCATTTTGCGTGCAGCAGCCTCGCAAGGCGATAGCGCCTTGTAGCGAATCAGAAAGTATCCGTGGGTAAGCAGAACAGCAGCGAGAATGGCTGATATGACACGTTTTCCGGGGGTTGGCTTTGCGCTCATGACTACTCCTTGCTTGCCTGGGTGCGCGACTTCCTACTGCGCAAAGCACACCTTACCGAACCTGTTTGATTGAATCACCAAAATAAATATTACCAATGGTGTTGACTATTAATAATACCGTTGGTAATTTTAAGTCACACAACAGGCAATGAGGCACCCACCATGATCACACGCACTGAACACGGCTACGCCCTCGGCCACTGGGAGGGCATCCCAACCCTGCTGGAGTCAGGCCGCAAGCTGACACCGGGTGAAGTCCGTGCCGCCGTCTGCCGGGCCAATGGCCTCAATGCTGCCGATGCTGGCCGCGAGCTCCACTGCTCGAAGAACACCGTCTACCAGTACTGGAAGAGCATCTACTTCAAGACCGGCTGTGACGATGTGGTGGTGGCAATCAACAAAATGATCGAGGTCGGCGCCCTGCACCGCCTGCAGCTGCTGCTGATCGTGGTGGCGCTGTTCGGTGCCGCGGTGTCCGGCAGTGACGATGTACTGCGCCCACGTGGCCAGGCACGCATCACCGCCCGCACTGGCCGTACCCGCCGTGACGAGCTGTGCGAGATCGGCAGCGGCCCTGATGGGTCGATCCCGTCTACCACTCACTTGGGGGCACTGTCATGAGCGCTATCGAAGCGGTTTTCCAGTTGTATCTGATGCTGGTGGGTTTGATCAGTGTATTCGTCGCGGGCTGGGTAATGGTCACTGCTGGCTTCTGCCTGCGGGCTGTGTTCAAGCGCGAGCCAATACGACCAGTTTTGAAAATGATGATGGAGGAATGGTGATGCTGGACAGCACCGAAAAACATGCAGCTGAGGCCGTGGAGCTTGTACCCAACTCGGCCTGCAAGCCCCGGCCAATAACTGATACCGAGCTGCTCGATAAAGCTATGAGCAAAATGAAAGAGATTGCGGACGAGAACTATCGCTTACGCACAGCCATCAAGGCGGTTGCTTCAGCCAACGAAAGCAACTTCAACGCAACATTGGCCACCGCCATCGAGCTGGCAACAGCGCCAGTGCCCTACACGCTGGCTGATTTTCTGCCAGCGCTACGCCACCCCCGTTCAATCAAGGAGCCCTCATGAAAACGCTGACCCTGTACGCCTATACCTGGGCGATCGGTGACACCGAAACCGTGAGCTACCGAGTATTCCCGATTGAGCCGGACGAAATTCGGCTGGGCATGATCCCGCTGGCTGAAATCGAAGTGGATATTTCCCTGCCTGATCCCGTGGCACTGGAGGCCGCCAAGAAGCGTGGCGTTGCACTGTTCCTGGCTGCACAGAAGATCCGCGAACAGGAGAAAGCCGCATGAATGCCCCGGCCAACCCTTTCGACCTGCAGCTGCAGCCGGACGATGCACCAGTGATCCCCGGTCCCGGCTTATTTACCGGTCTGAGCAATGCCGAATACCACTCTGGCCCCGGCATCAGCAAGAGCGGCCTGGATCTGGTCGCGCACTGCCCCTCCTCCCTGCCCTGGTCAAAAGCGGCCCCGGTGGATGAGGTGAAGACCAAAGCGCTGGACTTCGGCACAGCCCTGCACTGCCTGCTGCTGGAGCCGCATGAGTTCGACAAGCAATTCATCGTGGCACCGGAGTTCAACCGCCGCACCAATGACGGTAAGGCCGAGTGGGAAGCGTTCCAGATCGAGCATGACAACAAGATCATCCTGACTGCCGACGAGTGGCGTCAGCTGCAGATCATGCTCGACAGCGTTCAGGCGCACCCGACAGCGCGCTGGATCTTCGAACAGCAGGGCATGAACGAGGCGTCCATCTACTGGACCGATGAGCAGACCGGCGAGCTGTGCCGGGTGCGTCCTGACCGCATCCTGATCGACCACCACATCATCGTGGATGTGAAGAAGGTCGACGGGCTGGAGCGGTTCGAGAAGCACGTCGAGGAGTTCCGCTACCACGTTCAGCACGCCATGTACTGCGAGGGCTACAAGCAGCACTTCGGCATAGAGCCACAGTTCCTATTCCTGGCAGTCAGCTCCAGCGTCAGCGCCGGTCGTTACGCCGTGGATGTAGTTGACCTGCCACCGGACTGGGTGCAACGCGGCCATGAACTGTACCGCGAAGCGCTCGAAACCTATCACCAGTGCCGGGTCAACGATGACTGGGTACACATCCGCCGCCTGGAAAGACCGGGCTGGGCGGTGCGCAACGATGAACGGAGACTTTCATGAACCAGAACACCATGCAGGCCTACCAGCAGCCACAGGCCGTTGCTGACTACCAGCCAGACATGCAGGCCCCTTACGCCACGCATACGGCCAATATGCTCATGAACCCGCAGATCATGGGCCAGATCCAGAAGTTTGCCGAAGTGATGTCCACCGGCCGCTCCACTGTGCCCAAGCATCTGCAGGGCAGCATGGGCGATTGCATGGCAGTGACCATGCAGGCCGCGCAGTGGGGCATGAACCCCTTCGCTGTGGCGCAGAAGACACACCTGGTCAACGGCACCTTGGGTTATGAGGCACAGCTGGTCAATGCGGTGATCAGTTCTTCCCGCGCCATTCAGGGCCGCTTCAAGTACGAGTACGGTGGTGACTGGCTGAATGAGTCCAAGAAGGATGCCTGGGTGCGTACCGGCGCCGTGTTGGCCGGTGAAACCGATATCACTTGGGGCGAGCCGGTGTACCTGCACACCATCACGACCAAGAACAGCCCGCTCTGGAAGACCAACCCCAAGCAGCAGGCCGCATACCTCGCCGTGAAATACTGGGCACGCATGTACTGCCCTGACGTGATCTTGGGCGTCTACACGCCAGACGAGCTGCACGACCGCACCCCGGTCGAGCGCGAAATCAATCCCGTTGATACCGGCACTCAGGCTTCATCGCTCAAGAACCGGATGAAGAAAACCCGTGCCCCGATCGATGCAGAATCAGCACCGGCCCAGCAACCAACCCAACAGACGCAGCAAAGCATGCCGGACTTTGGTGAGCCCCAGCAGCAACCAGCTCAGGACTACTCCAGCGCGATTCAGACCATGATCGATGGCGTGAAGGAATGTACCAGCATTGAAGAGCTCAGCCAGTGGGGACAGGACATCGGTGAGTTTGCCGAAGACCACCCGGAAGTCGATCTGATTGAAGTGAAGCGGGCCTACCAGGCCAAGAAAAATGCCCTGACTGGAGATCACGCATGAACGCACCCGTAACCGAAGCCACCGCCATGATCAGCGTCAGTGCCACCCCTGCTGCCATCGCGTTCAACTTTGAGGAAACCCGTGCCTGGCTTGAAAGTGAGCTGGAACAGTACGACGTAGTGGTCACCGCCGACACCCTTGCCGATTGCAAAAAGCTGGCCACCGAGCTGAACAAACTGGCTGCCGAGATCAGCAAGCGCCGCCGTGAAGCCGTTGCAGAGGTGAGCGCACCGATCAAAGACTTCGAGGGCAAAGCCAAGTCCCTGGAACAGATGTGCAAGGACGGTCGGCAGCGACTGCTGGACCAGGTGCAGGTGTTCGAGGATGAGACCAAGGCCAAAGCCAAAGCGGCACTGGAAGCGGCCCGATCTGCCATGTGGGCTGAGCAGGAAGTGGCCGAGGAGTTCCGCCGCGCACAGATCGATGACCTGGTGAAACTCAGCACCCTGACCAAGACCGGCAAGCTGTCGGCAGTGGCCAAGCAGGAACTGCTGATCCGTGTGAACGCAGACCTCAAGCTCCAGCAGCAGACCCAGATCCGCCTGCACCTGCTTGAGAACGACAGCTACCGCGCCGGACTGGCAGCACCGTTGACCCGGGCTCACGTTGAAACCTTCCTGTTTGCCTCTGACGAAGAGTACAGCCAGCGCCTGCAAACCATGATCGCCTCCGAGCTGGAGCGCCAGAAGGTGGCCGAAGAACGCAGCCGCAAGCGATTCGAAGAAGAGCAGCGCCGTGCCGAAGAGAGCCAACAGCGCAAGGCTGACGCAGACCGCCGCCGAGTGGAGGCGGAACAGCAGGCCCAGCAGCAGACGGCACAGCCTGAACCTGAACCTCAGCCGTCAGCGCCGCAGCAATATGAAAACGAGCCTGCTTATCAAGCCGAACCGGCACCTGCACCTGCATCGACAGCGGTTGCGCAGAAGCATGCCTACGGCCCACTGGATAATCCAGCAGCAGCCGCCATCGCCAAATGCACTCAGGCAGAGGCTGAGGCACAGGCCATCCAGCTGTCAGCCAACGCCATGACAGAAGCATTCGGTATCTGGGTACCGGGTGAACTGATCGCCATCGCCTATGGCGGTGCCATTTTCCGCAAGCCGTAATCATCAACAAGACAGGAACGACCTCATGAACTCTGCAGCCATGATCGATTTTGATGAAACCGTATTCAGCACTTCAGCCCACACCATGCACACCGACCTGATGGGCGTGGTGATCAACACCTGCAAGGCCCTGCCGAACGTCTGGCAGAAGATGAACGAGGAACAGCAACAAGACTTCATCGACTCAATTGATCGTCAGATCAAGGAGCTGGTGACCAGCTGCGTGAAAACCATCGCCGCTGACGACCGCCCGTACGTGCTGGGCAAAGTCGACCAGGTGGTATTCAAGCGCGGCATCGAAGCCAAGCTGTCGATCGAGCGTGACGCTCACCAGGAAGGCGCACCCAGTGGTGCACATGAGTTGGCCGATAACACCGGTGAAATGGTGATGATCATCCTGCCGGGGCTGGGCGGCTACACAGCATCAGAGGCCGACAAGCCGACCGCGGAAGAAGACCAGCCGGATCTGCTCGACTCTGCCTCCGATGATCTTTACGACGAAGCCGTGGCCTTTGCTACCGAAACCGGAACCATCTCGATCTCTGCCCTCCAGCGTGAACTGAGGGTTGGTTACAACCGCGCCGCACGGCTGGTCGAGATCATGGAGAAAGCAGGTGTGGTCAGCGAGCTCCAGCATAACGGACAGCGAATGGTACTGGGCTGATGCCCTGCCCAACGTGCATTGACGGCATCTGCAGCAGCAGGTGCCTCACCCAGCAACAAGGAGAAATGACATGGCAGACGAAGCCGATATCGCCAACGACTACGCCGAGCAGCAGCTCAAGCATTCGCTGCAGAACCTGCAGGCCAACAGCACACCGCGACCGATCCCAGATGGATGCTGCCACTGGTGCGCCGATGAACTTGATGGCGCTCGACTGTTCTGCGGCCCCGAGTGCGCGCAGCGTTATGAGCACAACATGAGGATGCGGGGATGAATGCCATCAACACCCACTTCACCACTCAATACGGCTTGGCACTGAACGAGTATGACGACCATATCAATGTCGACCTTTTCGCCGGTGGCGGCGGTGCCAGTACAGGTCTTGAAATGGGGCTTGAGCGTCCGGTACATATCGCCATCAACCACAACCCGGCAGCAATCAGCATGCACGAGGCTAATCACCCGGGCTGCCTGCACCTGCAGACTGACGTATGGGATGTAGACCCTGTTGAGGTTCTGGCCGGTCGTCGCATTGGCTGGTTCCACGCCAGCCCAGATTGCACCCACCACAGCCAGGCTGCAGGCGGTCAGCCGCGCAAGGCCGAGATCCGAAATCTCTCGTGGGTGGTAACCAAGTGGGCAGGTAAAACCAAGCCGCTCATCCTCAGCTTGGAGAACGTCAAACAGATCCGCCAGTGGGGGCCGTTGATCGCCAAACGCTGCAAGAAGACCGGCCGCGTCATGAAGCTGGACGGCACGGTTGCTGAGCGTGGCGAGCGGGTTCCGCGTAACGAGCAGTTCCTGGTACCGGACCAGAAGCGCCGCGGCAAAACGTGGCGCCGTTTTCTGCGGGCGCTGCAGGGGCTTGGCTATGACGTCGAACACCAGTTGCTGAAAGCCTGCGACTTCGGCGCACCAACCAGCCGTGAACGCCTGTTTCTGATTGCTCGCTGTGATGGTGAACCTATTGTGTGGCCGAAGCCGACTCATGCAGCGAAACCAGCCAAGGGCCAAAAGCCATACCGCACTGCCGCCGAATGCATCGATTGGAGCGTTCCAGGTAAAAGCATTTTCAATCGCCCTCGCCCACTGGCTGACGCTACTATGCGCCGGATCGCCAAGGGCGTGAAGCGCGAAGTGCTCGACCGGGCCGAGCCTTTCATTGTGCCGATCGCTAACTGGAGTTCAGAAACAGTACAACCAGTCGACCAGCCTCTGAATACGATCACCGCCTGGCCAAGGGGTGGATCATTTGCAATAGCCAGCCCGGTGTTGACGCCATTTTATGGCGGCGAAAGAAAAGGTAATCGTGCACACGGCACCCACGAACCGCTGAGAACCCAGACGACTGAAAACAGATTCGCATTGGTCACAGCCTTCATGGCCCAGGCCAACGGCGGATTCAATATCACCCACAGCAAGCCGCTGGATGTGCCGACCACCACTATCACGAACACTGGCAGCCAGCAGCAGCTGGTTACTGCAAACCTGCTGCACCTGCGCGGCAACTGTAATGCACGATCAGTTGATGCCCCGCTGCACACGATCAGCGCCGGTGGTCAGCATCATGGCCTGGTCACTGCATTCCTCAGCCGCCAGTTCGGCGCCAGCGTTGGTCAGCCCGCAGATGCACCCGCCCCAACCATTACGGCCGGCGGCATGGGAAAGACTTCGCTGGTCGAGCTTCAGCTGTCCCCGGAAGTTGAGGAAGGCGCCCTGCGCTGCGCGGCGTTCCTGATCAACTACTACGGCAATGGTGATGCCCGTTCGGTGGAGGCTCCGGCTGACACGCTGACCACTCGGGACCGCCTGGCACTAGTTACGGTCTGGATCAGTGGCGATCCCTACGTGATCGTTGATATCCACCTGCGCATGCTACAGCCACACGAGCTGTATGCCGCCCAGGGTTTCCCGAGTAACTACATCATCACCCACGGCCATGACGGGCGAAAGTTCACCAAGAGCGAGCAGGTCCACATGTGTGGCAACTCTGTCAGTCCGCCACCGATGGCCGCAATTGCCCGGGTAAACAATCCATATCGAATAGAGCAGCGCCAGCCAGTGGCAGCTTGAGGACTCTTTATGACCCACCCAGCCCCCTGCCCAAACTGCCGCAGCACAGAGCTCCTCGTCATCCGCCCACTGGAGACAACAAACAGCGTCTGGTGCAGGCCCTGCGGCATGTTTGGCCCAGACTGCAAGACAAAAGAAGAGGCAGTAGAGCGATGGAACAGATTAAGCAACCTGGCACAGGCAGCAACCAGTGCAGAGTCAGAGCTGTGAGCGTGAAGATACAGCCCCAGCACTGGGACTGGCGGCGTGCTTGCAGAGAGATAAACGGACACGGTAAGCGGAGGAAGAGATCATGAAACCCAATATGCCAACCCAAACCCTGTGGATGTTGTTGGCTGAGTTTGGCGGGCGTCCTACTGTTCCGTTGACTGAGTGCTACCACCATCTGGGCTACCCCAGCATCAAAAAAGCATCAGATGCAGCTCGTGACCTTGAGCTGCCGGTGCCCTTCTACCGCTTGGAAGGTAGCCAGAAAAATGTGCGGCTCATTCACCTGACGGACTTGGCAGCGTTCATTGATAAGCGAGTTGCAGAGGCACGTGACGAGTTCAAAAAGCTGCACAACCTTAATCCTAGCCAAAAACGGATCTCAGAAAACGATCGATCAGATGAGAATAGTGACAACAATCCAGGTGTTCGTGCTGCAGGATGATTGGGGGATAAGGTGGCCTGGGGCGGGCAGGCATGGAAAGATCAAACGGGCGGCCGGGGGTCGCCCTGCTTAGCTTGCTCAACGAGCGAATCAACCATCCGGTCATGCAACTCTTGAAATGCTTTAGCAACGTGATCAATCCATGCCTCGGTCACATAAAGACGACCAGATCTGAGTAACACATCGGTTCGAGTTCTCAGCACTTCTTCGACCTTTCGTTTCTTACTCTTCGGCAGATGGTGAATAACACCACCACAGTGCAGAAGCGCATTTCTGACGGTCGCTGCATCCTTTAAAACTTTCCATTGCGTACAGGTCATCAGGTCGATCCCAAACCCGTCCCTGATGACGCACTTGAACCGCTCTACACTGCTATTGCTGGCATAATCCCTGACCTGTTCCAGCTCACTACGAAACCGTGCCCTAGCCATATTTTCCAGCTCTTCCTCAGCATGGCTGAACAAGCAGAGGAACGTAGCCTTACACATCTGGTTGAGGTGTTCTTGAACACTTGCTCTTCCGAGTCCTTGCTCCATGCGACCGGCTGCAACCTCATCATGAACGAACTTTTCAAAAGTGAGCATCGTGTTGTAATGACAGCGCAGGATCACCTCAGAGTTGATAAACTGCGAAAATCTAAAAAACTCATCCTGCTGATCATGCAATGGCCTGTTAGGTCCCCTTGCTTTGACCTCATTCATTCCAGCCCGATCTTCTCCAGCCATTTCCACTCCCTGTACTTATCAACCGGCTCAGGCCGCACCAGGTGCGTGTACCGCTTCAGCATATCCCAACTCTGATGCCCTGACACCATCGCCACCCGGGGAATATCCCAGCCCAACTCGAACAGGTGGCTGACGCCCTCATGTCGCAGGTCGTGCAGACGCAGGTCTTCATGGCCCGCCCAGTTGCGGGCAGTCTGCCACTGCTTGGCAATCGACTTTTCAGCGAACGGGAAAATGCGCTCATCCACCTGGGGCATAGTATCGATCAACGCCATGGCACGATCGGGCAGATGCACCCAGACATCATTGCTGGACTTCGCCCGCGGATGCTTCATTTGCCGCACGAGGATGCGCTGATGCTCACGGTCCAGATCCGCCCAGCGCAGGCGCGTCACTTCACTGACCCGGCGAGTCGAGAAAATCAGGAACAGGAATATCGTGATCACCGGCAGCCGCGTGACATTGTTCGCGCCCTTGCCCGACCGCTCGCGGTAAAAGTAGTCGAACACCTCATCCAGCTGCTGCAGCGTGGGGCGCACATCACGGCTTTCAGACACCCCGATCAGCCCCACCTTGCGCGCATGCTTGCCCGCCGCCTCCAGCTCATCCATTGAGGCTTTTACACCCCAGTCCACAGCCGCATGCTCGATCAGCCCACGGAAATACGCATAGTCCTCAGCCAGCGTGGACGGCGCACGGGTGATCACCCGGTCCTCGATCGTGTACTGGTACCGACTTTTCAGGTAGTCGATCCAATCCGCCGACCGCGCCCCCGCCAGGGTAAACCCAGCCAGCACGTCATCTTTGCTCATACGCACCAACGCCATGCGCTTCGTCCGCCCAACACCCCTGGGCGTGGCGAGCAGGTCATCCACATACAGCTTGCACGCCTGAGCCACCGTCACCCCGCTATGCTTGCGCGGCAGACCGGTTTGCTCCAGCTCGACTTCACGCGCCTTCGCCCACTTCTCAGCCGCCTTTTTGCTGCTGAATGTTTTTGACTCGCTGTACCCCTGCCCGTCACGCTGCAGCCGCACCTTCGCCTGATACCGCTTTTCCCCGGACTTGCCCACCCGTGGTATGATCGTCGCCATTGTTTACACCCCGTGCTCCATGCCTCGACTTGTCCCACGCGATTTGGGACAAAACACGGGACAACTAAGCCGGAAAAATAGCACAAAACGGGTAAAAATGAACGAAAATCAGACAGCCGAAAAGACAGCAGAATCAGGCCACAAGGCAGGAATGGCGCGGGATACGGGGTTTCGGCGGTTCTCTGTTGCGCCGATGATGGACTGGACAACATCTGATTGCAGGGTCTTTCATCGCCTGTTCTCAGACCACACTTTGCTGTACACCGAAATGGTTACGACAGGCGCGCTGATCCATGGCGACGCCGCACGCCATCTTGACTATCACGCCAGTGAGCATCCAGTCGCGCTTCAGTTGGGTGGCAGCAACCCGAGTGAACTCGCTCAGTGCGCCCGCATGGCCGAAGAGTGGGGCTATGACGAGGTGAACCTGAATGTAGGCTGCCCAAGTGATCGGGTTCAGAACAATATGATCGGCGCCTGCCTGATGGCGCACCCACAGCTTGTGGCGGAATGCCTGGGAGAAATGCGGGCAGCGGCAGGCATTCCCGTCACGGTCAAACACCGACTTGGCATTGATGATCTGGACAGCTTTGAACACTTGCACCAGTTTGTCGAGACAGTTCGCCAAAGCGGCTGCACCAGCTTTACCATTCATGCACGCAAGGCGATTCTTCAGGGCTTGAGCCCCAAGGAAAATCGCGATATCCCGCCACTGATCTACGACCATGTTTACCGCATAAAGGCTCTATACCCCGAGCTGGAGATCATCATCAATGGCGGCATTAAAACACTTGCCGAGTGCGACCAGCATCTTGAGAGGGTCGACGGCGTGATGATCGGGCGTGAGGCCTACCAGAATCCCTGGCCACTGCTCAGTGAGGTGGACCAACGCTACTTCGGCATTGATCGTCCGGCACGCAGCCGCATGGACATTGCCGAAGCATTCATCCCTTACTTGGAGCAGCGCCTGGCTGAAGGCGCTCCCCTGTACGCCGTTGCGAAACACCTGCTTGGACTCTTCCACGGCCAGCGTGGCGGTAAACAGTTCCGCCGATATCTAAGCGAAAACGGTCATGCAAGGGAAGCAGGCGTTGACACCTTCAGGGCTGCGCTTGCATTGGTCGCACAGGATTGAGCTAAAGACTTTATTTGCTTTTACAGGACTAGATTTGATGAACCAGCTTGAACAATTGAAACAGATAACAACCGTGGTGGCGGATACCGGCGACATCGACGCCATCCGCCAGTTTGCACCGGTCGATGCCACCACGAACCCATCACTGCTGCTCAAGGCCGCACAGGATGCAAAATATACCCCCCTGCTGAAGGAGGCACAGAACTGGGCTGCTGCACAAACCTCCAACACAACCGACCAGTTCGGACTGATGACAGATCGCTTCGCCGTACTGATCGGCCGTGAAATTACTCAACTGGTACCGGGACGCGTCTCTACCGAAGTTGATGCCCGCCTGTCATTTGATACGGCAGCTACGGTTGCCAAGGCGCGAGAGCTGATCAGCATGTACGAAGCCCTTGATATTCCCCGGGAACGCGTATTGATCAAGATTGCCTCCACTTGGGAGGGTATCGAAGCTGGCCGTCAACTGGAGCAGGAAGGCATCAACTGCAACCTGACCTTACTATTTGGCTTTGCTCAGGCCCGCGCCTGCGCCGATGCCGGCATTTATCTGATTTCACCCTTTGTTGGCCGCATACTGGACTGGTACAAGGCTCGAGAGCCAGAGGCTGATTTCAGCCTGCAGCGTGACCCGGGGGTACGATCAGTGGCTCGAATCTACCATTACTACAAAGCACACAACTACGATACAGTCGTGATGGGTGCCAGTTTCCGCAATATCGGCGAAATCCAGTCATTGGCAGGCTGTGATCGACTCACGATCAGCCCCGCCCTGATGCAGGAACTGGCCAGCACTGAGCAGCCCCTGCACCGCATGCTGTCAGCTGAATGCAGCAGTGATGATACTCGCCTACACCTGAACGAAAGCGACTTCCGCTGGGATATGAACGAAGATGTAATGGCACAGGAAAAGCTGGCAGAAGGGATTCGCAATTTTGCCAAGGACCAGATCAAGCTGGAACAACTACTGGCAGGTCACTGACGGTTGCAGGAGAGCGGCTTTAACGGCAGCTCTCCAATGTTGCGACCAGATCCTTAAAGGCGTTACGGTTGGACTCGTTCAGATCAATCAGCACCTTGTGAGCATCGAGAATTCGCTCGCGCACTTCATCTTCAGACTCCTGCACAAACGGCACCTGCTTGAGGTCACAGCGGCTGGTAGGCAACTCCTCCAGCAACACAAACACGCGATCAAACCCCATACTGTAGAGAATGCGTGTGATATCGCCGTTGGTGGACACCAAGGTCGGCAACGGCATTCCTTTCTCTCGCGCCTTGATCGCAAGCTTTGCAATCAACCCAAGAGATGTGCTGTCGATGTTGTCAGTTTCAGTCAGGTCAACCAGCGTATCTGACACATCTTCACGCTCCAACACGGCTTCGAGGTGTCGCTCGATAGTCGAGCAGAGGGTCAGGCGCACATCACCTACAAATTTCAGAACGTAGTGCCCGTCGCGGCACGCGTAATAGATCGCCCCATCACTCATAAAGACTCTCTGCGTACAGTCATGATCGCCACATCATCGGGATGTCCCCGCCCGGCGGGCATCATACTCTGCAAAAACTCGGCTGGCGACCCGTATTTTGCACTGCACATATTCAGCAGCACCTGCTCTTTATCTTCCAGCGTTTCACCATCAATCACTTCAAGCACACCATCGGAGAACAGAGTCAGTGTAAAATTGTCGCCAAGCGGACACTCTAACTCATCAAACACCGGCTCTTCAAACAAGCCAAGGGGCATACCCCTCCCTTCCAGAAAACGCACCCTCCCATCCTGAAGCAAAATCGGCAGCGGATGATGACCACCTACAGCATAGCTCAGGGTTTGAGTATCGTGGTTAATCAAACCGACAAACATGGTCAAATGCTTGCCCAGCGAAGTCAGCAACATTTCACGATTAATGCGGTGCAACGTGGCAGAAGGCGACAGAATGTCAAAGCTTGAATTACGGCGGTAGTTACGCAGCAGCCTGTGTGTCATGTTTTTCAGCAACACCGTCACCAGCGCCGATGAAGCCCCATGCCCGGATACATCCGCCAGATAGAACAGGCTCAACTTGTCACTGACAACAAAGGCATCAACAAAATCACCGCTGAGCAGCAAGGAAGGCTGGAGCACATAGGCGTACTCGATACCATTGATATCCTGTTGCTGAGGCGGAAGCAGATTCTGCTGCACCTGCTGAGCAGCATGCTGATCCTCACGCAGCTCATCCAGGCTGCGCTCAAGGCTGTCACGAAGACTGCGCACCTCCTCAATATAGCGTGCCCGCTTCAATTGCCGCTCAACCGAACGAACGAACAACTCAGGGTGCAGATCCAGCTCGCCCGATACGTAAACATCATCAGCCCCGCTGCGCAGTGCAGCAACCAAACTCTCGGCCGTGCCTTCATTGATCAGGGCGATAAGTGGCTTGGGGTTAAGTCGCTGTGCGATGCGATCCATCGACAGGCTGCTGCCGACAGAAGCAAGATCGAAAATTATCAGGGAGATATCATAGTGGTCGAGCTGTTGATCGGCATCGTCAGTGTCACGACAAACAATCAGACGCAGACGCTGATGATCACATTCCTCACAGAGCTCGAAGATACGATCGGTGGTGCGGGTGCTGTCTGAGACCAGCAACACCCGCTGATGGTGTAGACCCATTAATCAGCCATTAAGAGACTCTAAATCAAGAGTCTCAACAGTAGCCACAACCGCGCCCGGTTGCAACTGAATCAGAAGTCGTTCTTGTAGTCGACATCAACGGCTTTATCGTTAATCTGATATTCACGACGTTGCATATACGCATCACGAATAAAACTGTATTTGTCGCCACTGATGATCTGCTCAGCCTGAAGCAACCGGCTGCGAGTATCAATCAGGCGCAAACCGTAAAGCGCATTGCGGTCAGACGTGTCACCGACCTGGCGTACAGGGTCGACAGCACTATCCGCGAGCAGTGAAATACCGTCACGCGGGTTACTTGGCCCCAGCAGCGGCAGCACAAGATAAGGCCCCGAAGGCATGCCCCAGTAACCCAGCGTCTGACCGAAGTCTTCAGGCTTCTGAGCTATTCCCATCGGTGTTGCCACATCAATCAGACCAAACAGACCGAAGGTTGAGTTGAACGTAAGGCGAGCAAAACTCTGACCGGCCGCCTCAAGCTTAAATTGCAGCAGATTGTTGAGCAAATTGCGCACATCGCTCAGGTTATCGAAGAAATTACTGACGCCCTTTTCGGCAATGTCAGGCGTGACATAACGGTATCCCTGCGCCAGCGGCTTCAACGCATACTTGTCCACGCCTTCATTGAAGTTGAATACCGGGCGATTAAAGCCTTCCCAAGGGTCAACTTCGCTGTTCGCCGACAAAGGGGCAGCAATAGCCGCCAGTGAAAAACCGGTTACCAGAAGCCCTGTACGCAGTGCAGATTTCAGCATGCTCGATCCTTAAAAGCTGACATGACAATGGGGCAATTCTATCTCGGGGGGCAAACAGAGTAAATGAGCTCACTTAAACTAAGCCAAGTAACAGCCATTCAAGCAAATATACTCAGGAGTGATAATGTCTCTAATAATGCAAAAAGGCCCCCGAAGGAGCCTTTTCATACCAGATACTAATCTATGTTTAGATTAGAAATCTACGCGGTAACCCAGAACCAGGGCGTCGCGGAAGTTGGCGTTAACATTCTGAGCATCGCTATCGAAGTCAAAGTAGTTAACCCAAACGCGTCCTTTACCACCCAGTTTGTGCATTACACCAACAGCCCACTGGTTGCCTTCAGCACCGTTGACGTCGTTCTCGTAGTCAGAGTAACGAGCCATCAGCTGAGTCGCACCGATGTCGTAGGTACCAGCCAGTTCCCAAGCAGTTTCGTCGTTGACACCGTCTTCCTGCTCTTCATACTTGGCAGCCAGACCAAAGTCAGCGATTTTGTAGGAAGCTGCAACACCCCAAGTTTCCTTGTCGCTTACTGTACCAAATACGTCTTCCTGAACATCACCGTAAGAAGCAGCAACATACAGGTCGTTAGCGTTGTACTTAACAGCTACGTTGTAGCCGTCAACTTCGCTGTCTGCAACACCGTCAGCGTCATCGTTGTTACCGGCGATAACAGCACCACCGATGAACTGGAAGCCACCCATTACCGGAGAGTGGTATGCAACAGTATTGTCTTCACGCTTGTGAACATCGTTACCAAGCTGGTTCCACTCACCAGTAGTGCTGCTAGCAGTATCAAAGATACCGGTAGTCAGGTTGATGAGCAGGTAGTGCGGGTGGTACTGACGACCAACCAGGGCAGTACCCCAGTTACCGGTAGCACCCAGGTAAGACAAACGCGGCGCAAACATGTCTGCACCGTAACCACCTTTATCAGTGATGTTTACGTTTGCTTCCCAGTGGAACAGACCTTTGGTGCTTTCCAGGCCCAGATCAACATCACCCTTGATACCGATACGGGTAGAGCCGTCTTTCAGGTCCAGATCTGCATCATCTACAGAGTGCAGCTCGGCACGGAAAGAACCGTACAGAGTAGCGTCAGCCTGAGCGACCATCGGAGCAGTCATGGCACCAGCAACAGCCAGAGCAATCAGTGACTTTTTCATCAACATTTCCCCTTCATTCAACATACTAGTAGTGAATTCTAGTTTTTCTCAGCACTATCAGCGCTATCAGAAAAATACTATAAATCCAGATTATTGCAAACCAATCAAAGCAAAAAGTTCCATAACTTTTAAACTTTTACCGGTTCGATGTTGCATGGTAACTGCCCTCCCTTGCAAGGTTCTCTGCTGAGAATGGCTCGCGTCCGGCTGAGCAACCACCTAAATTGGCGGCATTACAGCACAAGCACCGCACTGGTGCAACCCTTTAGAGCCTTTGCTCGCAAGGGCTGGACGGGTTTTTGACCCCCGTCATAACAATACTCAAAGCTCGGCCAGGGCCTGTTTAAGGCGCTTCTCTGAAACAGTCACTTTTGTACCCAGCTGCTGGGCAAACAGGGACACTCTGTATTCCTCCAGCAGCCAGCGAAAACGACTCAGGGCCTGCGGTAACTCATGGCGCGCCCGGTACTCCTGCTCCTTTTTTTTATATTGCTGCCAGAATTGGCTTAATTGATCTGACAGCAGGCATTGCTGGCGGAGATCGCGCTGATATTTTTCCAGCCGGATTTCAATCGCCTGCAGATAGCGCGGATACTGTTGCAACCACTCCTCTTCTGTACGACTAAGGTAGTGCGGATGCATCAGTTCCGCCAACTGCTGCTTAATATCATTCAGGACAGGCACAGCCTGCAGGTTAATACGGCCACCCAGTTGTTTGTTAATACGGTGCACTGATTGATGACACTGCAGCACAAACTGACCAATCTGCGCCACTTCGTCGGCAATACTGCCTCGCATCTGTTCACGCAGGGCATCAAAGCGATTTTCATCACGCGGCAGATTGTCGGGGTCAAGCCCGGACGCACGCCGTGCTGCCAGCAGCAGAACCTCATCTTCCAGCCTTTTGCGCTCAAACAGCTTTCCGGTCAGGATCAGACTCTGGTTCAGCTGCGGGATATCGCGGCGCAGGTATTTGAGTTGTTGTGCCGGCAGTGACAACAGCAACAGTCGGCAGATGCCCAGCAGGCTTTCCTGCTGAGCCAGATCGGGAGAAGGCATTACTTTAAGTTCAATACTGTCCTGCCGATCAATCAGGGCAGGCCAGACTTCGACTTCGATACCACCTGCCTGACGCAGTCGCAATGACGCAGGCAACTCACCAAAATCCCAACCGGTAATACCGATTTTGCCCCATTGTTGTGACGGCCCTGCCTGCAGTGCCGCTTCAGCCTTGTCACCGAAGCGACGGTTAAGCGCGTCCCAGTCACGCCCCTCCCCCACGACCCGATCCTTTTCGTCACGCAGGCGCAGGTTGAATCGATGATGCGGCTCCAGTTCTACATCACGCAGGGTATCGGCATCAATTCGGATACCGGTCATGCGCAGCAGCTGAAGCGCCAATGCTTCGTACAGGTCACCCTCTGCAAACACCACTGCAGCACAAAAGGCTTCAACATAATTGGGTACAGGTACATAGTGCTTGCGCAATGATTTGGGCAGCCCCTTCAGAATCGCTGTCACCTTGTCCGCGAGCACCCCCGGCACCAGCCACTCCAGCCGTTGCAGCGGTGCGATACGCAGCAGTGCCAGGGGCAGTTCCAACGTCACGCCGTCATCCTCGGCACCTGGCTCAAACTGGTAGCTGAGTTTAAGCCGGGCTCCCTCCAGATCCAGATGATCCGGGTATTGGCGTGCTGTTACATGAGCCGCTTCTCGCTGCAGGATATCCTCTTCACGCATAAACAGCGCTTCGGGGTTATCCTGCTCGGCCTGTTTGCGCCAGTGTTCAAAGCCCTTGCCATTGACGAGATGAGTGCCATTCAGCTCTTCAAACCGTTTGGCATAAAAAGCGTACAACTGCTCCTCATCCACCAACAGGTCGCGGCGGCGTGACTTGTCCTCCAGCGCCTCGACACTGGCCAGCAGTTCACGGTTATGCTGGAAGAAGGCGGCACTCGTTTGATACTCACCTTCTACCAGCGCCGCGCGAATGAATATTTCATGGGAGGCAACCGGATCGATGGCGCCATAGTTGACCTTGCGCTTGGGCACAATGATCAACCCGAACAGGCTGACCTGCTCAGTCGCCACAACCTGAGCACGCTTTTTCTCCCAGTGCGGTTCCATCCATGTTTTCTTGATCAGATGCCGAGCCGGGGCTTCCACCCATTCAGGTTCAATCCGCGCCACCTGATGTGCAAACAGCTGACTGGTTTCCAGCAACTCTGCCGCCATGACCCACTTGGGAGCTTTCTTGAACACCCCCGAAGCCGGAAATATCTTGAAGCGACGGTTACGCGCACCCAGATACTCGCCTTTCTCCTGTTTGAAACCGATCTGGCTTAGCAGCCCAGCCAGCAGGGAACAATGCATCGCCTTGTAATCCGCTGGCTCGGTATTTTCCTTCAGGCCCAACTCACGGATGCTCAGGTGCAGCTGGCGGTGTACATCACGCCATTCACGCAGACGCATGAAAGAAAGAAAGCTTTTCTGACACCAGCGCCGCAACTGGCCCTGGCTGAGCGCTTCGCGCTGTTCATTGTACAGATCCCACAGATTGACCAGCGAGACGAAATCAGACTCTTCATCACTGTGTTCCTTGTGCTTCTGGTCTGCAGCCTGGCGTTTGTCATGCGGGCGCTCACGCGGATCCTGTACGCTGAGTGCACTGGCAACTATGATCACCTCACGCAACGCATCCAGCCGGCCGGCCTCGATCACCATGCGCGCGATGCGCGGGTCCACGGGCAGCCTTGCCAGCTGCCGCCCAATCGGTGTCAGGTTGCGTGAACTGTCGACAGCGCCCAGTTCCTCCAGCAGCTTGTAGCCATCATTGACCATGCGACTATCGGGCGGATCAACAAACGGGAAGTCTCGGACATCCCCCAACTTGAGCTGCAACATCTGCAAGATAACAGCTGCCAGATTGGTGCGCCGAATCTCGGCGTCGGTAAACTCGGGTCTACCGAGAAAGTCTTCCTCGGAATAGAGGCGGACACAAATACCCGGCGCCACACGACCACAACGACCAGCGCGCTGATTGGCGCTGGCCTGGGATACGGCCTCAACCGGAAGTCGCTGCACTTTGGAGCGATAGCTGTAGCGAGAGATACGCGCCAGACCGGGATCAATCACATAACGGATACCCGGCACAGTCAGCGATGTTTCAGCAACATTTGTAGACAGGATGATTCTTCTATTTTTGGTTCCCTTGGTGATAGACTCCTGCCATACATAAATTTCTTCAGAATCGTCAGGCTCGACATACTCATAGTCAGGGTCTTCGGGAGTGCCTTCAGGGACTAGCTCGTATTCCCACTCCTGATCTTTCGAGAAACCGAGGATCTGAGATTCGTTAGAATAATTTGTCATAAGCATATGAAAAAAGCGTATTTATACAGTCGTGTATCAAAAGAGAAACAGGCGAAGTTCGGTAAGGGTCTTCTGCGACAGACCGAGCTTGCCAAAGAATTCTTGGCTCAATACCCCGAATATGAGATTGCTGACATTTTCGAGGATGCCGGAACTTCAGCATTCTATCCGAAGAATGTGAAGAAAGATGCTGGTCTAGGTGGATTCCTTCAGGTTGTCAGGGAAGGAAAGATTGAACCCGATTCCCTTCTTGTTGTTGAGGCAGTAGACCGAATCTCACGATTAGGTATCAGAAAAGGTCAGAAAATTTTTGACGAGCTGCGTGATCACAAAATCAACGTTGCTATTGTGAAATTCAATCTGGTGCTCTGGTGGTGGGAAGACAACGACCTTGCCAACTCTATCCAGATCACATCTGGCCTATACCTTGGCCGCTTGGAGTCAGAGCAAAAGAGTAAACGAATACTCAAGACATTTGAGTTCTACTTAGATGAAACACGGAAAAGAAAACGACTCTTTAAGAAAGGTGTGAAGCCTACTTGGTTGGAGCTTAATGAAGACGAATCCGGCTTTATCTGCCCTCCTGAAAATAGAGCCATTATTGAACATATCTTTAAGATGAAGCTCCATGACAAGCTTGGAGTCAGGAGAATTGTTCATTACCTCAATCGAGAAGGTATCAAGCCGTTCAGTGATAGTGAAGTCTGGACATATACTGCCGTAAGCAATCTTCTAAGAAATATTGCTGTTTGTGGAATATATCAGCCTGTCACCAGAGCGAGAGAAGAACATGCGAGGAATGACCCTGAGTTATTGGAACAAATCGAATCAGGAATGAGGATTGATATACCTAATGGAGAACCTATTGATAATTACTATCCTCAAATAATTGATTTAGACACATTTCATGCCACTCAAGGCACATTCCAGAAACGAGCTTCTACTGTAAAGCTGAAAGGAAGGAAAGGTTCATTTAAGAATCTATTCAGACATCTAACCTTCTGCCGCAAATGCGGAAGCGTATATAATATAAAGGCTAAATATTTGTGCTGCATGAATCCCAAGCATCCATGCACCAACAGCTATATCATATATGATAAGTTTGAAGAGAAGATTCTGACATACTTCAAATCTAAAGAGTTTCTTGAAGACATTCAGAACATAGATGAAAAGCCTTCTGAAGTTAACAATCTAAAAAACAAAGCGAACAACTTAAAGCAGATACAGAAGAATCTGGAGATTGCTCTTGAAACAGCAAAAGACATTGGCTTCATATCAAGAACAGTTGAGCGAATAAACCAGATTGCAGAAGAAATAGAAGATATAAATCTACAAATAGCAGAAGATACTAACCGCCTGAATCGAGTGAGAATCTTCAATATTGATAATTCGTTCAATCTTGACGACCCACTGAATAGAGAAAAATTTAATCTTATAATTAGAAACGAGATTGAATACATTCAATTCTATAACAAATATATATTCATTCGTATTAAAGATGCTGATTATGAGATTGTTACACATGAATACTTACCAGATCTATTGCTGAAAAAGTATGACAATCCTCATGCAAATGGATTAGAAAGAAGTCCTGCAAGAAGACCTGTTGATCTAGATAATATTCATATTACAAATACGGATAAATTTTTAGAAAAATATAAAAGGGTTATTGATACAAGAATCACAAAGTATATCTTTCAACGACAGATTGATGAAGGATTAACAAGGAAGCAGACAACACGACTGCTAACCAAACAAGACCTATCACTTTCATTAGAAGAAATTGATGACATTAGAAAAACAATGAATTCAGACAAAATGGCTGAACTAACTCGAAAAGAATTAGAACAACAAAAAGCATCATAACGAAAAGCTCCTGAACAGGGGCTTTCCATACCCTAACATTAGAAAATAATTGAATTATCATTGATAAATCATTAAAAAATATTTAATCACTCATTGATAAATATTTAATCAATCATTTAATACCCATTGACGTGCCATTGATTAATAATATAATAATAATTCATTCACAAAACAGGATACATTGACAATGAATTATCTAAACATTGTTAATGAAAACTGCAATTATAAATTCTTCATTGAGTTCACCAACCAGAATCATTTCGGTGAAGAATTCACTTGTGAAGGTAATGTAATAAAGTTTGCTGGCCTTCCTATCGAAGAAGCCCTTTTCCATTACCCTGAACTTCCTCATCTGACATTTGACGATAGCCCCTATAATTCGCCAAATTCATTTTGCTTGAAGATAGAACCCTTTGAGCTGTTCACACTGGTCTATTTCATGTATGACCTCACTACAGAAATACCGATTAGAATTTTGAACAGAAAAGGAATGGATAATATTGAGGAATGGATCAAGAATGTCTATCACCTCTACTCTCCTTTTCAGTTCAAGAAGATAGTTGAGGCTGGATTGCTGAAGGACTACAAGACGAATCTAACGACCAAGAAGGTTATTGAGTGGAGTGGCGACACAACAATCACTCACATCATGAAAGAATTGAAGTCTGAAGATTGTGTTGTGTTCAGAAGGGACGAAACAGGAAGATTTACAGGGGAAAGAATAAAGCCTCTTGTAAGAGAGGCTTTGGTTACTTCAGTGGCTCATTGAACCAGACCTTCTTACCGTCACAGACATAGTAATACTTCAAGGTGACACTCCCTGTAAGCGAGTATGGGGCTGAAGTTGGAGTGCAGTTGGCTAATGAGTAGGTTGTTGTCGTAGAACCACCAGAACCGCCTGTAGAGCCTGTAGAGCCGCTTCCTGAAGTAGATCCAGTAGTAGAAGTCGTAGAACCTGTTAAGTCAAAAGGAATTGTAATAGTTGCATACTCATAAGCTGTAATGACATTACCCTGTTCGTCTTTGTAGACATCAACAGTTTCAGTCCATTCACTTGTAGACATATCAAAGTTGAACATCTGACCTGAGTTGGATTCCACTTCTTTTGTCAGAGTCATATAAGTGTTAGTCCATTTTTCGTGAATAGCACTGCCCTTTCGATCAACGACAGTTCTCTTAGCTGAAATAAGTTGAGCATTTGTCGTATCAGTCTTTACCTTTGCTCCTTCTTTCATGGCTTTTACATTATGAGAATTGACATAGTAAACATCTAACTTGCCCTGTATTTCTTCTTGAACCGCTCCATATCTTTTCTGATTCAAAGTATCATTATTCGAGCTTATAGCATCGTATTGACCAGCATGAGTAATGCTGGAAATTGAAATAAACATTAAAAATAGATATTTTTTCATAAGACCTCCTTTTATAACACAGACGAAATATCTTTACCGCACACCTTTTCTAAAAACGTACTGTCTTTCATTATATATTGATTATTATCATATACTGAAGTAAAAGAGGAATAGTCCTTATCAGCATGAGCATAGAATAAGACGAATTGATCCCACTCAGTAGCTGTTACAAGAACATCGTTTTTGTCGAAATAAGTAACAGGAAATCTTTTAGATGTATCCCATACACCTTCTTCATAATAAGGAATTGGTGTTACTTCATAATCTACTGAGAATCCATATTTGCTGAAATCCTTCTTATAACCATATCCGATTGTTGTATCTATTGTTCCAATAGTGTCTCCATTCTTATTGGCTATGTTCATTGGATAACCAACTCTTGCACAACCATACACTGGATAAACTGATAAATCTTTTGTCTTTAATGTATCTTTGTCTGCAAACTTGAAACCTTTACCTGATAACATTCCATCAATTTGAGCAACAGATATATTTAAAGTCTCCCCACCTTCAGCCATACCATAATATACATTTTCTGGTGTAGGAGGCGCAGTAGTGAAAAGACTATCGTCAGGGAATATAGAATCCTGAATCACAGTTAATTGATTTTCATTGTAAGCCATATCAACACTGTTCATTATTTTTGTATTTAGTAAGTTCTTAGATATAGCACCTTCTGAAAAGGTATAAGTAACTTCATACTTTGTTTCACCACCAACGACCACTTTCTTATATGTGTAGTTAGTCCAAGTTTTTGTGAATTCCGTACCATCGTCATAAGCATTAGTGTAAGGATCATAGTTTTCATTTTGATATTCTGAACCTAACTTAGCCTTTACACCCTCAACTACAGAAGTGAATTTTTTGCTATTTATAGCATCATTATTTATAGATATTGCTGATAACGATTCTCTTGCTGATGCTATGGAGACATAGCAAGCAAGTATCGAAACCACTATTAATTTAATTGAATTATTCATATTTAAGCCTCTCTTATTGTTATTTGTTGAATACTGGAGCCATGTTAGATCCACATACTTTGCTCCAGAAAGCAGTGTCATTAAATGCTTTTACGTTAGGAGTACCACTATTATCAGCATATGCATAAAACATAATGAATTGGTCCCAATCACTTCTCATTCTTAAAACATCGTTCTTATCAAAATAAGTTAATGGTTTTCTATTAGATACATTCCACAAACCAGAGCTGAAAGCAGGGTCTGAAGCTGAAACTCTAAAATCAACTGAGAATCCGTATGAACTTAAGTTGTAGCGATAACCATAATTCTTAGTTGGATTAATAACCCCTATCTTGAAACCATTAGCATTAGTAATGTTCATTGAATATCCAACCTTTGCACAACCGTAGATCGGATACTGAGATAAGTTTTTATTGCTTAAAACACTTTCATCAACGAAGGTAACTCCAGTTCCATTAGCTGGAATCACCCTAGCAACATTCCCACCTACATTCTGAACACTCCAAGCTGAACCATATGAAACATTGGCAGCATGAGCAGTATTCGCAGATAAATATGCTGGGATAGATAAAGCAAAAATTGCTGAAATTGTTATTCTTTGTAAATTAGTCATAATAAACCTCTTATTATTTTTGTCCTTTACTAAAAAATTACCATATCATTATAATATGTCAACACTGTATATATTATATATATTGATTTTATTTTTAATTGGTATACAATTAAAGAAAATAGAAGGGGAATATTATGAATAGATTAAAAGAATTTTGGCTTGAAGAAAAAAGAATATTATTTTGGGATGTGCCACCAATAGGATTAGTGATTTATTTGTTAATTACAATAATGCCTGCTCTCGTAATAATTATGAATACCGATAAAGGATTTTTATGGTTAGCTGCTTTCTATGCACAAATTGTTGGAGTGGATTTGACAGGATTTACATTCGGAAATTAAAAAAGGGAGTCATAATGCTCCCTTTCTTTTTTATCTAATCATTGTGTCTTAATTGAAACTGAACCCTTCCCTACTCGCCTTTATCTGCCCCTGCCGTATGTATTCATAGATCTCTTCCAAGCTCTGATACCAGCCACACAAGACACCAGCCATAGTGAAGTTGTTCTCTTCAATCGTTGCCTTGTCATAGTTCCATGCTGGAGATAGACCAAGAATTTTCTTCTTAGAGCGATTGATATAGAAATTCTGAATCTCATACACACCCTCATTGTTCTCTATAACAATGATCAGGACTTCTCTCTTGTCCTTCTTCTTCTTGCTGAACTGGATTGGATTGAACAAGCCAATACATACTGAAATGACGAACTGAGGCTGTTCTATAGCAATCTGTGTTCTTAGAGCTTCTGAGACTTTTTCCTTCTCAGAATCGTTCTTGAAGCCTTCAAGACTAACCATCTCATTCAAACCAAGACCATCATATGAGAAAAGCTGAAAGAGTGTATCTGGTGATTCTTTAATAACTGATTCTTTAATTGAATTGATAATATTAACAAATTCCATAACTTCATCTCTCACCTAAGATATCCATATGATAACGTACACCAAATAAAATAAAAGCCATGAATGTAGAAATAATCACAATATTTAATCAATCATTGAAAAATATTTAAAATATATTTAAAAAATATTTAATTAATCATTGACATATATTTAATATGGGTTATATTAATAATATAAGATAACAAAAATAAATAAAGAGGCTAATATGAACACAACAATTTTAAGAAATGAATTAAACGGTTTCAATAACAATAATTCAACTGTATTTGTTAAAAATGACACAATCGACGTTTACGAATACAATAATGGTGAAGTTAGATCTTTTGATAGATATGACTCTAACGGACAACCTTTAGTTACAATGAATATGATTGAAGAAATACTAAACTTGAACTAATTAAACGTTCACCTTTTAACAGCCGAAAGGCTGTTTTTTTCCCAACAACTAACACGAGGACAACAATGAATGATATTTTTAATGACGATTATGATTTCTTTACAGACGAAGAGATAGAACAACACAAACAAAGAGAAATTACTTCAAAAGAAAGGTCTACTAAGATAGCTCAGGAAGAAGAGGCTATAGAAGGAGAGATCATAAGAAAGAACAGAGAAGCAGAAGAAGATTTCTCAGTAGACGACATGATATCTATGAATGCTGAAAATCACTCTAATAGAAAAGCGACAACTCCAGCCAAGAAACCTTCCAGCAAAACAGATAAAGAGATTCTGAAAGATCTCGGAGCAGGTGTTGAGTTCGGATTGGCTCACTCCCCTACTTCTGCTGAAGCCCCTCCTTTAAGTGTATTATTTCTAAATAACACTGCGACTTCTTCTTACAATAACGGTCTTAATGTTAAAGAAAAGACTCGTATTGTAAGAGATAAGAAATATGTAACTATTAGCTCCAATATGTTTGATTATGGGACTGATTTCTTTTTATTTCTTAGTGTATTAAATAAGATAAACAATGATTCAATAACTGAAAAGAAAGACATCAACACAGTCACAATGACTTTTAGTGAATTGGACAATTTGAGCTTTATTGCTGATAAGGCAGATAGAAAAAGATTCAATGATAAGGAAATGAAAAGAGTCGAAGAAATAAAAAGAAACTTAGACTTCGGAAAAATAACCACTCAAGAAGCAATTAATGAAATAAGTAAAATAAAAAGAGTTAATCAGACCCATTACGAATTACTTGCCATAAAAATTAGAAACTTTAAAATAAGCAGCAAGGTTTACGACAAGAACACTGGAGCTATTCAAAAAGATATTAATTTTATTGTATGTAGTGCGACTGAAATTGATTATTTAGAAGAAACTATCACATTCCAGATTGATTCAAAATTCGCTAAAAATATTAGATATGTTGGACACAATAAGTTTCCATCTATCAGCTTAATGAGAAAGATGAGTGACTGGGAACAAGCTTTGTATTTATATATTGAATCACTACCTGACAATGAAGTAGTTTCATTCACAATGCAGAACTTCATCGAAGTCACAGATATGAAAAGAAAGGAATTTAAAGAGACAAATAGAATCTTCAACAAAGCATTGTCTTCATTAGAAGAAAAAAAATACTTAAAGTTCATAAAAAAAGAACGAATAGATAAGGGAAACTTCAAATTCTATATAAAAAGAAACAAATAAACCTTTTAAAGGTTTATTTTTATTTATGAACATACCGCAATATTTCATCCGTAAACCCTACACCAAAAATTAAAAAAACATTATTTAAAGGAAAAACTATTATTGATATAGCACAACCTTCTCGTAAACCCTACACCTTTTATTTCCGACAAGCGAACACCTTTCCGTAAACCCTACACCCCTTCCCGTAAAGCCTACACCTTTTTTCCGTAAAGCCTACACCTTTTTCCGTAAACCCTACACCTTTTATTTTTTTCAACACCCAAAAAACCCGCATAAACACTAAGAAAATTAAGGGTCGAAAAAATCCCTTAAATAATTATTAAATAATAGAGGTAAATAACTCTTAAATAGGTCAAGTTAAAACTCGACCACTTGGAAGAACATTTTTTATGTCTTGGTGGGATGATGATCAACTAAGTGAAGCTTGGATGATAGTTAAGGCTATATCTGAATCTTTGTTGTGCTTCGCACATTGTTGTTGAAGTTGGGTTGTAGCTTCAGGGATAGTGCCAAATAGCCTCATACAGCTTGAATTACATTTCTGATATGTATTTGCTTGTTGTGATTGATAAAAACGGCTTACAGGGGCAAAGAATGATTGTGAGGGTAGTACCAGAGAGACAAAACAACTATAAATATCAAAAATACCCGCTCTAATTTCAATTTTAAGAAGGGTAAATGGTTGAACATAGGCAAGTGGTTAGGAAAAACAAAACAGGGGCTTAAATGGCTAATTTTGAGAGTTAAGATGATTCCCTAACAGAGCGAAGCGAATAGTTGCGATAGCAACATAACAAAACCAGCTATGACAATCGTTGAAACAAGGCAGTAGAAAGGACAAAAAAAAGACCGAAACATTTCTGAATCAGTCTTTTCACCCCAACTTACCCCAAACTCTGATATCCATTTTAACCAAAGAAAGGTTCAATGTAGACCTTCCTGAATGATTCAACAATTCCAAAATCATCAATCCCATTATAAAAAAGAATAACACTACCAACTGTAAAAGTTAATATTACAAATCCTACAGTTGACACCATGAGTACCACATAAAGACCATTAACAAAATCTTCATAATCTTTTAAACTCCTTCCGTTTCTATTCATTTCAACACCTCATCATCTATTTTTTCGAGTTCCAACTTATAAATAATCTTTCCACTATCACCAATTACAAATTGCCATTCTTCAGGATTCTCAGTGTCAACAACATTCATAGCAAAAACCAAATAGTTGTTCTTATTGAATCTGTAATGTTTATAACCGCCAAATTCAGCAATTGTAAATCTGTGAAATTTAAAACTATCAATTGGATTACCGTCTAATGTATAGACACTAAGATATCCATTATCATCAAATAGCACTTTTACATCGGCTGTAGAAGCTCCTTTCTCATAGCTCAATGGATAACCTCTAACAACCCATGAAGTATCATTCAAGGGAATGTCTTCACCTGTAAAATTCACATGCTCGTTATATTTACCTGTTGCTCTGTTGTAAGCTTCATATTTGATAATTTCAGCACTTACATTTGAACCTGCAAATGACAGTAACACGGCTCCAATACCAACCATTTTTTTATAATTCATAAAAACCTCTTTTATTGTCCTATATATATAATATATGATCAATTCAATATAAAGTCAATATATATAGTTAATGTGTCGTTATATTTTACTAATATTTGATTTGTTATATATCAAGTGTGTAACCAATATTCCAACCAACATCTCTGAATAATCAAATGTATGCACTTCTATTCCCAATGATCTTTCAATCGTAGCTGAAAGCTGCTTACCTTCTTTGATTGCTATATATAGCATAATCATGAAAACAATTACTTGGACAACAAATGAAATAAACTGAGATACAATATTTGTTGTAGATATGAACAAATCTAATACACTAACCAATGAAACACTTATGATTGAAACAATAAAGCTCATTAAGATAAATATCACCATCAAAGACAATCCAATCAAAGCAGGTTTTACCAATATATACACGAATCGCTTCGTTATATCTGATGTATTGAATGTTTCGGTTTGACTGAACAAAGTTCTGAAGACTATCATTATTGGAATTTCAAATATTGATTTAACAACATTCATTATATATACAAGCAATCCAAAACAAACGAATGCCACTATTGTTGATACAATTAATAACTCAAACGATACAGATATGATAAGTGACAAAAATGAGTAAGCCTTAATAGAATCTAAAGTCTTAAGTGCGTTTACAATGATTGCACTTTGTTTTAATCCATCAACTGCCATTCCTCCTGCCTTGAGTGTGGCCTCTATAGCAATAGCAGAAAGGTAGACTTTACTACTGAATTGCATAACCTCTCCTGCATAGTCTGCGTATAATTTTGGTGCAAATACAGGAGCTTTATCACATTCCTTTTCATTACATTCAAGCAAGTTTCCTATTGTGATTTTTTCAATATCAAATCCAATAAAATCTAAAGAACTTTCAGCACTCTCAGAAGAAGAATTAATTATTGTCTTAAGATTCTCTTCAAGCTTCTCATCTTTCTGTAGAGTGTTAGATAGATTGTCTCTTCTAAGCCCTGATTCCTGTGTTGGAATCGTTTTGTTGGCAAAGCTAACCAATTGCTCTGGTTTCACTTGCAAGCCGTTAAATGCTCTTTTGATAGATTCAGCATACTGTTGTTCATAACGACTCTCCCTCTCGAACATATAGACTATTGAAGTTCCAAGATTGAGAAGGTCTTGCCTGCTCATTGTGTAAGTCACTTCCGTCTTCGCCGCAGCCTTCGCAATGGACAAGAACTCGTTGTAAAACTCGTCCTTCAAGTTCTGGAGTTGGGCAGACACATCAGCAAGTTCTATTGAATCGCTCTTCTCATAAGTTGCTATGTCACCTGATTCAGTAGCCTTGAAGTGCCCTGTAATGTCCTGATCGGCACAGTATCGCTGATAGTTGTAAGGGTCATTCTTGCTGTCTAAGTCGTCCCTTGTCGCACAAGTGAATTCAACCAATGCATTTGCTACTTCTCTCACCTTGAGCTGATAGTAGTCGTTGTATTTCTTATAGAACTCAATGAGATCAGTATTGATAGATTCTGAGCTTTGGAGATTGGCAAGAGTCCTACCGCACTCGTATTCATAGACAACACTGCTATCGTAGAAACACTCTTTAGATGTATAGCTGTAATCGTCCTGAAGAACTGCAATCTCACCATTCCAGCTCTGAGGAGCTTTCTTAGTGTTGGTCAAACACTGTTGAGTCTTACTCTTCTCGTAGTCTTGAACCTTGTTCTTGCTGTTGTAGAACAATGTATTGGCTTCCAGCACCTGAAGGTTCTTTCTGCTCGTTATGTCGCAAGTCTGAATAGACAAAGAATTCTCAATCAATGTATCAACCTGAACACGAAGATCAGACTCAATAGTCTTCACTATATCTGTATCTTCAAATGATTCAGGAACCATCCATAACGTGAAAATGGTTAAGAAGACATAGAAGATAGCCAGACCGATAATCGCAGCGCCTACAATCAAGTAGACGATCAACGGTATACCGCCAAAAAGAGGAGCCAATAGAATGATCGAGACACCACCCTGAACACCTGTAAGCAAGGCTTCCTTCTTTACATCCCTTCTCTTGAATCTCGCCAAGTCTACTAATGAACCTGCATGAGTGAACAACAGAACACCAACAAGAACAGTGAATAGAGTGCTGAAGAAGGCTACAAGCAACTTCTCAAGTAGACTCTTACCCCCTGCTTCCTTTCCATGCTGAACAACATTTTCGCCTGCTAAATCATTTCCGTATGTTCCAAGAATTGCTAATGAACCTGATGAACTTTCAGGGAATAGCTCTTTTGTAACTGATTTTATTACAGCGAAATTATCTAACTCAGAAGAGATACATTTCCCAGCACCGATCATTGTATTCTTAGATACTTCATAAGAAGACTTCCCTTCATTTGAAGAGATTAGATCTTGTTGATACTGAGAACATTCAGTAGATAGATTTGGATCGATGGCTTGTTCTGCTGAAGTAAAGCTAACGATTAAAGTTGAAAGTAGTAAGAAGATTTTTTTCATAGCATTCACCATTAAAATGTTTTAATGATGAAAGCCACTACTAAAATTATAAAAGGGATTGCAAAAGCATAGTAAGCTTTTATAGCCAACTCTTTATTTTTTGTTTTTTCTTCGTCTGAAAATTCCTTCAACTCCTTCTGTTCTTTTATATATCGGCTTACCTTTCTATCCGCAAAATAAAGAATTGTAAGCAAAGCCCCTATAATTAATACATATATCATATTTAACCTTTTTTATTGTTATATATAATATATATAGCACGTTCATTTTTAAAATCAATATTATTGTATTAATTTGAAAAATTCATTTTCACAATATTGAGACTTTTCCCTTCAGCGATATCCAGTTCATTTTCTTTAATGAATTCATAGATTGAATTGAGTTTAATTCTTAACTCTGCAAATTCCATTGTAGTGAAATCGTCAGTCTCATGATTCAGGTCGAAAATTTTATTGTATGCAAAAACGATTAGTTCTCTGTAGTGACTCGTTAGAAAATGATTCTGTAAGCCTGTTCTCCCTATGTAATCCCTGAAGACCGCTTCTATTCCTTCACTAAAGATCGATTCAGTTAATTTTGCTACTACTTCATCACCGTGATAAATGACTGGAGTATCACCTTCATATTGAATGTTATAACCATTCTGAAACTCTTCAATGAAGCTGATGATAGGGATATGATCAGCAAGAGAGTATTTGTCTGTAGTGACAAACGACACATCTAAAGGACTATATGTGATCTTGAGTGTCTTTGAATCAATAACTTCTAAATCAAATTGCTGACTTTGATTGTTAATATCTAATTCACGATTAAAAAGATAAACTAGAAGATCTCTATGAAGAGAAGAAGTAATCTCTTCAGCTTCTTTCGTGAGATAGTGTTTGAGAGTTGATATTAGTGCGTCAGTATCTTCTATATCATAATTAGATATGAAGAAGTTGACTAAAGAGCTATCTGTATCTAAAGAAGGAATTGTGAAGTTCAGATGATTATCTAAACTGATTTCAAAATCTTCAAAGTCATAATCATCATCAACATAGGCATCTAGCTCGAAATAGTAGAAGTCATAATTAAGAGCCAATCTCAGAGAGCTTTCTTCAAGATATTTTTTATAAACATGCTGATTAAAACCTTTATCTAATTTTTTATCACATTCTTTTAATTCTTCATAATTTATTGTTCCCATAATATTTACCTTTATTGAACTATTATTATATCATATATATATCCTTTAAATCAATAAATAAAGGACTCCGAAGAATCCTTTTTATTATTTATCCGCATCTTCTTTTTTCTTATCTTCATCAACTTTTTCAGGTTGTGAAGGATTTGTATCTGTAGACACTGGTTGTTCAGTTCTTTCACTGAAAGCATTTTGTTGAGGAGCTGTCGGAGCATTCTTCAACTGCTCTTTCCTCTCTTTAATCATTTGAGTCACTTTGTTAGAACCAGCTTTAGCAGCGTTTAATCCAGAATCAATAGTGTTTGTAACCATACCGCCTGCTATTAATTGTTCTACAGCTTTATCAATCTGAGCTTCAAATCTAAATGAAACATTAAATATTGAAAGAATTGTTTCAGGGAACTTCTTAATGAATTCATTTATAAGCATTTGAATGACAATCCAAACCAATACTAAGAATATTATTATTCCGCCAACTTGAAGCAATGCTTGAACGAATATACCAGCTTCTGTAACACTAAAAATTGATTCTATGATAGTGACAATTATTTCAGTGCCGATTGAATTCATCATTACAACGAACAACATTAATCCGAGAACCAATATGGATGGTGTAAGTAATAGAGCTATCAAGTTTCGTGTTGTTTGCGGGTAAGCTGCTATTAATGCTTTGTAAGCTTTTTCTTCTATATGATCACCTTTAATCGCTGAAGTTAAAATCTCATACACCAAAGTGACCATCGCTCTAAAGATCAAACCAAAGTAAGCAATCATTGCACTGATACCAGCTATTGCGGCAGAAAGCGGAGTTAAGTATTGAAACATTACACCCGCTATAATCATAAGAGTTGCAAATGGATTGTATAGTACTAATACCGCTGCTATAGCTATCAATATACCTTTTGCCACTAATTTCCACGGAATCATTTTTGAAACAGTTGCTGCTTTCCCATTCTTCAATCCAGCAAGTTCTTCAGCAGAATCCATACCTGCTAAAAGTGCATCAACTGAAGCTTTAGATACTTTTATGAAAATACCTGTTTCAATTAAATTCTTTCCAAGTGTTTGTGTTCCAGTCATAAGATCAACACATTTATAATTCCCTTTTTCATAATTAATTCTATCTTCTTTTTTCTCTGCTATACCTTCAGCAAAAGATTTTTCAGTATCGACACAAGCCATTTGTTTAACTGGTGTTAGATCTACAAAAAGTAAAAACTCTAATATATCGTCCATACTTAAGAATGAACCAGCAAAAGCACTTTCATCTTTTGTAAGTGCTGTATTAACTCTTGGTTGTAAAACTGTCCCTGCTCTAAACACTGAAGATAGATCTATTTTTGGATAATCCTTTTCAATTCTTCTTCTTACAGAATCATTTTTCTCTACATTCAATACATTATCATTAATGAAGTAATTTTTAATTCCATAATCAACATTGGCTGAATATGTAACAGTGTTAGTTAAGTATTCACGACCAAAATTCAAAGAGTCGTCAGCCGATAAGATATCCTTTAACTTGATAAATAAACCAAGGAACCCATGAAGTTGAACTTGTCTTAACCAATCATTCTCTTTACTCATTTGTTCCTGAGCCATAATCACACCCGCTTTTTTGATAGCAGATAGATACATGGCAAGTGTTAATTTTTCGATATGCATTTGCTTAAGAGCTTCGTCTTGAGCCTGCTCATCATATGAACCTATAAGTTCCAATCCAGTCTCAGTTACATTCACACAAGCTGTATTGATGTAGTCAGTCATCTCTAAGACTTCATACTGTGAAGTTGATTCTGGAATCGTATTGTAAAGTTCAACTTTTGATTTATTTGGAGCTACATAGTTGAGGTAATTATTCTTACCTGAACAACTATACAAATCAGCTTGTTTAATGAACGGCTGAACAAATACTCTCTGTATATCTAAAAAGCGCGGTTGAGAGTAAGTTGTAGCCCCCATTTCAGATTCAATCTCTAACTCTGAATATGATGCTCCCTGCATCATTGAAACAATTTGACCAGCCATCATTTGAGCGAAGATTTGTCTCTTTTTGGGATCGACTATATTTGCTTGAGACATGGCTTGATTGAATGCCGGTTGCATTTGATTTAGAAGATAATTTGTTATAGAAGCATTAATGTCAGAAAGCTCTAATGTTGACTTACCAGATGCATTAATTTTATTTTCAACTTGCTTTCTTATTTGTGTATACAAGATTTCTAATTGAGTATCATTTGCTAACGAACGTGATAACGACAATAAAGCTTGTTCTGCTGCTTCTTGTATCTCACTTTGATTATCTACTTCACCAGTTGCGAATCTTCCTTCTAAGTCTTTTACATTGTTTTGAACTGACACACTTCCATATGTCCCTTCATATCCATACCAGTCTTCTTCATAATCAAACTTTTTCTCTTCATCGTTCTTAAGTAACACAAGCTTATCAACGAACTTTCTGATTGAAGCGGAGAATCTGAAGAACTCAATATATAATTCGTTATCAACTGAAGCTGCATATGTTGGAGCCGTTTCACTTAATACTCTTTCTCTTGATCCAGACTTTGAAATTTTTTGATCAATGAAGTTATACCAAGCCTTGCTTTTGTCATCTGAGAATATGTTATTGAAGTTGCCTTGATTCACTCTTCCTGTTCTATCAGCTTGTAATGACATTGCAATAAATTCATTCGCGTTGTTCATCTCAATAGCTACAATGTTTTTATCTGAAACGATTTGATTGTAGTCAGATACTTCTATTTCATTTAAGAAGAACATTGTTAAGCGATTTGCTAATATAATTGACACCGACACGACAAAGAAAATTATTGCCATTCCTTTAAAGCCAATGATTCCAGTCACTAATGTATAAACAGCAGCATTTGAATTATTAAGTTCTTTTCCAGCAGCTAATCTAAGAGCGACATGGATTAATAAAAAATATCCTAAACCAAACACTCCTATATATATCATTGCCTTTTCTAAGAAGACTGATATCGTGTCCCAAAATGGTTTATTGTTTTCATGTTTAATTTCAATTTCAGAATATGAATCATACCCATGAGCTTTAAGATTTTCAGAACCTGTATTTTCACCAAATGCAGCATAAAGAGAATTTGTTGCTAAGTCTTCATTACATATCCAGCCTTGAGCGACAGCCCTTTGTTGTAGTTCATAATTTCCAGCTATCTCACCAGAACGAACTTGCTGACAATATTCTTGAGCTTCAGCTTTCTTTCCCGATACATTTTCAGCATTCAATGTTAAACCTGAAAACATTACTGGAATCATAGATATTAAAATTATTAAATATTTTTTTATTGTTTTGTTGTTACCATTCATTGCAAACCTTTTATTATTTACTCCATATTATAATATTTACCATATTGATTAATAAAAGCAATACTTGACGATATATAAACATTTATAAAAAGTGCGAAGCACAACAAAAGAAAAACCAGATTATAAAATCGTTAAATTAAAAAGGTAGGATGAAAGGTAAAACAATATTAAAGTATTGACGTGCTTTTATTTTATGATAATTTTTTAAATATAGAGAATCCGATAAATAAGGGATCTTAATTTTAGAGCAAGGTGGTGTTCTTCCCACCTCCACCTCCAAGGAGGGTGTCGGGTGGAATAGAACGTAATTTCTCCGAAATTGAGGCTGAGTCTAAGAGGATTTTTATAATGAATAGATAACAACCATAAAGGTAAAAAAATGGAAAATAACAATAATACAATGAACGATAACAATGCATTAAATCACAGCAATATAAGTAATTTGTCAGGCGATAATTTTGATAATGTAGGGAAGCCTGAAGCTTCTAAGACAGGCAAAGATTCGGCTAAGTCTAAGTTAAAAAAAGCACCCTTGAGAATTAAAAAGAATATCACTCAGGAAGAGATAGAAGCTCAGATAAAAGCTTTAATGGATAAGAAGGCAGAGCTTGAAAAAGAACGAATCGAAGCAGAGAAGAAGGAACGTGAAGCGAAGGAGAAAGAAGCCCTAGATACCTTTACTAGAGACATACAAACTCTTCAAACTACACTAAGCAACGATTCTATTATCAAGGCAATAATGGATGCTGGTATATCTGCTGAAGATTTAGAATTGTCTCTTATTTCTAAGATATGGGAACTTGGAGATGATAGCTTAAAAAGCAAGTTGCTTAACCGCTATAAAAGAGTTACTTCAAAAAGCAAAATATATAAGGCTTTAAAGGATAAGAACAATCAATCATACGGAGCTTAACATGGACAGCTCCTATGAATTAGATCGTGAAATACTGAAGAGGGCTATAGGTTCAAAAGAGTATCAAGAAGTTGTTAATGCTCTATCTTTTACTGGTGGTAAAAAACATAATTTTAGATTTAATACTACCAAGGAATTTCGAGCAAGTCTTACAACTTTATCTAAGACAATTGAAGCATCTTTTGTAAAGATGTCTCTCGCCTACTTTCACCAAGAAACATTCATTATTTATGGAAAAGAAGGCAAGACATTATCAAAGCTTTATAACACTTTAAATTCCTATCATGCCAACATAAATCAAAATGCGTATCTAATCGAAAATTGGAGCCAACAATACATTAAAAAGAAATACAACCGATTTGATAAGGATGATAGGAATTATGATCTTTACATTTCAACTTCAGAACAATTATCAGATTTATCTAAAGCTATAAACTCAACTATTGATCTATTTTTTGGTCAACTTGTCTTGCACACTGAAGCCAAAAAAATCAATTCATTTGTGAATGACAAACTCGCATACCAATACGCTAATTATGATGATTGTTTCTTTTTCAGTTATAGCGAAGAGCTGTGGGAAGCACTTAAAAGATTTAAGTACAAATACAATATACCAATAAGAAATATCATATCTTATAGTTTTGAGAATATTAATGTTTTTCGTGCTAAAAATCTTATTAATTATGCGAGAGAGATAACTTCAGAATCCTCAAAAAAGGATTTGAAAAATATTATTAACAAGATTCAGAAGGACTCTGAAATTCTAAACGACACAACCAAGAGTTTTCATATCATGAACATGGACGGAGAACTAACAACAGACATTATATTATTAATGAATAAAAACATATCCAACTCAGTGAAACTTTACACAAAGATCAACAAGGACTTGAAGAGGATTATCGACAATGAAATAAACAATAATAGGTAAACATATGGCAGCATTTTGGCAATTAAACAGTAACGAAAAGAAATCAGAAAGACCTTCTGACAAACAGAAACAAGGACACATTCATAAGAAGAATTTAAAGGGAAAATTAAAGTATCTCAATAATGTTGAGAAAGCACATTTGAAAGAGGACGGTTCTACATTAAGAAACATTAGAAGATCATTCTACAATGCTCCTATAGGCGCTCAGATAAGACCTATCCTTGTCTCTCACACAAGCCCACTCTTCAACCAGCAACTCAACACTTATGCTCAGGACTTGGCGACCGCCATGCTTCGTTACAATCAAGAAGCCCATGAGCGCAATTCTCGTAGTCAGAAGCTTCCCAAGATACCAGTCTATGAGTTCGTAAGTGCTGTATACAGTGAAGACTTTGACTGGATTGAAGACCCATATGAGAAAGCTCTTTATCAGGAAGCATTGGCGATAGAGACACTTCACTATCTTTGTGAAAATTGTGGTGGAACAGACCGAATGTTCACGATCAACGTTCACAATGAAAAGACAAAATCAGAGAAAGACAATGACACTGGTTCAGTAGAGGTTTTAAACCATAACTACCATGTTCATCTCACTTTCTCAGCCAAGGCCAGCAACGGCATAACATTCAATGTTACACAGTCCAATCTTGCTCTTCGTGCAGCAGCAGCCAAGGCCGATTTGAACTTCCAATATCGCTTCAGATTAGTCAAAGATGATATGGGGAATCTGGTTCGTGGCGAGGACGGATTATTCAAGAAAGAGCTTATCTTAGATAAGAATGGGAACAAGATTCCATTCGTCAGATTGACCAGCCCTGAACATAATAAAATTCGTGTTTTGGATGCTGTCAAAGAGAAACTTCACCAGTCCATTGAGCTTGTAGAAGCATCTATTCTAAACAGCATTGAAGAACAGGAAGAAATACTTACATTGGAGGAGCTAAATGCTGCTCTTGCCGACACTGGATTTGAAGCTTTTGTAAACAATAAGTCCAAGCTCAAGGCTGGTAGAAAAACTGATAAAACTCTTTTCAAAGACCTTGTGCTTCGTCACAAGCAACACCCAGAGATCAAGTTGGAACACACCTATTTTGAGAAGGAGTTATCACAGAAGCTGGACAGGATCGGACAACAGATTCACTACCAGCAGGAGAACGACATCTCTATCAGAGAGGTTCGCTCCAGAATCAACAAAGTTCTTTCTACAATACCTGAACACGTTCCATACCCTATTCTTTGCCGTGAGCTTGAAAAGCAGAACATAAGACTCGTTCCAAAGCTCAAAACAAAGACTACAGGTGAGAAGTATGTTGAAGGTGGCACTATCAGGATTCTCGATAAAAATATCTCTATGAAGCTGTCATGGCTTCCCGGCTTCGATTGGATGTCTATACAGCAACTTCTAGCACTTGAAGAACAGGTGTTGCTTGAAGAGATCGAGGAGGAAGAAGCCTACTGGAGAAGAAGAGAAAACAGTTTCAAAGAGTTCAGCCAAGGCTACATCTACGGCTCCAATTTCGAGCTTGAGCTTATAGAGAGAAGACTTCACCACAAGATCGGTATCGAAGGTAGTAATGCGTTCTGGAACATAAATAAAGACATTGAAGTGTTCCGTGTCTCTGAAGACAACTCCACTATTACAACAAGCAAGAGCAGTCTCAGTGTAGCCAAGGCTATGCTTGACCAGTTCGTGTCTATGAATGCTGAAAGGATCGCGGCAGGAGAACAGCTTTCAATCGAAGTCAGTTCACAGTCTATCGACTCAGACACATTCTTCAGAAACTCATACATAGCGGCTCAGTTGCTGGAGGTGAAGATAGATCTACACTTCCCTGAACTATGGAAGCCTGAATACGACCAGTCTTTGAGTGTAGAGGTTGAACAGGCCAAGAAGGACTTCATTGCTAATGCTCTTTCTAAGGCTGAAAAAAACTTGGATTTGAAACTTCAGAGACTTAATAAAGGTGAAGAACCAGAGTCAAAAATGGTCAGAGTGGCAACACACTGGAACATTGAAGAATTGAAATATCAGAGCTTGGCACAAGCTGTAGAGAAAGGGTTTAAACGATTCTATAACTACAGCACTGACGAAATTCTACAAGATAGAGATAAAATCTTAAGTGCTATACCATCTGATAAAATTGAGTTAATGAAACAATATTTCAGTGAAATTGATAACACAGAAATTAAACCTGAAATTCAAAAACCAAAAACAAATATTAAAAATAATAAATCCAGCATTGACAGGAAGAACAAATAAGTTAATTTTATATTTTAATATTTTACAAAACCAGCCTCAGAGCTGGTTTTTATTTTATTGCTGTATAAATATTTAATCAATAATTATCCCGCCATTAAAGAATAATTAACTTATCATTGAATAATCATTGTTAAATATTTAATAAATCATTAAAGAATATTTAACCAACAGCCTGTCATGTTGATTATTTTAATAATTGTTATATATTTTACTATATAACAACCTGTTAAAGTATGAAGACTAACGACAATTTTATTTATGCAATAGACAAAAAAACAAACAAGATAGTAGATGTTCTTTCAGTTCCAAATGGCAAAGAATGCGGTTGTATATGCCCCAATTCTGATTGTTCAGCCTCGCTTATCGCTATAGCGAACTACCAAAAACGAAACAACAAAATCTGGAAGAAGTCAGCTCACTTCAGGCACGAATCAGATGTCTATTGTAGCGGAACAGAAGAATCCATTATTCACCGCTATGCAAAGCAAATCATAGAAGAGGACAAATCCTTCTTCTTCAAGAAATATGACATCCTGATCGAGGCTGAAGACTTCATGGGTGTCCAGTACAAGTCCGGCTGCTACAGAGCATTTAATACAATCATAAAGCTCCACAATGTTCAGCAGGAAGCCCAGCACGGCAACATACGAGCTGATGTCTTAGCTGAACTCTTGATAGCTGGTCAGACATACCCGTTGAACATAGAAATCCATGTCACACACCCTGTAGACGACCAGAAGCTACAGAAGATTAAGAAAATGGATCTCTCAACTATTGAGATAGACCTTTCAGACCTTCTTGAAGAGGCAACCAACCCAGACCTTCGCCAGTTGCTCAGAAAAGCCCTACAAGCCCCAGAGAGACAGACATGGCTCCATGTCAGCGACACACTCACAGAGAAGCTTACAAAGGAGCGTAGAGCCAAGCTGAAGGCTCTTGTTGAGGAACGAAACACCAGCATAAAACAATGGATGGATTCATTGTCATTCGTAGACCTTCCAGACCTCGCAGACTTTGAAGCTGATTACACCGGCCTCTACAGAGGCAAGAACATCTTCACTCCCCTTCCAGAGAGCGAGATACAGCCCCTCTACCAGCAGTTCTCCAGACCTACCAGAGTCATGCACGAAGGCAAGAATCACTTCATATTCAGCTATGACGGAGCCAGAGGCGTAGATGCCTTCTACATTGACCAGACATTCAATTTGTCTTCAAGAAGTGACAGAAAAGAGCTTGTAAAGCTTTACCAGTATTATGCTGAGAATGTAGCCTTCAGGAGTACAGACAACTTCTTCCTGTTCCATACCGACTTTAAAGGGAACGACCACTTCTACTGGAAGAACGACCAGATTAGACAGGTTCTGGTTGATTACAAAGCGGAGATGAATGAAAGGAAGAAAAATGTTGATACAGATCTTTACTATTGCAACTTAGATGTTGAACAAGCAAGAGAGATTCAGGTTCAGATTAAAATATTAAAGGCAAGGCTGAAATTCATTAACACACCAGAACAGAAAGCGGATCTACAAGCACAGCTCAAAGAGCAAAGAAGTAGAATGGAACATTATATGAGAAATAGGAAGTGGTCTTGATGGACATAGACGAGCTTTATTATGAATTTGTAATGTCGTTAGAGAATCAAGATAAGCATTACGAATTTGAAATTATCAGATCTTCTCTTCTGACTGGTGAAGTGAAGAATCATATATCATTGACTTGTGATAAATATATTGATGGCGATTGTTATCTCAGAAAAGAGATTCTATCTGCTGCAATAGAAGAATTCCTTTATGATTGCACCAAGCATGACTTCGATACAGACAAAGACAACATTACTGTCTTAAAAATTAAAGAAGGTCAAATATTAAGTAAAGAAGAATTCAACATCGCAAAGACTTATGAACTTAAGATGATTAGTCATAAGTATCTTCTTGCAGATGAGGATTCATACAAGATTTTTACTGATTTGTTTAAATGGATTATGGCTATCTTTGAGGCTGAAGCTGAAGACTATGAACCATTTGAGTTGATTGCTTATGAATTCAGCATTGAAGAATATAAGAAAAAATTAATGATTAATTAAATATTTATCAATGATAGACAACAAAAAGCTCCTACTTAGGAGCTTCTTTACTTACAGTGGTTCATTGTTATGGCCTCATTCTGGAACGATTCTTTTTACTTTTCGCTTGCTGAAGTCTCATAACCTCTTGATCATATACTTCAAGCTCTTTATTTATAAGTTCCAATTGTGGTTCTCTTAATTCGTCAGCCATATGACCAATCACATAATTATAATCTCCATTTGTAAGATCACTTATATATTTATTTTTAGAATGAAACGAACAAATATTACAAATATTATATTCATCTTTAAGATATATTTCAAGATATTTTCTTGTTTCGCCTATTTCAGCAAAAGTTTTTCCTGTATTTTTAAATTTATCATCAAGATATTCACGGTATTCACTTATAAATTCTTTTAATTCAGAATCTTTTTTATATGCAACACCAAGATCATAAAGCTTATCTTCAAGATAAAGAAGAGCCTTCCATTTCTGGTGATCACCTAGTTTTATAGATTCTCCATCTGTTTGATAAGCTTCAATAGCTTCTTTTACAGTCATTACTCTATAACCATACAAATCTTCACTAGCGGCTTCTACATAATCATCAAACGTAGGATTTTCTATTTCATTCAGTGAGCTATTTTTAGAATAGAATTCTTCTGCAACTTTCTCTATATAATCCTTTTGATTATTAGCAGTCCAAGCTTGAGCTGGTTCTCGGTGCGGTATTTCCAAAACTATTAATTCATTCATATCATTCCTCTTTTTAGTTATTTTTTTTATAATACCAGATAAATAATTTCATTTATACGATATTATAATAATATTTTACCCTATATATTATATATTGCAATGCTTAAAGATCAGTTAATTTTGTTTTGTTAAGGTTTAAATAGCGCTATTTAAAGTCCCATATAAATCAAGACTTCACCAACCTCTTTAATTCTTTGAATTTATCTGAAGATTCTTCACTTAAAATCTGAACCTTACTTCTAAAATCACTGTAGATAGAATTAAATTCAGATTTACAATTCAATCCAGCACCTTCAACAAGCTCTACTACAGCCTCTTTATAGTCTCTTCTGTTCACCGTTATCTTTCTGTCTGTCCAGTGCTGTTCCTGATTCAGAAGTATAAGAAGGCTATTTGTAGTTGGTGCAAAGTCGAACATCTCTTTTGCCAACACTCTGTAATGATTAACAGAGAAGTCTGAGAACACTTCTTCATTTGCTTCCTTTAGAGCAAAAAGATAAATCATTGCTATATCGGATTTGTGCTCACGAATAATGCCGCTCACTTTTCCGCCTATACTTGCGAATTCCTTTAACATTTCATCAAAGACATCACCTTCTTCCATTAGAATTTCAATCAATTCTAATTTCTTTTCATATATGCCTTTAAGTCTATCCAATCTTCTTTTCGTATCTTCAGAAAACGATTCATGCGATTCTAACACTTCCCTCATTTTTAATTTTTTAATTTCATATTTCATATTCCACCTACATAGTTTAAATAGCGCTATTTAAAGCCCCTATAAATATTTATAACGCACTATTTATTTAATACAATAGATGAATGAAAAATAATTATTTTTTATATTCAGACATTAAAAAAGCCCCATTAAGGAGCTTTATTAATCATACTGATATTTCATGGTTTGTTTCTATTCCTACTCTTAACCTTTTTTTCAGGTTCTGGTGTATCCAATTCCCCAGCCATACCCTTCAATACTCCAAGAGTCATAAGACAATCAGACTTGGCTCTATGAGCACCATCTGGATTGATACCAAAGCTATTTGCAGCAAAGACTAAATTCTTCCACTTGTAGCCGCCCCAGTATTCGTTTTCTTCACCGTTATAAGCGGCGAACATCTCCATGACACACTCAGAACGGAATGGATAGCTGTCTAAACCAGCAGCCTTTATAGTGTTGTCTATGGCTTTTTCGTCAAATTCAGCATTGTAGATGAGAACCGTCTTACCGACTGTTGCTTTGATAAAGTCTTCGTGAATTTCAGGCCATGTAGGAGCCGTGGAGAGCATTTCGGATGTTATGCCGTGGATTAATTTAGCTTGAACTGATACGGGCTTGGAAGGCTTAACAAGGCTGTCTAGTAACACATTGCCTTGACTGTCTATCACCGTTATTTCACAGACTTCAGGATCTTCTAACCCTGTTGTTTCTGTATCGAGTATTACTATATCACTCGCTAATAGAAGCTTTGCGTATATTTCTTGATTTAATATTTCATTCATTTCATTCCTCTTGTATTTGTTATTTTCTGGCAAAATATTGCCAATAATAAAATATTATCATATATATTATATATAGCAATCAATAGGAATTAAAAAAGCCCCATTAAGGAGCTTTATTAATCATACTGATATTTCATGGCTTTCTTCTATTCCTTTTTGGTTTATGATTCAGAAATGTTAAGTCGAGAATATTTTTTTCTTTAAGATTATTGAATTCTTCTCCTAGTTGATTATGAGCACTTTCTGACAAGCAAATATTAAGTGATTTACCACTTGTTTTATAAGCTTCAATAGCTTGATCTACACTTAATATAAAAACACGACCATTTTCAGGTTTTAAAAGAGATCTACATTCTGCAAATTCAAGAGTGTCTAAGTTCACACCACATTTGTAATATGGTAATTGATCACAATCATCAAATAATTGTTTTGTAGTTTCTACCAAATCTTGTTTGCTTGCTTCCGACCAAACTTGCGAAGTATTATCATCAAATATTTCTATAACTATTATACTATCCATACCGCTCCTCTTTTTTATTTTTTTACATAATACCAAATAAATTATTTAATTTATACGATATTATAATATCATTAGAGCATATATATTACATATATCAATACGCAGACATAAAAAAAGCCCCTTTAAGGAGCTTTATTATTTATGAGTTTTCATGATTATGGTCTTCTTCTTGAACCAATTCTGTTTTTAGCTCTATTCTTTAAGACTTCTTGATACTTTTCGTGATATGAATCAGGTATACAATAATCACCGCTTTCATCTATTTCAAGTCCTACCATAAATTCGTCACTAGCATAATATCCGGCTTCTGTCGTAGAGTTTATTCTAGCAAAATCAGTTAACTCTTCCATGCTATCGAAAGAAGCTCCTTCAACTTTGTAAATATCACCTACTCTGACATGATTTGTATGACTATATGCGTTTGGAGTGTATTCAACCTTTAAAGCAAATCCATAGCAAGGCTGACTTCCTGTGTTATCTTTTACAATGATAAGATCTTTATTATTCAAAGAACTATACACATTAAAATAAAGTCTGCTATCAATATACTCATAATCTAAATGGCTCGTTCCATTTTTAATTATTTCCTCAAATATGGCTTCAGAGATTCCAGCATATTCAGCCCAATTACTCTTAACTGACTCTTTACCACTTTCTGATTCATATGAATTGTATTCACTGATTATATTATTTATTAATGCACTATCGTCAAATCTATTTCTATAATATTCATCAATACCATTTTCCAAGAACTCTTGTTGGCATACTTTGTCAAAATATGAAAAATTAATGCTCTCTAATAATTCATCTTCTTCTTCATCTGATAAATTAGAATTTTCAAAATTAATTCTATCAATTAGATCAGAATCAAAAGCATCATTAAAGTCAAATCCAGTATTAGATGAATCAATACCTATTCTATGTTCATATGTAACACCAGAATCATGATCAACGAAAGTGACACTATATTCACAGTTATCTCGACCACTTGGATTATCTATGTAAACTAATTCTTGTGTATGTACTTTAAATTTTTCTATATTCATTTTAAACCTCTTATTGTTTATTATTTTATCTCCTGCTCTTGCAAGACTATCTATATGATAGAGAAAAATCATATTATATCAGCAGAATAAATATATTAATATGATATTATAATATTATTTTACCCTATATATAATATATATCAATAGCTCAACTTTAATTTATTTGTATTTATTTTTATTTTATCGACACTGATTAATAGGATATAATATTTTCAGTTACACACTCTGACTAAGAACAGGGATTGTCATGTCAAAGCACAACAACCAACACATTCTTCCAGCCGCCTATCTCAGAGGCTTCATAGCCTTTGAACCACCACCAGAGCACAGGAACAACCCCAATTTTGAATTGGGTGTTTATACAAATAACGAGAAGCTTTCCGGTGAGTGGAGGATGAAAGGAGTTCGACACAAGGACTTCACTCGTTACCAGTATTACAACTTGCCAGACGAAGGACAGGAACTGGCTGTTGAACACTATCTTGGTGAACATGAAGGCCGGTATGCAGAACTATTGAGAGCTGTAGAGGCTCACAGCAGGCTCACACAGCGAGAAATCGAAGAGCTGGCCTTGTTCATAGGCTTGATGATTATTCGTGTTGAATCGTTCCAGAACCACTTTCAAGAGTTCATAAACGAGATAACAGGTCATATCGAAGCCTTCATGGGTGATACCCTTGAGTTCAGGGACTATGTAGGCGACTACGAGAACACCACAAAACGGCTGATTCTGGAGAGTGAGGCTGGGTTGCTCCTGCTCGATCACGGCATTCACTTCTTGGTCAACACGACCGATTTACCGTTTATTACAACGGATACACCCGTTCTGAGAAGAGACTGTCACTCAGACGAGATACCGCTTCTTGTAGGTTCAGGATCTCACTGTAAACAAGGGATAAAGCCGAACGAACAGACCCCCTTGTTCTTCATACCTCTTACACCAGTCTTGGCCGTTGTATCATGCAGAATGATTGAGGAAAGCTACTCTGATAGCCCTTACCTAACCTGCTCAGACATTAATGCAATCTTTCGCCTGAATCGCCTCCTCTTAGATCAAGCTCAGGAACTGGTAATAGCTGATAGACCCTTCCCATTTGGAGCGATAGAACCCGAACTTTCACAAGAGCTTCAGCAAGAGTACAAGCCCGAAGGAATCGTTATAAAACTCTATACAGACGAAAACAGATACCTTCTCGAAGTGCTGGAGTACAACGACATCCAAGACGGTATAGAGCTTACTTTAGACGATACCGAAGCCCTGATGCGCCTTGTAACGGAATCGCCTGTATCATTTGAGCTATACGAGAACGGCCATGCTATAAGAGGCATGAGACAGATTGAGTGGGGTTCAGTGAAAGGGAACAAGATTCAGATAGTTCAGCAACTAAAACTCGGTCAAATTATTCGATCATAACTTGCAACTTATACGACATATGAATAAAGAAGACATTAAAGTAAATTTTTTTACTGATTCTCTAACTCTTGCTCAAAGAGCAATATATACGGGCATTATTGTTTCTATTGTTGCTTACTGGTCTATCAGTAGTAGTGAAGATCCTCAGTTTTACACTATACCAGTCATATCAGTTAAAGTTCCTACATTTGAAGCGTTCACGCTTACTATGCTTCTTCTCTATCTCCTATGCGGTGTTGTAGCGAGCTTTGCTGTTCTAAAGGCTATTGATAACTGGAAATCAATCGCTGATAAGGAATTGGCTAACACTCTGTTACAGATGCCCAACACTTTATTGGGGAATAGGTTTTTAAGAGCTGTATCATATGGTTTTTTCTTTATGATCGGTTACACACTGGCAGAAGCTATATTTGATTACAGTTATCATCAAACTTACTTTCTGTCATGTGTGTTGGCTTCGCCCTACTTCGTAGCGACTTCCTACACTTCAGATTTATCACCTCATAAAATTCAGCCATTAGAGCAAGGATGATTTAATGTTCAGTGAAGAATACCGCTTACTCAGCCAAGAGGCTCATCTTGCCAAGTCAGCCCTACTATCTGGTATGGATTCATTGAGAAAGGCGAATCTTGATGATAAAGGACTATTCTACTCAGGGCTTTTCCAACTATCCATTGGATTTGAAAGACTCTTAAAGCTGGTTGTTATTCTTCACCACAAGTCCGAGAACAAACATAGATACCCCTCTAACAAAGAGCTTAAAGACTATGGGCATGATATTAATCAGCTATATCAAAAATCAGTAGAGATTGGGAAGACTTACTTACCGCATACTGATATGCAGGCAGATGATATACAAGCTGAAATAATTAATGTTCTATCTCAGTTCGGTAAAGGCTCTCGTTACTATAATCTTGATGTGCTAACACAGGACAACAAGAATGAAGACCCTCTAGCATTATGGAAAGAAGTGATTGACTCGCACTTATGGGAATTACGACCAAGTGTTAGAGAACAGTTACAGATAAATGCTGGAAATTATGTAGATAAATGGAATCTACACAGCAATTACTCTCAAGAAAGACACCTTGATGGTGGCTTCATGACTGTATTTGAATTTCATTACTATTACACTGGAATTGAGAAGGTTAGTCCAAGGATCATATGGACAATCATTACAATACTCAATCCATTCTACTTTCTTCTTCAGAGCTTAGTTGAAAGACTTTTTGATCTTGAGGATGAGCTGGGAATTGAAAGCCGAATCCCACACCTTTATGAATTTTTTCCTTTCTTTCTTTGCTTCAAAGAACAGGTACTGAAAAAGAAGCAATGGAGCTGGAAACGATAAAAAGAAATGAGGCTTATGGCCTCATTCTTCTTGTGTTGTTTTGCTTCTCTTCTGGAGTCTTCATGATTCGCTTACAGACTTGGTAAAGTGATTCTGGTGTTTGAGCCTCTAAGACAAATGATTCCTTTTTCTCCTTGTCGTAGTAGAACATAGAATTACCGTTCTTACCGACTGTCAAAATCTCGTATTTATCACTCAAAAGATCACTCATTCTGAGTTCAAACACAGACTTCCAGAAGTCAGGTTCAGCTTCAGCTCTGTCTAATATTTCAGGCCAATGTTGCCCGATTTTTAATCTTGAAGCCTGTTTTTCAAATGCGTTAATTGAATCCTTGCAGATCGCTTCAGCAAGCACTCTATCGCCTGATTCAAGGCTATCTATGATTGTGTCATAGACTCGTTCTTGTGCTGCTCCTATATCCTCTACTGGAGCTGTAAAGACACCAATGCTTCTTGTATAGGTTACAAGCCTTCTTACTTCATCAGATACAACAGACATAGCCTCTTCATAGTCTTCATCAGATTGAATGTTGATACCCGCTTCAGCAATATCATTCAGAGCTTGGTGCAACAAGTCACTGATACCGTCTTTATATCCTGATTCTCTGATTAAATCACAGAAGCTAACGACTGAGTTCTCATAGCACTCACCAGCATGAACAATGTCATGCGGTTTAAAATTGGATAACTCAGCTAATATCATTACATTCAATCCAGAACGACCAATACCAGACTTTAAAGAATCATTCAGTGATTCTGCATAAGGTGCGTCGCCAAATACACAACCACTTTTAATAAGTGCATAGTCACTTATATTATCAAATCTTTCAGCCTTTACTGACTCAAATTCATTTCTTAGATGTTCAGCCACTTCTTTACACTTGAAATAAATATCATGCAGTGTTTGTGGATCTTCACTTTCTAAAGCATTCATTAATAAATTATTTAATTTAATTGACTCCATATTCTTAACCTAAAAGATTGTTCGTTATTATAATATTAACACCATTTACATAAAGATCAATACACATATATATAATATATATCATTGACATATTATAATGATATGTTAATTTTTAAATAAATAACAAAGAGAATAATAATGATACTAACAGCTATAACAATATTTAATTTGATGATCTTACTTAAATCGTACTATAATTTAGTAACAAATCATAAAGGAAATACAACTCTATACCTTTATCATTTTTTATATTCAGCATTGTTTATACACACATGTATAATAAATCACATACTAGTTTTAAAATAACAAAGAGAAGAATAATGACAGAATCAGTTATAATAATAATTAATTTGATACTCTTGCTTGTATCGTTCTATTTTTTAGCAACAAAGCAAAGAGGAAATAAAAATCTATACTTGTCATATATTGCAATTTCAGCAATATCATTCGATCACATTTACATTCAGAACCCATTTATTTATATAACATTGAATTCTGTTTTGACTGGATACATTGCTTTTACTGGAAATAAACCTAAAACAGAAAATGACGATGCTGTAGCACTTGGTAAAGTATTAGATTCAACTCTAAACAGTAAAAAAGAAAAATTCAGCTTTAAAAAATCGCTTAAAGTTTCTTCAATAACTTTGATCGCTTTTCTTTTTATTGTAGCAATCATAACAACACAAACAATTCAAGGAGTATAAAATGAATGAGGAATTTCTAGGACAAATCTTATTAAACATAGGAACATTTGTATGCTGGGTGTCAATTTGGGTCGCCCTAATAGCAATCATATTTTCAGTTGTCTATTTCTTCTTTGAGCAACGATCACTAAAAGCTCAAGCAATAGCTATAGAAGAAGAAGCTGGAAGCGAATACGATTTGATACAAGCACTATCACAAACCACAAAAAAAGAGGCATAAAGCCTCTTTATCTTTCAACAATATCTTGAGTCACAGGGTCATATCTATAATTCACTATTTCCCCATTTTCAAGCAATGTAATTGCTGCATTAATACAATTCAGAGGCGCAATAAACCACTCTCTCGGATGACAGACCTTTCCTTCACCATCAACAATATCAATGTCCAGACAAGCCTTACCAAAAAAAGTATGTAGCAGAGTCTCGAACTTATGAGTGTTCATATTGAAACTCTTATAAACCGCTACAATCTTCACTGGAGCCATAAGATATGTTGGTTCATTGACTGCATTAGCGATTCTTTTTTCAACCGTTACAGTAGAAAATCCAATCTTGTATAGATTCTCCAATGAAGAAATTTCAGGGTTTTCACTCAGCGAAGAAAGGATATAAATATAGCCGGTTGCTTGGTCTTCAGAAGTAATGCCCAGCATATCATCCAAGGCATTCTCAGACTTGGGCATGATTCTTCGCCCTGTCTCGTCTTTATAAAGCTCAGTAGCTAATGAACGAAGCAACATATCGCTCTCAGTGCCGTTCTCGAAGATTAGGTGTAGTTTGGCATTCACCTTCCCGTTCTTCTTGATTCGTTCACCAATGTCAGCCACATAGCACATGACACCATGAAGAATAAAAAACTGTCCGTGCTGAATCTGCTGTTCACCAGTGAACTTCATTTGAACCAGTTCACCCGCCTGAAGCTGCTCATGGCAGTTCTGGAACAGGGGTTGATAGTCTTCAAAGTTCTGACACTTCTTCCTTTGAGCAATCTTGCTCGGCATATCAGCTTTTTTAGGGACATTTTTTATGTTGAAGATGCTATCAGCACCGTCATCCAACAGCCCTAACGAATCGTCAGCAAAAATGTCTTCTAACGAGTCGTACTCTTTCGGCTCTTCAGGTTCTGTAGGAGCCACAACAGGAAGGATGCCGTGAATGTCGTAATCAACCAGCTTCTCACACTGGTCAGGGCTGTCCTTGATAGTGCATAGCCGTTTATAAAGCATGTGCTCAGTCGGCTTCAGGAAGTCAGGCTCTGGTTCACGGCCATTCTTTGTAATGAAGTTATTTATCTCTTCAAACTTTGAGAGAAGGTGTTCGTCAGGGCTTACTCCCTTGCTCTTCTGTTTCACTTCCAGAAGGTTCATGTCATCACCTTCAACAACTTCTTTCAACCAATCCAGATCCATATCAAACCCCGTGCTGGCGACGTTGTTCACGAATGAAAAGTAGACACTCAGCCATTCGTCTTTCCATCATATCTGAAGCATTAATGTCAGGGTGCCGCCCCTTCTCTTTCACAAAAGCATTCACTTTCGGCCAGAGAACCTTTGCTTCTTCCAAGGTCATTTGTATACGAGTGGATTGAATGCTCTCCTGAATCAGCTTCAGGACATTGGCTGTAACGGACTTGGAAAGAATCTCAAAGGCTTTCTGGAATGGATTTACACTATCAATCAGGTCAATGTTCAAGTCGTCTATGTTGACGAATTTATCAGCCATACGAATGAACTTCTTACCACCTTCCTCTTTGATTTGGGCAGTAGAAATCACACTATCAACCACAACATGCTGTCTCAGCTCTTCAGCTTCTTCAGTTGTAAGATCAGGATATTTAATCTGAATGATTTTCGGGATAAGGGCATTGTTCACCACTTCAGCATCTACCCCACCCGCAGAAGCTGAAATCACTTTATCGTCTTGAAGAATTGCAGCCTTAAGCTCATCAAGGTCAGTGGCAATTATATCCTTCACCCGTTGAGTGCTTGGCTCTTTGAAGTTTTTAATCTTCATTGTTCCAGCAGGTGCAGGTTCATCATCCCCTTCCTGCTTTGTTTTGAACTTGAAGCTGGGTGCCAATACCTGCTCCATGAGGAGTGAACAGGTGATTGCCTTGAGCATATTATTAACCGCATAACGAACTTGAGCATCTTCAGCATCAGGTTCAGCTATGAGGTTAGTGAATTGGGCATGACTCTTGTTGCTGGAATCCCTTGTGCAACGACCGATAATCTGGATTATTTCGGTCAGTGAACCACGATAACCGACTGTCAGGGAGTGTTCACACCAGCTCCAGTCAAAGCCCTCCTTCGCCATTCCAAGAGCTATGATAATATCCATATCGTCTGGAGATTCGATATTACGAAGGTATTCTACAATCCTGTCCCTGTCCTTCGGCTCATCGTGAACAAGGTCAGCCACCTTGATCAACTTACCGTCAGACCGCTTGACCAGAATCACCCCTGTATCTTCGTCTTTTGAATCGAACTCACCAATGACATCGATGATTGCGTCTACTTCGTCATACTTCTCTTTTGTAGACTCACCAGAATTTACATTCGGGATATGGATGATTGTCTTCTTGTTGGTGTCCAGCACTTCACCGATAGCATCGGTATACCGCCCTTTGTAGAAGTGGTATCCAATACCAAGGGACTTCAGATAGGTATAGCCGTTGAGCTGTTCATAGTAGTTGTAAGTGACTTTGGCATACTTTGACTCGTCTTCTGGAGTCAGGACAGGAACAGCATCACCCCTGAAGTAGGAGCCTGTCATAGCCACGATATGAGCCGTGCTGTTCTCCATGACGGACTTGATTAAACCGCCAAGGATATTGTCACCGTCAGCACTGACATGGTGGAATTCGTCAATCGCCAGAACCGTATCATTGAATTTGGATTCGTCCAGCTCTTCAAAGGCATAGCGAAGAGTCGAATGGGTGCAGACCAGAATCTGATCAGCACTATCCATAAACCGTTTAAATGCTTTGACCTTGCTCTTCTCACCGCCAACCGTGCAAAGGTTGTTCTGAGGCTCTACATTCCAGTCAGTGAAGAAGCCATACTTAGCCAGTTCTGTTGATTTGAAGGAACCGCCAATGCTCTTCTCAGGAACAGCAACAATGACCTTCTTCAGCCCTTGATTGTGAATCTTGTCCAGACCAATGAACATCAGGGCACGAGACTTACCCGAAGCAGGAGGAGCCTTTATCAACAGATACTGGTTGTTTCTTGCTTCATAGGCACGAGCCTGCATAGGCCGCATACCCATTTCATTTGTATTTGTTGATTCACCAGTTTGAGCATAAGTGACATCCAATAAATTAGGCATAGTATCAATTCCCTTTAGTCATCTTTTCATACATATCGAAAAGAAGTTCCAAACGTTCTTCGTCACTTCTGAATTTATTTTTTCTGTAACAAGAATCAACTATTTCATCAAGCTTTTCATGAGACTGAAGAAGCTCTGATGGCATAGAATTAGGATCATATAATTCTGCGATAGTTTTATTTGGGAACATTTCACGAGCCTCTAAAATTCCAAAAGAGGCTTCTGTAATCAACGATATTTGTTTTTCATTGATTTTGGGCAACGGAAAACTGTTATAACAAAGTTGTGATGAATATCTCAGCCTCGACTCAAGCTGACCTGAAACGGCGCGCACCCACTGAATATGCATATAACTCGAAAGAACACCAAATAAATATGGTGGTGGATCATACAATACAATATTTGGTGCTATAACTACATCATCAACTCCCAAATAACCAATTGGCAAATACCTTCTTTTTTCAGATGATACAGTTGGAATGATTAGAGAATAATCTTTAGGCTCACGCATCTCCCTAAATTGATGAGGAATCGATGCCAGTTTATTTGCGCCTTTATCTTTACTATCAAGACGAGTTGTTCTTACATTATCAATTCTGTTTTTAATTTCATCAACAGAAAGAGCGAGATTTAGTTTCTCAGGCGTATCAATCCACAGGCACCAACGAGATTTTCCATTAAGAAACTCTTCGGCTCCGAAAACTCTTCTTATTATTTTATTTAGTTCAGGATTTCCACTAATTAACGAATTTTTTTCTTCAGTGGTCATGATTAAATAACCACCATCATTAGCCTTATTCCCGCTAACGATTTTCGGTAGCGATGATATAGAGCTAGTCCTTTTAGACACAATAATATCTTTAGAAGCAACAATATAAGAATTAATATTATCGACCTTCTTGTATATATCATTCTCATACAAAATCTTGGGGGTATTAGATATATTTCTCATACCAACTATAATGCAGGAAACACCCGCATTACTTTTTGCATTATTTCTCCACTTAAACGGACGATGTGCAAAGTCTATCTCTAGACCATATCTGTATAATGGCGGCCAAAATATTTCTACTTGCTCACCTTGACTAATTGAACTGGTGGAGACGAAAGCAAATTTTGAATTTGTATTCCCACTTATAAAAGAGGAAGCTCTTTGAAACCAGCAAGCTATATAGTCCAGTTTTTTGTAAGATTTATATTCTGATAAACCAGAAAACAAATTTTCTATATCTGCCTTATGGCTAGAATCCTGATACCTAGATCCAACATAAGGTGGATTACCCAATACATAAATCTCACCTTCAGAAGGACAAACAGAATTCCACTCAATTCTTACAGCATTATCAGCAACAATGTTCCCGCTTCTCTTCAACGGCAGAGAAGGAGCACAATCACCGAACTCAGCTTTAAACTCTTGGTTCATCTGGTGCTCTGCAAGCCACAGAGAAAGAATCGCTACTTCATGGGCGAAGTCGTCAAGCTCAATGCCATAGAACTGAGATAGTTTTATGCCGGACATAGGCACTCGGAGTTGTGCCATTTCCCCCTTGGAAGAGTCGATTCGTTCAAGTTCCAGCTCCTGAAGCCGCTTGAACACTTCCATTTCAAGCCTTCTCAGCTCTTTGTAAGCAATGATCAGGAAGTTACCGGAGCCACAGGCAGGGTCAAAGATTTTAAGGCTGGCAAGCCGCTGTAAAAGCCTCTCAAGCCTACGAGGATTGTCCTGACCCTCTTCCAGCTCATCATAGAGACTGTTCAGGAACAGAGGCTCTATCACCTTCATAATGTTGGGAACAGAGGTATAGTGCATACCCATGCTTCCCCGCTGATCGGTGTGAACGACCGCCTGAATCATTGAACCAAAAATATCAGGGTTAATGTTCGACCAGTCGAGGTCACTACCGCACTCAATCAGGATTCTACGAGAACGAGCTGAAAAGTCTGGTGAAGGAATATCATCAGCAAACAGACCACCGTTCACATAGGGGAATTTAGCCAGATAGTCAGGGAGATCCCCTCTATCCCGTTCAGCAGTGTTCAGGACAGTAAAGAGCCGGTTTAAATACTCGGACAGGTCAGAACCGTCAGCAAGAGTGTGTGAACCAATCGCATTGCTGAACTGGTTGTCTTTGAAGATACCCGTATCTTCAGCAAAGAAGCAGAACAGAAGCCGTGTCAGGAAGACATTGAGGTTGTGAAGTTTCTGGAGATCGTTCTTTGAATCCTTATCAAAATTCTCTTCTTTGATGAGGTCAAAGAGCTTCGCCATTTTTTCAGCAGCTTTGACATCAGCGGGATTCTCCCCCTGATACACAGCCTTCTCCATTTGTGCCCACGGCAGGAAAAAGTCAAAGTGCTTGGCGAGATTTTCAAAGTCTATATCAAGAGGCTCAAGTGTCTTTGTATCGACAGCCAAGAATTCATTGAAGTCAGTTGCAATGACAAAACGGACTTTATATTTGGAAACAAACTTCTCCTTCCGCATTGTATCAATGTCAGAATGGAGAGAACCTGTTTTGGAATGTTTGAAATAAATATGCCGCTTCCAAAGAACTTCACCTTCAACCTTGGCGAGATTTCGTTCACCAGAGCGGAGCCGTCCCACAGATTGAGGACGATGACCATATGCCAATAACAATTCATAGACAAAATCTTGAAGAGCAACTTCACCAGAAATGGTCTTGTTGACTAGCTGTTTTGTATTCTCTTCAATTTGTGTAATGTTCATGTGAAGTCCTGTTCAATACATGACTAATCAGGACTATATATTTCCGTAATATGAAGCAAATCGTCCTGATCTTTAAGATGAATCTTATACCACAAATCAGGATTATTGTCAGCTATCTTTTAAATCTTAATATTTATCAAAATAAAATCTTTATCTTTTTGACTCAACTTTGAATAGCTATCAAAATTAACTTTAGCGAATTGTGCAGCAGCAAATAACTGATTAATATTCATTTCATTGCTGTAGACGATTGAAGCAAAGCCATTGTATATCTTATCTAATACTCTAATCACAGAACCAAATTCAGGCAGTTCTAACACAGAACTTGTTGTGCAGAATTCACCACCTTTATTATATTTTTTTACTAAGAATTCAAGATAACCGAATGCCTTGGTTTCTAGCAATTCACGAAAACTACTATTTTCAAATAGCAATTTATAGACTTCTCTTTCATTCACTTTGTAAGAAGAATGTCTTGATTTATAAAGAGTCGGTTTTTTACCATACACAATCAAATCAACTGAGAAATCTTCAGCAATTTTAGGCATGTTTTCTAACAACTCAATATAATCCAAGAAATCTATATCGTAGTTAGTAAATTTAAAATCAGAAATATCGAAATATATTAACCAATCCAAAGGCAAATGTTTTATTAAAAATGGATGCTGATTAACTATGTCAAAAAGAGCTTCTATATTTTTCTCACCATATAACTCTTCTGAAATTTCTAAAGGATCTCCAAATTTATAACCATAAAGACCTTCTTCAATTTCACAATGCTCAAATAAATAATTATCGAAGAAGCTTACAATGACTCCATTTTCTCTTCTAAGACAATCTTCATGTAAATAATAAGGATCATCGAAAGCCATTATTCCGCCTTCTTTATTAACTCCATTATCTGTTTTGTAGAACAAAGCCTTGTAACGAAATTCTTCAATGAAAGGCTCAAATACTTCACACAAAGTATCGAATTCATCAATATTATTACTTTCGACCCAAGCATCTTTCTCGTAAAAGAAAAACCATTTGTTTGTTTCCACTTTAAAGTAGTCAATAAACTGAAAATCTTCGTCATTAAATTGTTGGAGCTTATGATAAACAGACTCTATACCTTTCAATGTGAAAGAATGAACTTCTGTGTTCAAAGACGATTTATTCTTAATCTTTACAGTTAGAGAGTAGTTCTTCCAATAACTGACCATGAATGTTTGAAAGGCTGTATCGTTATGTGCGACAGGAAGCGTAACTTCTATCTTCTCTGACAGTTCTCTTTCTGCTCTAAATTCATCCATTTCTCTTATCACTTTTTTAAGCAATTCTTCAGATTGCTCAACCGCTTTTTCTAAATCTTTCATAATATTATAATGCTTGTTGCTTATTATCATGACTACCACAAAATAATAATAATTCAAGCATATATATAATATATCTATAAAATTTGATTCTTTAACAAATCCCTTATAATAAAAAGTAACTCTACATTATCTCGCTGAAATGGTTCAGTGAGATAGGTTTCAACCAGTTCATCCCGCTCCAGAAGCAACATCCAATCATTCACTTCCAGAATCAGATTCTTGCCGAATCCAAGTATCTCTATCTCCCCTGTATCTTCTTCCCTGAGTCTGAGTTTTACAGTGGTGAACAGAGACAGCATTTCAGCTAGATGAGCCATAGAGGAGCCGTATGACACCTTCTCTATCTTGGTGACATAGAGTTGAGCCATTGAGGGGTAGTCAGTGAGGAGAAGAGCAGGAAGAACAATACTCCCCTTGTCGTCCATGAAGTAGAAGCGGTAGCGGTGTTGTTTACAACGAAGCACAGGAGCCTTCCAATCGGCTTCAAGAACGATATTACTGAACATATGCCTGTATCTAGGACTATGGTTATCAGAAGCACACAAGGGCTTCCAGACACTACAATCCAGATCCAGATTGATACCGTAGAGCCACCAGTTAGGGGCTTTATCGTCTTCCAGTAACCGCCCGACTATCTCCAGAGCTTGAGAAGATTTGGCCTTGAAGAGCTTTCGCTGGACGACAGGGAGAGACTTCAACTCTTCTTCTGAGTAGAAGTGCGTATCAAGATCAAGAAGAAAGGTTATTACTTCAATATCTCGTATACACTCAAGATCGCTTCTCTTCACTACAGAATGATAGATAGCGACCAGCTCTATCACAGACTTGTCTAATACATTCATACCAGTTCAATTTTAAGAGAAGAATCAGCAATACCAACCCATTCACCACACTCAAAAATCTCATAGAGAAAAGTGTCTGGATTGTCTTTCTGGAATGATTGCATGTTTCGGACAAGTTCGATGGTTCCCATACCGAACAACATTTTTTTCTTGTTCTGATTCAGATATGCAATAGCAAACGAAGCTTTGTTAAGAGTGTCCATACTTCACCTCATTTCTCATTCAGATCGGATGCTATCATCATGATTTGAGAAATGCGGCCCCTATATTTACAAAAAAAGCAGGTTATTTCTCCTGCTTTATTAAGTTGCTGTAAAGGAATTCTTTAGAACCAATGTTAAGATGAACTATCAATCTGTCTGGCAACCATGTAACCGCCTTCAATGTTCTTGAAGAACCATTCGAGTATTCGACGTATGTAAGACCAACATTGTCAGATGTGAAATAGACATACTTTTGAGCATAGTTCGACTTAGAATAAATCTGGTTAAAACCATCATAGCAACCAGCAACATTGACAATTTTTGTTTTTGGATATTCCTTTCGATTGGCTACCATTTCAATATGATTGTATGGCGTATAGTCATCTCCAGAATCCGCATGAACTATCAACCCTTCAGCTTCAAATGTAATACCTTTTAAATACTTACCGTCACAGCACTCAACTTTTACTGTTGCTGAATCTGATTTATCGTTTACATACATAAAGCCTTGTCTTGTGAAAGCTTTTGTAGTGTTGAAAATAAGTCTGTATCCAGTATTTGACTTGTCTTTATTGAAAGACCAAAGATCAATTTTCGCTTGCTTGAGTTTTAACTTTACTGATTTAGATAATTTTCGTTTCTGAACAGGAAACACTTTTTTATTTTCTTTGTAGAATTTGCTGTATTCAGTGTAGTAGTCAGCATGAGCCTGTAGAATCATTTGATTAAAACACAAGTCTAAATATTCTTGTGATTCTTCTTTGTAAAATTCATCATTGAACTCATTCAAAAAACCATGAAACGAATTCACCACTTCCTTGTAATCGCTTATGTTTTTGAATTTACTTAATTCCTCATTTATCTTTGAAGAATCGTATTGTATCTTTTTAGACTTAACAGATATTGAAACAAGCAATGCTTTAATAAAACTAGCAATTTCATCGAACTTATTATTGCTATCATAAATATAAATATTTCTTTCTACTATTTTCTGACACTCCTTTAATCTTTTAAATTTATCATTCATATTTTCACCCTTATAATTATTATCACAAATATATATTATATATACCCATAATTTCATATTATAATAAATAAAAAAATAATCAATACGCCATTGACAAATAAATATATCCATGCATTAATAGAAAGAGTGAATCATTCATATGTGTTCATGAACTCCTCTTTTTGTTTTAAAAAATGGAAGCATTCAGCTTCCTTTTTTTATTGTGGTGATCTCTTTCGAGAAAATTGTGAAGGTTTTAAAGGTGGGAAGTTTTTGCTGTATGCTGCTCTTTGAGAACAGTACGGATAGATTACATTGATTAGATAATCAGAAGTATTTTGAACGATTTTCTCTGTAGATTTTATTCTTTGAGAAGGTTCATAAACATTATCTTTACTAATCTTGCTGATATGATTAGCAAAAGCCAAAATAACTTTTCTTTTCAAATCTTTATCAGATCTAAAGCTATATACATCAATATTTAACTCTCGCTCGACTTTACAGAAGTAGTCCGTAGCAGCCGTTATTGCTTTTACAAAAATGTATTTTTTTGGATCTTTGAAGCCGTAATAGGCTTCATCTTGAATTATTTCAGCTTCGCTTATACGACTATTTAAGATTGAGTTTTTTAAACTCTTATTAGTTATCTTGATTAGTTCTTCAAGTAATAACTCTTTTGTGCTCTCATTCATATTCCCCTCTTCTGAGTGTTAGTTCTTTTCACTTCGTTATCTTCTTGCTTTTTTACAGTTTCACCTCTCAAAGCTCCCATGTCGTAATCAACAGATTCATTGTCAGGTTTATCAAAAGATACCTCTTCAGCAACCCAATCGTCTTCAGGTACTTGAGCTTCTTGTTTTGGTTGTTCACCGTCTTCAGAAAGCTCTTTAGCAAAGACATCATCATTGTCGAATGCTGCAAGGGCTTCTTCCTCTTCGACTGTAAGAGATTCTTCAGGCTTTTCACCTGCATTCTCTAAAGTTGCACCAGTTTCGGTTTCAGGTTGTGCTTGTTCAGCAACAGGAGCCGATTCTGGAGCTTCTACATCATTCTCGTTGCCTTCCTTCAATGCTGAAGTATTTCTCAATCTAGCCGCTATCTCAGCCTTCATAGCTTCGTATTCTTTTGGCACATTCACTTCTTCAGCTTCATACATATCAGCTTGTAAAAGTGCTGTAAGGGTTACTTCCATGAACTTCTGAGCAGCGGCATTCCTTGGAGGAACGACAGTGACTGTTTTCCAGTTTTTAGACTTGGCGAATTGAGCACTCAATTCAGCTACTTTTGGATCTGTAAGGGAGGAATTAGCTATCTCTAGCTGGTCTTTCAATGGACTGTATTTAGCGACCATTTGAAGGGCTTTACCATCTTCATCTACAGAGTAGATTTTATTGCCTTTAAATCTGTAACTGTATCTCTTACATAAATCCTCTAAATCTTGAAGAATTGCTTCATCTAAATGCTTATTAATATCTGGATTAGCTTTTGCTCTCTCTTCAAAATCGTCAATCAACTCATTAAACGGTTTTGGCTCTTCACCGCTTGTTATATAAGCTGGATTATCAAATTCATCTTCTATTATTTCAATTGAGCCAATTGGATTGTTATTATCATATTTCATATTTTCCTCTTTTTAGTTGTTATATATATTATTATACCATTCATTTTATAAACTCCAAATCATTATAGATTTGTTTTTCAAGCTCGAAGTATCCGCGACATAATTTATAAAAATTCAAATCTCTACATTTCCAGAAACTATCTTTTTGAAAGTATGCTGCTCGATCATTCCAGCTCCAATCATTATCATCCATGTACTTAATTATGGATTTTTTGATTTTAACTAAGTTGTAGCAATCACAAAGAACAATCATATGAATTGTGTATTCATTGTTCTTAGCAAATTCTACATATTCAGCTAAACCTGCTTTCTCTTCTTCAGTTGCTTGTCCCGCTTCTGAACGAATAAACACTTGAATCAAATCATGGTTTTTCAGAAACTCATGGACACCTTTAAGCTCTCTGACTCTTTCACTTTGTATTGTCTTTTTTATGAAGAATGAACTTTTATCTACAATCATTTCACCCTCCCTGCTGCTTTTAGTGCTCTCCCTTGCTGGTCTTTCTTAATCCTTTCTTCAAAGTTCAAATAATCCTTTTTGATTTTAATTTGTTCAACCAGATTATCTACATCAGATGATTCAGCCCTTTCGTCCAGAACCTGAAGCTCCGACATTCTAACTTTTAACTTCTTATCATCATTCTGATAGACATACTTAATTTCATTTAAAAGCTCTAATGTCTTTTTTCTCTGAAAACTTAATTTCAAAAAGAATGTTTCAAGTTCGTCAGAAGTATAGAATCTTGATTTATCGTAATCAGGATTATTTTCTATGTAGTCTTTGACTTGATTAAGTAGACTTTTGGAAGGATTGTTATTTTTTCTTTCTATCTGTCTGATATTATCGACAACTCTAGCATTAAATAGATAACCTTCTAATTTTGCCATTCTTTCTGAATGCATGAAGGCATCATGCGATTCTATTTTATCGAATGAAAAATCAAGCATGTTATCCGCTCTGATCTTATACTCTCTTTCAACACATATATAATCTAATAAATGCTTTCTTTCCTCTTTTGTTAAATTATTCATAAACTCACTTATAATTGTTTATTAATTTCATCTTATCATTATTATAATATTGATCAAGTATATTTTTGATGATATATATAATATATATGCATTAACGTGATTTTTAATTATAAACAATAAAAAGAGGTTCAAGATGAGTGAGTTGAAATTAAAAAAGGAGAATGAAGATTTAAAAGAAGAGAAGATTGAGGTTGTTGAGGTTGTAGCAACAGGTGACGAAGTGCTTGATTCTTTGAATAGAGCTTTTGAACAAGAGAATTTTGACAAAGCTGTTAAAGAATACATAGAAGAGCATCAGCACGACAGAACCCTTGGTCAGGTAATAGATTCGTTTATCAGCAAGGTTAGAGGTATCAATCCCTACTTTGCTTCGCTATTTCTCGTGACTACATTTGCCGGATATATTTTTATATTTACTCAATAATAAAAAATATTCTTGACAACATATCTTAAGCATCTATGATGTTCACAAATGCATAACAATATGCATAAAGAATTCTAATTCTCTACACAAGGAGAAGGTCATCATGACTGATTACGCAAAGTTGTTTGAAGGGAAGACTGCTGAAGAGATCAATGCAATCATTTCAGAGGCTCAGAACAAGAAAGCTGAACTTCGTAACGAGTCTCTTAAGAGTCTTGAAACAGAAGTGAACGATCTTCTTGTAAAAAATGATCTTAGCATCAATGACCTTCTCGCTTGCTTTAAAGAACAAGTTCGTGAATTTGCTATCTATGAGCTTAATATTGGAACTTCTACCAAGCGAGCTTCCAAGGCATCTAGTTCCAAGCCTGTAGAGCCGCCTGAAAATAAAGAATGGCAAGTATTGGAGATTGGTGGAAAAGATTACCTCATTTCTGCCAAGGCACGTCGAGTTAGTTCAGATATCCTTGAAGCCATTCAAAAGGCTGGTGGAAATGAAACTAAAACGAACGATATTTTTGCTACCTATTCTGTAGGTACTCCTATTACTGGTGAAAAATATCTTAAGAAAGTAGCTGAACTGGAAGCTAAGAAAGAAGAAGAGTAATTGGTTGGTTCAGCACCTACAAGAAAGCCCCTCAAAGGGGCTTTTTTATTGTCTGAAGAATCGCTTCGCTACATGCGTTACTTCGTCTTTACCGTCATTTATTTCTTCAGCTTGTCCAAGCTTTGTTTCGTTGTAGATCATTGAGTTGCTGTTATCCAAGAAGTTCTTCAATGTCCCGCCAACATAGTTCACCAATCTGAAAAGAAAATACACATTCAAAATCGCATAAACAACGAACAAGATAATTTGTGCTGAAGAACCATCTGTTGCATAGCTGGAATCAGTTTCAAAAATCTTGAAGCGAGGAATTATATCTTGAGTCATGATATTGAAGATCACGATAGCCATGACTGCAAACAATGGAATCAAAATAAGCGAAACTACATTTAAAAATGCTTCGATAAGATATTCACTTCTATCTTTCTGTGAAGGATTTATCGCAAAGATAAAATTCAAAACAACTGCAATGAATGATTCATATATTTTTGCTGCAATCTTTATAACAATAAAAGCCGCTATAATGAAAGGCACGAGTGGAAATATGTAACCAATCAAAATACCAAAAACCACAAGAACAAAAAATATTTTATTTGTAAGACTGATACCAAACTTCTCTTCCAATACTGATAACGTAATAATGAAAGCTGCAAGTTCTGGTGCATTCTCTCTAATGTTGTCATCCCAGCCATAGAAGTAGTCTTGACCAGTATTATCAAGAAATGAAAACAAGGCTATTGTTGTAGCACCCCCAGCGATACCAAGACTGCCCTTGACAGCTGCACTTCTTATCTTTTGTTTAACATTACCGCCACTAAGAAGCTTGGCAGGAATGGCCTTATTTTTCTTTTTAAGAAGACTTGAGATGAATGGAGAAGCTGTCTTGATAGCTAAAGCATTGACCAAGAAGCTCTCACCCATAGCATTCATTTCAGAGAAAATATTGTCGCAAACATAACCGTTTGTTATTGAGTTGGGATTATTCAAACAAGTCTGGAATCTGGTTAATCCGAAAGGTCCGTCAAACCCTGTTATGAGATCGGAGAAGCTGACTTCACTGATAGACTGGAACTGGATTCCATCAACGATAGAAGTACCATTGTCTTTAATGAAATCAAGATAAGTCTCATGGTTGAAGTGCGGATAGTGCTTAGTATCAATCACTATGCTGAATGTGGTTGTATCAACCAAGTCTGGTTCTTCTTCCAACACTGCCAATCCGTTGATCACAGACTTTGCCGGATTAGAATCTATCTTAATTATGCTGTAGTACGGAGACATGATTAAGTTGTTGAAGAAGCCTTTCTTGCTGTTCTCAGCACGATAATCAGCTTTGAGATAAAGGTTAGTAGCAAGGGAGCAACTGAACACACTCGAAGTATCACCATCAGAACAATACTGAGTCATACAAGCCTGAATCTCAGCGACTGTCATGGTGTTCACCTGTCTCTTACCAAATGATTCCTCTACCACTCCACAAAGCTGTATTGTGTTCCCTCTCAAGCCGTAATCGCCTCTGATCACCTTGTCATAGTCGTAGTTGGGAATAGCTGTAAGGCTGGATACAAGGTCTTTAGAAAGGCATTTTGAAGCCTCTTGTATGTAGTCTCTGATCGAAGTTGCTGAAGCATTTTCCAAGCTTACTTCTTCGTAATTCGCACAAGTTCCAGACACCCATCTGAAGTCAGTATTATCAGATTTAAACCAGCTATTTACTTCTTGAGACATTACATTATCGGTAATTTTATTAGCTTTATTAATTATTTTTCTGTATACACTTTCTACTTTTTGATCATAGTAATTTAAAATTCCTGTATTGCCTAATTCAGCTTGATTTTTAACTAACACAGTATCAATTGGAAGACTGAAACTAATATCTCCTTTAATACCATTCAAACCACCAACATATTTTTCATTTAATCTTGTGAATTTAAACTCAAGTTCAGAATCATTTTTTAATACACTTTTCTCTTCCATTAAACCATTAATCAAATTAAACATATCATCTTGATAAATGAACGGACGAGGAATCTTTACAGTCGGCAAACCTGTAGAGATGTTATTGTTATATTCTTGAAGTGATTCATCAGCGACAACGAAACTACTACCAAGTTTTTTAAATATAAATCTTTCGATATAAGAAGGTTCATTTATTTCTACAACAAGAAACTGAATCAAGCATATAAATAGAAGAAATGTATGAATAACATATGAGACTAAAGGAACTTTACCGCCATACAACTTCCCTTCACTCATTGTCATGACAGTAGAAGTAAGAAGGGTTTTCATGAAGTATAGGAATCCCAAAAAAACAAATACTACTAATATATGCTTTAGCACATACCAACCTTTGCTCCAATTAGCAAAAGATTTTGAATTCAATCGAACTTCTTCAACTGATAAATTTCTTATTTTTTCAACATTTGCTGGAACAGTAATATCACTAACAGCACTTGCTAAATACTCTTTACCAAAAAATCCTAGAATGAATTGAAATTCAGTTTTTTCAAATATTTCTTCTACTTCAGCAATTTTTTTTACTTCATAATCCTGATAAAGGACTTTATCTTTAATTGTTTCATTATTATCAGCAGATGCAATACCAAAAAATAAACTAATTGCTAATACTATATAACTTAACCATTTCATTTCATACCTTCATTTTTTTGTTCTTCTTTTTGTTTTTCTCTTCTTCTTCTTTCTTCCTGAATTTGCTTTTTAAGCTTTTCTTGTTTTCCTTGCTCAACACTCTTAAGCGAACTTAAGATTGAACCAGCCGCAATAGTGTTCAAATCTCTTACCATTTTTTCTTCAGCTTCTTCAGAATCGAAGAACTTCTTCATTGAATCTAATGGCAAGTCATTCATTTTTCTGAATAAATGCATTGTTATTTTGTAATTAACAAAAGCAGTTATCACAAAAACTATACACATTACTACAATGCCCATAACGAAAGTTGGATCTTGTATAGCTTCACCGAACATTTCAAATGTCATATATGAGATGATCGAACTAAACACAGATAACAATATTGTGCTGATAAGTATACCGATTAAGAATAATGGCAAGTATGCGATAACGAATAGAATTAACTTAACGAATTCCATAACTGCTTTATTAAACTCTTCATGTGTCTGGAATCTGAAGAATCTCAACATGAAGAATGGAATCGACATGAACAATATAATCACATTCAAAATAAATGTTATGAATGTCAATTTTAAAATAAACACTAATGCCATTTTTAAAATTATCAAAGCAATACCAGCAGCACCAATCATGTATATCAATGGCATAATAGGATCTAAAACACTGTTTATTATTGCGAATGCTCCCCCTGCTAATGAAGCAAGTGTTCCAACCCCAGCAACTCCATATTTATTTTTCTTCAATTTACCTTTAGATTTATCAGTCTTCATGGCTGAAGCTACTGACATTATTTCTCTTGTTATTATGATAGTTGCTGAAACATTTAATAACGTATTACCAAATTCAGCTTGTCTCTGAATTGGATGAGCAGAAGAAATATAACAAAGAAACTTACCTTCACATTCTGAATTTTGCCATTCATATACTTCTTTGAATTTCGTTAATGGGCTTGTTAAAAACGAAGTAATGTTAGAAGTGAAATCCACACCACTATAATTTCTTTCTGTAGATTCTTTGAGATAGTAATCTGTGTAATCTTCAAAGTTGATATTGACAATATCTTCAGAATTGAAGTTGTAGCCAGTGAAAGCATCTGCTACATAATTGTCTAAGATAGGGAAAAGACCAGACACATCTGCATCATCATTCAATGGAATATATGTATCACTCAATGCACCAGTATCTGTAGTAACAGTGTTTCTAAGTATCGCTTGATTGAGATTTGTGTTCTTGAATGAACTAAGAAGAGTCGTGAAGTTCGTTGCTATAGTGGCAACCCCTTCTTGTCTCAATTGAATAAAGTAAGCTCTGGCATTGTCTATCTCGAAAATGTCCAACACATAGCTTCTTTCAACAGCCGTTCTCAACTCATAGATGTCACTAATAAAACCGTCTCTTGCTTTCTCAAGTGCTGTAAATGAGGACTCTCTAGCCGCTACAAGCTCTTCTCTCTCGTAATACATGCTCTTGTTGTCCTTAGAAGCAAGAACCCCTACAACCCCCTTCTCGTTTGTATCAAGGCAAGCTGTTGTAGCCACTCCATTAATGTCAGTGCCGTTCACTAAATGGTTGTAAGTTCTTACTGAACCCTGAACATTCTCCCTGTTGTCGAAACAAGCCTGCTCTCTGATACCCCTTGCTATCGTTTCAGCTTGAGAAAGGCTCTTTCTGAGCATGTAAGTGTTCTCTTTGATAAGAGATCCTTTGTCGTTCTCTCCGTATCCTACAAGCAATGCCGCTAATACATTCTGGTGATAGACAAGAGACATCTTCTTCAGAATTTCCTTCTCTTCTTTGTTAGCAACGGAAGGAGACTTAAGACCTAAATCATCAGCTACAGCCATTCTTAGAGTCATTGCACCAGAAGCGATTGTGTCCTGAATCGCTGAAGCTTCGTAATGCTTGATTTGCCCCACTGTCTCTTGAATGAAGTCGTAAAGCCTTACATTCTTCGCTATTTTTTCTAATTTTGTATCTTTGATTACTGGTAGTGTTGCCTTGATAGAACCACATTCAAAATCAAACGTATTTGAAGTTTTTTTATCTTCAGTTGGTTTACCAAAAATTATTCCATTGATATGCCTTTTATCAGTTCCAATTAATTTATCTGTATAATTAAGGAATGTTTCGTCACCGAATGAAGACTTGATTAATCTTCCTTCATTCTCAATGTAAAGATTGTCTATAACCTGATTTTTGCTGAACCAGCTTGACGAAGTAGCATCAGTTAGATTTGTGTAATTGGTTGTAGACTGCTTACAAAGCATTGAGTGAGTTAAAGATGATACATACTGATAGGCATATGCTTTATTATGTTTAAAAGAATCAGTTTCTACTTCTTGAGATTTGTTGAATTTATCAGTTGACGTTATTGAATCAATATTTTTAGATTCAAGATCAGCCAAGAAGTAAGCATAAAGAGCTGTAGCAAGCTTTAAGCTATAAAAGGCACATATCAAGAAGAAGTGTTGGATAAGAGTGAAGTTGCCGTATGGAGCATAGAACAACAGCAACAAGACCATTGTTGCGATACTTAACTTCGTATATTGCTTATTCCATTCGCCTTTATCTAAAGCACTACCGATCAAAGGAATTGATGTTCTGGAAAGATTAAAAATTCCTACTGCCGCTATGATAGAAATAAACAGCCAAGTTAAACGAGCTAAGATCGCTTCAGTAGCATAAGAAGGATTGTAATGTTCTGATTCAGATATTTTAGAAGTTGGGTATCCTATCGCATTGGACACACCCATTTTCTCAACTTGTTCAGGATATACAGCAGCGAAAGACTGGAGAATTGTATCTGAAGGACATATTTCTGAGTTGAAAGGATCTATCTTACCGTCTTTCAAACCACAATCTGGATATGCAATATCTTCTGAACTTGCGGTGAACGAAAAGAAAATTGCTATTAAATATACTACTCCTTTAAATCTCTTGAACATTGCATTTTTATTTTGTTTATATTTTCATTATATATATAATATATATTAAGTCAATATTATAATAAAAAATAACCTCCAGTTTAGGAGGCCATTTTAATACTTGATACAATATTATTTATTCTTCTTTCAAACATTGCTTCAAGGTATGGTTGAGGACGGAAATTAATAGCTTCAATAGAACCAGCTTCCTTTGCACACTCTTCATATATGCTGATTAATTTCTCTACTACTTTCATATTAATCACAAGTGTTCTTTGCATATTTTTATTACCCTTTAACTGTTTACGCATAGGAATTTCAAATTCTCCAACACCATTAGAGAAGTCAAAGTTATAACTAGAAACAGGACTCTCTATTTTTTTACCGAATACTTCATTAATATCTTCAACAATGAGTTGATATATCAAAGTCTGAAGAAGACTTGTAGCACTGAATTTAGTGTTATAGATTTTATTGAAAGCACCTGCTACAAATGCAGCATTTTTAGTAGTTTCATCATTTATCTTCACTGATGTTCTTTTTGCTGGTTCTTTTAGCAATTCTTTACATTCAGCTATTACACTTGAGTAGTCGCCACAAGTGGAAGATTCAACCGCTGCAAGCTTTTCAGCTACTTTAGGGATAAGTGTCTTCTGGTTGTCTTGGTTCAACACTTGCTCAATCTTGTTGTTTTTCTTTGCTTTTAAATCTTTAATATTCATTTTCTTGTCTCCGATTATTATTGTTTATCTATTATTAATTCTGCTACTTCGTCAATAAGTGACTTAACATCAATCTCACATTTAGGATCTATTTCATGGGCACACTTACCAGTTATTAGATTGTCGTGGTATGCAACACGGTCAGTAATGAAAGCTTTTGAGTAATAGCTATCATCTGCAAATTGAGGCAATCTTTCAGAGATATATGCCTTAATTTTCTTGAGCTTGTTAATCTTTTGAATTCCGTTGTATGCACGAATACGAGCTGGTATCACTTTGATTGTGTAGCTGGAAGAATCCAAGTTTGGATTGTTTAGGATAATTTCTTCAAGCAACTGAAGTGTTTCACAAGTAATGTCCAAGTCATTAGCTGTATCACTGGTCGGTATGTAGATAATATCCGAGCATTGAGCTGTTGTTCGTGCAGCAGTGCTATCGTTAGCAGAGTTGTCGAATACCTTAATCAAGTGTTCATTTAGATTTCCCAACAAATCGACAATAGCTTTTGGTGTCACTTCATCAACCACTTCATTGAATGAAGCATTATTAATTTCAGGAAAATCAAAGACACTCTGACGATGTGAATTGAACTTGTTTGACTGGTTTCTCAAGTCAAAGTCCAATAGAAGCGGATATGACTTGCCAAGGTAAGTATTGATACCAGTGTAAAGGTGATTAGCGATAGTTGTCTTAGATACACCACCTTTCAAGCTCATGATACAGATGCTTATTGGTGTGAATTTACTCTTATCAATAAGAAGGTTTATTTCTTTTACTTTATCCTTTCTTACAATATTCATTTTTTATTTCTCCAATAATTTATTTATATATTCATGTAAACGTGGAATTAAATATTTGTCAATGATATTTTAAATATTTTTTAAAGATATTTTAAATATATTCCAATGATTAATTAAATATAATAATTAGATCAATAACTTATGCACAAAAAAAACCGCCCTATTTGGCGGCATATGGAGATTTGTTTTATTTTTTAATTTATCTTATTTCTTCTACAGCATCTTCTTGCTTAACAGATTCTGAATCCTTTTCGCTTTCAAGCTCTTTAATTTTCTCTTCAAGTGCTTTTATTTCTGCTTTGTAATATCCAAACTCACTACTAAAGAAAAGATTATCTTCCTTCTTCTGTTCATAAAGCATATGAATAATAGAATTTTTCTCAGTAAGTTCTTTTTCCAGTTCTTCTACCCTCTCTTTCATCTCATATTCTTCTTTAAGCAACTTACTCCTGAAAGAAAGATATTTGAATTCTCTGACAATACTGTATATGCAAATTAAACATACGACTAAAACCCATAAATATATACTTGAAACCATAATTACCTCTTATTGTTGTTTGTTACTAATTTTAAAGGACTTCTAACATCCACCCTTCTCTTTCTCAAAAAGTAGAAGAACATCAGCTTTGAAGCCGAATACACTTTGACACTCTTGAAGTTACTGGATTCATCACGAGCAACATTCACAGATTTGATATATCCATTTACTAAATAGAACTTTCTTTCTTGATTGTGATAGTTCTTACAATGAACGGTATAGAGTTCATTAAAATAGTCTCGTTTATGTATAACTGGATAGAAGCCTTCTAAACCGTCTTTAGACAACTCTACTGAACCAGTCTTAGCCAACTCTTCAATAATGTTGTTAATTATTTGTTCAGGTGAAATAGGAGCAAGCTCTTTCTTTAATTCTTCTATAATATTTTTATTTTTCATGGACATATTTATTACCATAATATATATTGTATATATACATGAATATCATAATGCTTAATTAATTCAAGGCCCGCCATTATGTTTATTAATGAAATGGAAGAATTTGAAGACCTTCTCAACTACCGCCATGCGACTCATACCAGCTTTACATTGAGAATCTGGAAGGCAGGGAAGGTAAAGTCTCAGAAGCTCTATCTAATGGAGCAGGTTCAGCCGGTTGTAGATGAGATTAAAGACTACATCGAGCAGGGCATGACTGTAGAAGTCTTTGACAGGAACTGGAGTCTGAAGGTCAGCAAGGCGAAGCTGGAGCTTGGTTTTGGTGTTATGGATTCAGATTGCTATGAGCTATACAACTCACTACAGGAGTTGTTCAGTAAGCCATGTGAACCGGAGAACGGCTTTGCCCTTGCTTTCACTTGATAGAACGGAGATAGGCCACTCTATGACCCGCTTGAAGCTTCTGTAAGGTGCTGTTGAACTCAGCTACAGCAGCATCTACAGAGGCTATGTTTTTCATACAAGCTATCTCACTCTGGATCTCTTCTAGCCAGTCCTTCTCAGTGACCCTCTCAACCCTCTTTGAACCGTCCTCAAAGAAGTAAACAACCCTATCCATAAAATCGCCTCACAGCTTGTTTCAGGGCGATCCTAGCATCATTTTTCAACATTTTTCACCAATTCTATCTCTTCAGTCATTTCCAGAAAAAAACGATCAAAATCATCATGTTATGGAAGTTTTCACTCACCGAAAAGGCTTTCAAATCATTGATATTTAGTCGTTTTTTATATTCTTAAAATAATTTATATATTGACTTGACTTATGAATATTGGTATGATTCGCCCATCTTCATAGGAAACAGGAATGAACAACGAACTAAAAAAGACTTTTGAACAGATCACAAATCGCTACTCTCTCAAGCCAGAAACCTTCTTTTCTGCATTTGTTGAAAGCTTGTATTCCATAGCTTTAACAAGCTCTATTCCAGATAAATATTTACCCCTTTTTGAACCAGTAAACGAGTTCGCTGAAGCTTATTGGCAAGTCGTATCTGTTACCCCCTTTTCAGATAGTCTTGGACAGCTCAGGGACTCACTTTTCCTGAATGATTCCAGTCTGGCACAACACAATACACCTGAATCTTTGATTTTTAGCTTACAGAGCATGTTGGAGCCTGATTACAACACTCCTCGCTCTTTTGCTGATACGTCTTGTGGCACTGCTGCAATACCGCTCATCACAATGAAAAAAGCTCTGGAACAGGCAATAGAGCATGATTCGTTGGATACCTACAGTCAGCACTATTTCATTTTGGTCGAGCTGGATGAGTTGGCCGCGAAGATTTCGGTTATTCAGATCATTGCTTCTCATATGGCTGTAGCCAAAAAAGATAATAAAAACATTTCCTTACCATTCATTGAAGTGGTTGAAGGTGACGGTCTATTTGTTGAGAAGAATCATAAATTGATTTTCTCGAATACAGGACGACATTTTTTAGAAATACCAATTATTAAAAAATATGGACTCTACAATGAAGAAATAACACTTTGGAATTTGTGTAAATTAAGTTTTAAAACATTAACTTCAATTAGCTCTTGAAGCTATGGAGGTGCGTTACCGAGCAAGTGTGAATGGGTCACTCTTGTTCAAAAGAAAAATACTATAAGGATAATCCATGAACCCGATTAGAGAGATTTCTATTAAAAATGAAAAAATCGTAAAACAAGAAACATATCCAATTTGGACTGAAGAAGATTACGATAACCAGCTTGATTGCACCGTTGCTCTATTCGAGCATTATGCTGAACTTGGTTATGAATCATTCTTTGTATCTCAATACGAAGTAATACACTCCTTTTCTCAAGGACGAGAAGCCGTCTTTAAACAGTTCTTCATTGTTAATGAGGAACAGCAGAACACTCGCACTTATAGAGCTATTCTCAAGAGTTCAAAGCTCTCGAAGAAGACAATCATTCGAGGGGCTGAAGAACTTCAAGTTCTCCATTCAAAAAACATTTCTCCTGCTCAGGCAGATACTGAATTCCTTTTGGCCTATTCAAAGAATCATATTTCTTTGCACTACCACGGCCAGAGCTATTCGTTGGTCGATAGTCATTCATATCACCAGATCGAAGCGGAACTTCAGCAGTCAGTAGCTGCATAAAGATTACGAGGTGCGTTACCGAGCAAGTGTGAATGGGTCACTCTTGTTCAAAAGAAAAATACTATAAGGATAATTCATGAACAATAAAACAGAGAATTTTAATGAAGAAGAAAATGTAAAATCTACAAGCACTATCTCAATTGATTCAGGATACTACCTGTTCAACAATGACTGCCTGAACATTCTTAGAGACATGAAATCTAACAGTGTCGATTTAATCCTCACTGACCCACCATATGACATTAAAAACACAAAGGCTGGTGGAAACAGCAAGTTCAATAAGTCATTCCAAACAGTTAATGATCAACTTGTATCAATGAATCTAGTTAATGGTTTTAATACTGAGATTCTTGATGAGATGGTAAGAGTCTGCAAGAACATAAATATTATGCTCTTCTGCAATAAGGCACAGCTACCATTCTACATGGATTATTTTGTAACTAAGCACGGTTGTAGTTTTGACCTTATCAAATGGGTTAAAACAAATGCTGTTCCAACTTTCAAAAACAAAATGCTTAGTGATACTGAATACTGTTTTTATGCCAGAAAGAAAGGTTATTGCAATCCGCAAAGCTATGAGGATGCAAAAACACTATATCAAGCACCGATAAATATCAGAGATAAAAAGTTTTATGGACACCCAACCATTAAGCCAATTGATTTGCTTGAAAAGCTAGTTCGAAACTGTAGTCGTGAAGGAGAAGTCATTTTAGATCCTTTTATGGGGTCTGGTTCAACCGGCGTAGCTGCTTTGAATCTTAATCGTAAATTCGTTGGTATAGAGATCGATAGTTTTTTTTACGATATTTCTAAATCAAGAATTAAAGATTCAATACTTAAGACAAACGCACCTATAGCAGCTTAAAGCTAAAAAAAGAGTATTGGCACTAGCCATGCTCAACCAGATCACATAATAGGAGATAATGAATGATTAAATATTCTTTGATTAACAATGATTGCATCGTGGCTTTTAAAGACATTCCTGACAATAGTATTGATTTAGTGGTTACTGATCCACCTTACAAAATCACTAAAGGGGGTTGTTCTAAAATCAAAAATGGAACTGAGTGTGGTGGATTTTTAAGCAAAAGAAACTCCTTAACTCAAGAGCATTCTAAGAATGGAAAACTTTTTAAACACAATGAAATTAAGTTCAGCGACTGGGTTCCAGAAGTATTTAGAGTTTTGAAAGATCAATCTCATTGCTACATCATGGTCAATGATAGAAATATGCAAGAGATTCTTAATGAAGGGACTAAAGCTGGTTTTAAAATTCAAAATATTTTAATTTGGAAAAAAGATACACATACACCAAATCGCTATTACCTTAAAAACTCTGAATTCATAGTTATGTTTCGTAAAGGTAAAGCCAAAAGCATTAACAATATGGGAACCAAGTCTATTATTGAGATAAACAATATTAAGAGAGGACATAAGCAACACCCAACAGAAAAGCCTTTAGAACTTTTGAAATTGCTAATTGATAACTCAAGTAAGTCAGAAGAAATAGTGCTAGATCCATTTATGGGTTCTGGTTCAGCCGGTGTAGCTTCAATACTCTTAGATCGCTGGTTCATTGGTATTGAAAAGGATGAGTCATTTTTTGAAGTTGCTGAAGACAGAATTAATTCAGTATCAACTCTATATGATAATGATCATCAACCATGTAATTTTGTATCAAATCAATTAGAAGCAGCTTAAAGCTAAAAAAGAGCACTGGCACTAGCCATGCTCAACCAGAATTTACATAAAAGGAGAAAAAATGAACACATTTTATAAATTCATAATTCATAACGATTCAGAAAGTATTGGTTACAAAGGCACTTATGAGAACATTCAGGGTTACTTTGTAGAGTTGGAGTTGTCTTATCTTCAGTTCGAGAACGGCAGTCGTAGAGGCGATACATGCTTCTTCTTCTCTCCTCTCTCAGTGCTTGTAACATGGCAAGATGAGGATGGAGCGGCTACAGGGATAGAGTTTCAAGAAGTCAGTAACATAGAGCTGGAGATAGATGAAAAGCTTCTACAGACCGATTCTGGAGCTGATAAGAAGCTGATTTATCATAATGGCTTGAAAGTTGTTATGGATATTGAAGATCTATCTTTTGAAGACCTTCAAGAAGCTATGGAAGGTGACTATCTTTGTTTTTCTGGTGATTATTGTGAAGCACGAATTGATGGGAAGTTTTACAGATACTACTCAGAGTCATTCATTAAGAATTTTAAATCTAAAGCAGCATGAAAAAAGACAACTTTAAGTTGTCTTTTTTATATTTCGGCTTTCAATTACAGCAATGAATCTTTAATCCTGTTTAAATATTCACTTCTCGTTTCAAGTTTCAATTCTTTATCAAAATAGAAGTAAGCATACCTATCAGGCTTCATGTAGCTGTAATACATAATTCCTTCATTCTCGTTGATAAAGTCAAAGAACAGCTTTCCTATTCTGAAGTCGCACTTCTCAATATTTGATTCTTTATCACAAAACTCAACTCTATCTTTGTAGATTCTTTTAGCTGGAACTTTGTTAGTCCATGTGTAGAGATGAACCGCTTGATTATCCTTGTTGTAAAGCAATGGCAATATATTCAACTGGTGAAGACTCTTCGCAAAGCCAGTTGTTTTTATGTCTAAATTGGTAAAGGCGATTGTCCCCTTCTCGAACATCATTTCTGGTGTTCCAACAAATTCATTAGCCTTAAACGAATAGTTCTCTACAATTGATTCTTCTGCATATGCACTCACTGAAATCATTGCCATTAAAATTAATATTATTTTTTTCATAAATTCCTCTTCTTTTGTTTTTTTACATTAAATATACAATATATATCGTATAATTTAATCCTATCATCATTAGAGCATTGATCAAGTATTAAAATATTTGGATATTTCCTTGTTCACGCTATAATATTTATAGAAACAACCGGAATAAGGATGAGTTATAAGAAACAAAATAAAGATAAAAAATCTGCTAACCAGATTCTAATAGAAGAAATAGCTGATTTAATTACAAACAATAATGAATCAGCCGATTTGAGCTACATGCATTCAACTAAGCTCAATAGAATTCCTATCAAGCTTACAACTGGCAAGCCTTACAGTTATGCTAATACAATCATGTTGATAGGGCTTCAGCAGAAAGACGATTCAATGAAGATACCAGCCTTTGTTACTTTCAATGAATATTCAGATATGTTTAAAAGCTGGTTAAAAGACGGAATCATTTCTAAAGAAGAAGTTGAAGCACAAGGCATCGATCCTGAAAGACCTTTAAAAGGTAAAAAGTCAGATGCTTTCGTTATCTTCTCCAAGAAGTCTTACAAAGAAGGTGATAAATTCTTCAAGAGAGTTGAAGTTGTAGATGGTAAGAACAAGACTCGCTATGAACCAACAAGAGAAGAAATCAAGGAATTAAAATTAGAAGAGATTCCAGTTCATACGAAACATGCAATCTGGAGTGTGAATCACCTCTACTTTCCAGAGCAAGTGAAAGCTCAATACCCTATCTTTGCTCAAGCTGAAGCTTTATTAGATAAGAAAATGTCTCCAGAAGAAGTAGACCTTCAGCTAAGACAACATGCAATTGATTTGTTGGAGAGTTCAGGAATTCCATATAGTTTTTCAGATGCTATTGAAACAGCTCATTACGGCCATTCTGACTTCATTGGACTTGGAGCTGAAGACAGATTCAAATCTCATAGAAAAATGCTTTCAGTGGCCGCTCATGAGCTTGGACATGCTACAGGACACAAAGACAGGTTGAATCGTTCTTCTCTTTACAACTACAGCAATGAAAGAGGATATGAAGAGGCTGTAGCTGAAATTCATGCAATGCTTGTTTGTAGAAGCTTTGGTGTCAATTCACTTCCAGAACATGCTAATTATGTAAAAGGCTGGTTAGGCGAGGACAAGAATGCTTACAAGCTCAAGAAAGCGGCATTTGAAGCATATAAAGCTTTTGAATACACAATGGAAAAATATGAGCTTTACATGAAAAACAAACTTGAGAATGTTTCAGAGTTCGTTGAAGAAAAGAAAGAACAGAATCGCTCAAGAAGAAGAGCCAGACCATAAAAAATTAAAGACAGCTTAGGCTGTCTTTTTTATCACTTTATTTTATTTATTATAATCTACGAATTCTAAAATTCTCACTTTCTATAGGATTTCCAGTATTCGTTATAGAAAAACCGTTCGGTACGACAACTTTGAAGCCGTATGTACTTGAAAAATTAAATTCTCTCGAACCTGCATTGTGTTGAACATAAGTTGAAGAACCTGTTGCTGGCACCACTTCTACAGACCAAACCTCTTGTCCATTGTCCATTGAAGCTGTAAACATTATATTAGTATCTGAACTTAATACATTAGAAGGATCATCTAAAATAATGTTCAAACCTACAGATCCATTCATACGATATACACCATAGTTCAAACCATTAACCTGTTCTACTTCACCAAGAAATATATCATATATATTCAAATTCCCAGTATTTGTAGTTACGCTTCCTGAAAGTGCCAATTCACTAAACACCATGTTATTAAAATCAGTTACATTGTAATTGAACTGACCATTCGGAGTGGTGATTTCAACATTACCACTATCCAAGAAAACTAATGCTTGCATTGGATAATACTGATAACTTACTGCATTGTTATTTGTTATATTCCAATTTATACCAGCATCACCCATACCACCATAAGGAGCATAAAACAAAGAATAACTAGGTTGAGTGCTATTTGATGTTAATGTATCTGCCGGTATATTTGCTTTAAATACATATTCTGCTGAAGTTATTGCTGATACTGTTAAAGCTGCTGTTGCTATTATTGATTTAATTTTTTTATTCATATTTCCTCTATATTTTTATTGTTCTTTTTTTAAAATTAGCATATCATTATAATATGTCAACACTATATATATTATATATATGAAAATAATATTTTTAGACATTGATGGAATTATTAAGAATCCGACAAATCATTCAGAATGGTTTTCTGATTCTATTATGTTAATTATTGATTTATGCGTTAGAACAAATAGCAGAATTGTTATTGCTTCTAACTGGAAACTCTTGAAGGGGACTGAGTTTTTCAACTCAATGCTCAATGGCATGGTGATTGGTGCAACACCGGACATCCATGCCCCAGCCGCCGAACACTGCAAGGAACTGGAAGTTCTGGACTATCTCAAGCAACACGAAGTAGATGACTGGATAGCCATTGACGATAGAGCTTATGAGTATCCTAGAACGGCTCACAAGCTCGTTTTGGTGGAAGGTGGAAGGTTCACCAACGAGGACTTCAATGAGTGCCTGAAGAGGCTCCTGTAAGCTCACAACAGGGGTCTAACCCTTGGAACCATTTTCAGACACTCATTTTTCTTTCAATCACGAAAAATTCTCTTTTCGTAAAAGTTCGTTCTAACCCTTTGTTTTCTTTCGTTTTTTACGAAGAACCATTTTTGGCTTTTTTGATCCCCCTACATTTGTCGAAAGTACAATGCGGCGCCCCGCAGCCCGACCGCCATGAAACACCCTGTTTTGTTCCGCGAGTGACAAACGCGCATAGAGTGGAATGATTTCAGTGTCACGCAGTTGAGCCTTACGCAACAGGTCGGCGGTTTCACGAATTTCACGCTCACCCGGCAGAAATACCAGAATATCACCGGGGCCTCCATTTCGCTTGGCGCGATCAATTTCGACCAGCTCATCCACCGCTGCCAGAATTCCCTGCTGCAGGTCCAACGCCTTCTCATCCTCACCCTCCATTTCATGCAACGGGCGGTAAAGAACATCAACAGGATAGGTGCGACCGGATACTTCGATCACTGGTGCATCATCAAAGTGCTTTGAGAAACGCTCCAGATCAATGGTGGCTGAGGTGATAATGAGCTTGAGGTCAGGTCGCCGCGGCAACAGACGCTTGACGTAACCAAGCAGAAAATCGATGTTGAGACTGCGCTCATGGGCTTCATCGATAATCAATACTTCGTACTTATCAAGAAAACGATCATGCTGGGTTTCAGCAAGCAGAATACCGTCGGTCATCAGCTTGATCTGGGTATTGTCGCTTACCTGATCATGGAACCGCACCTGATACCCCACACGCTCGCCCAGCGAAGTTTTCAGTTCTTCGGCAATACGAGCAGCAACGGTACGCGCCGCCAATCGGCGTGGCTGGGTGTGGCCGATCAGGCCGCGGCAACCCAGTCCCAGCTCAAGGCAGAGCTTGGGTATCTGGGTGGTCTTTCCGGAACCAGTCTCGCCAGCGATTACAACCACCTGGTGCTCAGCAATGGCCTTGAGCAGTTCCTCTCGACGCTCCGATACCGGCAGATCAGGGTATTCAGGCTTTGCAGGCAGGGCTTTCAAACGTTCGACCTGAGCCACTGAAGCGTCAATCTGTTCATTCAGGCGTTGCAGACGATCCGGGTCCGGCGTTTGAGTATTACGCTGCAAACGGTTGAGATCTCGCTGCAAACGGAAGCGGTCCGCGAGGCGAACCTGCTGCAGCCTCTGTTTCAAGCTAATAATGGAGTCAGACAAACCGATACAACCTGTTGCGGGTAAATGAATGTGTTCAGAGAGTACGGCGCCCCAGCGCCTGCTCGCGCAACGCACGTCGCGAAACCTTGCCGATCGAGGTACGCGGCAACTGCTGGCAGAACTCTACCAAGCGCGGCACCTTATAGGGTGTCAGCCGTTCACGGCAATAGTCGCGTACTGCCTTGATGGTCAGTTGTTGACTGGCAGGCACCACGTAAAGCTTGATCTGCTCACCACTGCAGCTGTCCGGTAGCCCTATCACAGCGCATTCCAGAATATCCGGGTGGCACGCAATAATATCTTCCAGCTCACTGGGATACACTTTGAAGCCTGATACATTGATCACCTCCTTGCGACGGTCAATGATACGCAGATAACCCTGTGTATCGATCAGACCGATATCCCCTGTATCCAGCCAGCCTTCATGAAAGGCCTGCTGTGTTTCGCCATGCTGATGCCAATAGCCCTGCATCAATTGTGGCCCGCGCACGAAAATGGAACCAACCTCGCCATCGGGCAATCTCTGGTCCTGCTCACCAATGATACGAACCTCTGTATCCGGCAACGGACAACCGACACTGCCCAGATGAATATCATCGGGCCGGTTCACACTCACCACCGGTGAACACTCGGTCAGGCCGTAACCTTCACAAATAGCGTTGCCCGTCACTTGCTGCCAGCGTTGTGCGACCGATTGGGTGAGCGCCATACCGCCTGAAATGGTCAACTTCAAGCGACCAAAGTCCAGGCGCTGAAACTCCGGTTGCTGACACAGAAAGATGAACAGAGGGTTGATTCCGGCCACTACAGTCGGATCGAAACGATCCCAGCACTTGACCAGAGTCCGGATACGACGCGGGTCCGGTACCAGCTCAATACAGCTGCCAATGCTCAACATGACCAGCGTCAACATGAACGAGTAGATATGATACAGCGGCAAGGGTTGCAGCAGTTTTTCCTGACCCGGCTCACAATAGTGGTCAAGCAAGGCACGAATCTGGGCCAGATTCGCCAGCAGTGCCTTTTCACTCAGCATGGCACCCTTGGCAGGCCCTGTCGTTCCACCGGTGTACTGCAGCAATGCCAATGACTCCTGTTGGCCGAACCGCTCCGGCGGCTGCCAAATCAAGCCGCCGCCCTTTTGCATCACTTGGGTCAAGCGCATGCATTGTATACCTGATAATTGAGGTACCGGCTGGAGCAACTGTGTCGCACCGCCTCGTTTAAAGCGGGCGGCCAGATTCAGCACCCAGCGCTTACGCAGAGGATGCAGATCACCCAGCTCGGTGGTAACCAGATATTCGATTTCGGTGCCGGCAAGCTGTTGACACACCTGCGCCTGCAGCGGCGCAAAGGCAACCAGCGCACGCGCACCCGAGTCTTTCAAGTGCTGACACAGCTCTTCACAGCAGTAAAGGGGATTGGTATTCACCACCACCAGCCCAGCCCGGCGAGCCCCAAACAACACCACTGGATATTGCATCAGGTTGGGGAGTTGTAATGCGATTCGGTCGCCCGGCTGCAAATCGGTTTCATGCTGCACCCAGGCGGCAAAGCGGCGTGACAGGCGATCCAGATCAGCAAAGCTGATACTGGCTCCCATATGCCCAAAGGCCGGACGTTCATCAAAACGGCGCGCCAGCAACTGGAGCATGTCGGACAGACTGTCGAACTGCGGCCCGGGCGCCTGCATCAGGACGCCTCCGACAAATCACATACAACTTCGCCGTCATTGAATACAACCAGCTCACCCGCCTGCAGTCGCTGCCACTGTTCGTTATCCGTGAGCGGTTCGGTGGCAATGACAGTAACCACGTCATTCGGTGTTGTTTCAGCGCCAAAGTCCACGCTCATCTCGCAATCTTTCAGCCGAGCCTCGCCAAAAGGTGCCCGCCGTGTAATCCAGGCCAGCTTGGTACTGCAATAACAGAACAAATGGGTAGACTCACTCAACAGCATGTTGAACACGCCCAGCCCGCGCAGCCTCTCACAGCACTGGTGAATAAAGCGCTCCAGCTCATGCAGGTCAGTTGGACGTTCGGGGTAGCGGTTACGGATCTGATCCAACAGCCAGCAGAAGGCATATTCGCTGTCGGTGGTACCCACCGGATGATAGAACTTCAATGGCCAGTCGAACAGGTTCGGGTCAAGCTGACCGTTATGGGCATAGGTCCAGCTATAGCCCCACAGTTCACGACTGAACGGGTGGGTATTTTCCAGGCAAACCTGGCCGACATTGGCCTGACGAATATGGCTGATCACCACCCTGCTCTTGATCGAGTAGTCCGCGACCAGATTCGCAATGCGCGAGTCTGCACTGGGCTTGGGATCATGAAAGCAGCGCAGCCCCTTGCCCTCATAAAAGGCGATACCCCAACCATCCCGATGCGGACCGGTGCGACCACCGCGCTGCATCAGACCAGTAAAGCTGAAACAGATATCCGTCGGCACATTGGCACTCATGCCAAGCAATTCGCACATGGCCTAGCTTCCCTTGGCACTGAGGGTAATACGGTCCGGCAGCGAGTCGATCAGACTGTAGTCGATGCTGCCACTGTGTTCACGCACTGCCTCTTCAGGGTGATATTCCAGCTGTGGCGTAACCTGAAGCCGGCGCTCGCCGACAAAGCAACCCTGTGGGTCAATGCTCAGATTATCACTGTAGACGGTGGCGCGTACCTGCCCGCCACGCTCGATATGCAGCTGATCGCAGATCAGTTCACCTTCCAATACACCACTGACTGTTACGTTACGTGCCTTGATACGGCCACGAACACAGCCATGGCGCCCGATAGAGATATCCTCGGACGAATCAACACTGCCCTCAAACAGGCCATCCACATGCATCTTGCCGGATACCTGGGTATCACCCTTGAAGTGATTGCCCTGAGCGATGATGGTTACTGCAGACCGACCTGATTTAGCGGATACATCGCGTTTAATGATTCCCAAGGTACCTCCTCGACACGACTGAACAGGGAGTCGAAATTATCCAGCCCCCACTGTACAAAGGGCTCCGGGTTCAGAGGCCGATACAGATGTCGAACCTCGTAGTGTAAATGAGCACCGGTGGAGCGACCGGTGTTGCCACTCAGTCCGATCTGCTGCCCCTTGTAGACAAAGCTGCCGCTTTTGACCTGCACCTTGTGCAGGTGGGCATAATAGGTCTTAAAACCGAAATTATGCTGCAGAATGATCAGATTGCCAAAGCCGCTGCCCTTGCGATAGCCGGCATACTCAACCACACCATCTGCTGTGGCATACACGGGTGTGCCTGTGTCAGCCTTAAAGTCAGTACCATTGTGCATTTTGCGGGTTTTGAGCACTGGATGGAAACGCATGCCGTAGCTGTCATTCACCTGCTCCGCCTGGATCGGCACCCCGTTGGGAATACTGTGCAGCAGGAACAGACGCTGACGAGCGGCCAGCCGAGCGAGTTCCAGCCTTTGCTCAGCATTATCGGCAGCGCTGTCTTCAGCCAAAAGCCCCAGCATCGATTCCAGATCATCCAGAGCAGTACTGAATTGATGATTTTCCAACGCGAGTTGCTCACGTTCTTCTGACAGACTGGACAGGGTTGCACCCAACTCCCCCAGCTCGGATATGTAGAGCTGCTGGGTACCCAGTAACATTTCATACTGCTCGTTCAAGCTTTGATGGTCACGTTCCAGATCCGTCAGATTGTCGTGGGTCTTCATCAATAACCAATTGGATACAAAAAAGCTCAGCGCTGACACCAGCAGGAACATCAGCATCAAATAGCCCAATACCCGGTGAAGGGAATACTGCCGGGAGCCACGCACGGTGGTCAGTGTCAGAATCAGCTTACGTCGCAAACGGGATACTCATACGCTCAAATCCAGCTACTATAACCCGAGTACCCCCACGCCACCAGTAACACGACCCTGATCAACGCCACTGGCAAAAGGGAGTTGCTGGAGCGTTTTTTAAGGTAGACTGGGTCACGACCACTCATTGTGCGGAGTAGATGGATGTTACCGCTGGCACTCTATATTTCGGATGAATTCAGGCTGTTGAGTCGAGCCCAGCTGCAACGAGGTGTAAGCCAATACTTTACGGTCCCTGACCAGCTATTGGTCAGTGCCTGGCAGGAGTTGAAAAACCTGACTCCGGAAGTATGGCAACCCAGGTGCAGGCAAGAACAAATCCAGACGGATATCTGTCTGCCGACACGACTGCCACCGCCGCTGAGTATTGAAGAATCCAATCAGCGCTTCAACCAATATCTGAACTCGCCAACACCGCGGAACACCCCGCTGATCATTAATCCTGCTGATCTGCACCCTCGTTTCGAGCCGCTTCTGCGCGAGCGAATCAGCGAGGGAATCAGCAAACGGCTACAGGTAATTGCCTTGGCTGCACGCGAGCAGGGACGCGAAGTGCTGTTACTCTCCCCTTCGGAAGAGGCTCTCGAACTTACACTGGGCATTTTTACCAGTACCCTTGCCCTGCCGGGTCTGGAAGGCTGGAACCATTTTGGTATCTGCCTTCCGACAGCATCAAAACGCGCACTTCCAACCCTGGGATATCTGGAACACTTGGGGCGTGCGTTCAAGCTTAACATTCCGGTCCTGCTGCTGACTGGTGCACCGGAGACCTCGGAAATCAGTAACGCCCAACACCTCGGCTACCCTGAATATCCGGTCATGACCGACCCTGCACACTGCGACATCGCATTTGAGCTGTGCGACACTTTCCTGCACAGTACCAATAACACCTGCCTGCGTACCCGGCTCGCCAAATCCCGCCCTTTTCCTGATCACTATTCAGCTCCGTTACCACCAACCGACATCTACTTGCCGGCCAGACTGAACGCCACCGGCCCCATACGCGGCCAATGGTTGATTGAACAGGCACTGCAGGACGCATTGCAGCGTGTTCAACGGGAAAGATGGGTTGCCTGCCCTCTGATCGCAGGCGAGAGCTGCACCGATACGCTGGCCAGAGAACGCTTTAACCCTGCTCATGTTGAAGACATGATCGGCGAGGTTTGCGATTGTACCGAAGCGCAGGTGCGTGAAGCATTTCAGCTGGCCGTGGAAGCACAGCCCGGCTGGAATGACGTTCACGTCTCTCACCGCGCTGATCTGATTCTACGCTGGGGGCAGCGGTTACAACAGGAACTGAATACACTGGCCACATTGTGTGTTCGCGAATCAGGGCTTGTGCTGAATGATGTACTGGGTGATCTGCGTACCGCCATCAACCTGTGCTACTACTATAGTGCTCAGGCTCGAACACAGCTGCAGACACGCCCCCTGCACGGTCTGCCCGGTGAGGTGAACCAGCTGGAACTGCACGGCCGCGGTGTCTACATTTGCATCACGGATGACAATGACCCACTGGCCACTCTTGTGGGTCAACTTGCGGCCATTCTGGTTAGCGGCAATGCCGTTTTGGTCAATACAGGCAGCGCCACGGCTTTCAGCGCGACTCGACTGATCGAACTGCTGCTGGAAACCGGTCTGCCTGAGTCGCTTGTCGCGCTGCTGCCAGGCCCTACCGAACGGGTTTCGGCCTGGATGGCTGAAGACTACCGGCTGGCAGGTGCCGTGTTTTTTGGTGATGCCAGTGAAGCCACAGCTCTGAATGCAATGATCAGCAACCGCTCAGGGGCTTCGCTGGTACCGCCACTGACTCACAGCAGCCTACCCGGTACTCAGCTGGTTGACCGACCACTGGACAACCGTGAAGTGCGCGAACTACTGCACAGTGCCTTCAGTTTTGCCGGCCAGCGACGCGCCTCACTGGGCATGCTTTATATTGAAGAGTCGATAGCCGACCAGCTGGAAGCCCAACTGATCAGCAGCCTGCAGCTTTTGCACCTGGGCGATCCGGCACAACCTGACACCGATATTGGCCCACTGGTCAGCCGTCATCAGATGGACCGGGTCTATCACCACATTGAGCGACTGCGTGTGCGTGATCGCTTGCTGGCACAACTGCCACTGGACGACCGCCATGACAATGGCTTTTTTGTACCCCCAACGCTGCTGCGACTGTACACCCTGGATGAGCTGCAAGACTGTGTAAATGGCCCCATACTGCACCTCATCCGTTACAACCGGGAAAACCTGCAGCGTGTGATCGACGAAATCAACCGTTACTGCCAGGGGCAGGCATTCGGCATTCACACCCATGATGAAGCACTGATCGCTCGGGTGCGACAACAGCTGCAGGCCGGCAGCCTGATGATCAACCGCAGCCTGGCCGACCTGTCAGCCGGAGTAAGACCTGCCGGCGGGGCAGGCACATCAGGTACCGGGCCGCTCTATGGCGGCCCCAATTACATCACATCATTTGTGCGTGAACGCACCATCTCGCGCCAGCTCTGATCAACCGGCCGAGGCACGATTGTTTCGTGCCAGCCGGAAGCAGGGCTGGTAATCGTCATGATTAATCTTCATGCGGCGCTGTGAAACGAAGGATTCCAGCAACTCATCCAGCGCCTCGATCACCTCAGGTTCGCCGTGCAGCTCGAACGGCCCATGTTGCTCAATGGCTCGAATACCCGGCTCCTTGACGTTACCAGCCACAATGCCGGACAGCGCACAACGCAACTGGGCTGCCAGCTCATGATCCTCCTGCCGACGAGACAGGTTAAGCCCGCGCATGTTGGCGTGTGTCGGCTCGAAAGTCTGCTGCAGCGACAACGGGATATGCAGCTGCCAGTTGAAATGGTACGCCTCTCCGGTCGCCTTTCGATATGAAGTCACGGCTTCCAGTCCCACCCGCATCCGCTCCGCCACCTCATACGCATCATCCACAACGATTTCATAGCAGCTGGCGGCACGCTCACCCAGCGTATTGCGGATAAAGCGATCCACGGTTTCAAAGTAGGCCTCGCTGCCAGCGGGACCGGTAAAGATCAGCGGGAATGGCTGTTCTGTATTATCCTGCTGCAGCAAAATGCCAAGGATGTACAAAATCTCTTCTGCTGTACCAACCCCCCCGGGGAATACGACAAAACCGTGCCCAAGCCGTACGAACGCTTCCAGTCGACGCTCGATATCAGGCATGATGATCAGCTCGTTAACAATCGGATTGGGAGACTCAGCCGCAATAATGCCTGGCTCCGAGATACCCACATAACGGCCATCGTGGATACGCTGCTTGGCATGAGCAATCGTGGCGCCCTTCATCGGCCCCTTCATGGCTCCCGGACCACAGCCGGTACAGATATTCATGCCGCGCAGGCCCATCTCGTAGCCCACCCGCTTGGTATAGTCATATTCAACCTGATTGATCGAATGTCCGCCCCAGCATACCACCATGTTCGGCTTCACATGGGGCCGCAGAGCATTGGCATGACGCAGGGTGTTGAATACCTGATTGGAGATGGTACCGGACAGGTCCAGCCCCTCGCAGCAGCCATCAATTTTGTCACTGACATATAGCAGGTCACGCAGCACCGCAAACAGGTGCTCGTGAATCCCCTGAATCAGCTCACCATCGACAAACGCTGCGGCTGGTGCATTGATCAGATCCAGTTGTACCCCTCGGTGCTTCTGACTGATCTGTACATCGAACTCGCGAAAGCGATTCAGCACCAAACGGGTACTGTCCATTTCGCTGCCACAGTTCAAGACCGCCAGTGCACACTGACGAAACAGGTTGTACAGACCGCCCTGGCTTTTGTCCTGCAGTCGGGCCACTTCATAAGGTGAAAGAACATCGAGATTGTCCAGCGGTGTTACGCTGGAGGTAATGTAGTGCTCGGTCATCATACTGACCTCCTTGTTCGCTACTGCTTTGACACACGCCGATACCTGCGTGTGGCTTTAACTATGAACGCTGCCGGACAGATTTACTACCACCGCATGTCAACCCTGTTACAGCACCTCACTGAACTGATATGCAGCAAAAGCCTAACCGGACGCGTTGTAATTGGTCTCACCTTGAATTAGTTTGAAGCCATACACTGTCGTACAAGGAAGCCTGCCGATGTCTGCATCAAAACTGTATATCCTCGATACCAACGTTCTGCTGCATGATCCCAAGTGTCTGTTCCAGTTCAAGGAGCAGGACATCACCATCCCGATGACCGTGCTCGAAGAGCTTGATTCAATCAAGGACCGCAAGCAGAACGTAGCCGCAGAGGCGCGGCATGCCATCCGCGTGATTGACAACATTCTGTCCAGCGCCACCAACTCCGGCCAGATAACCAAGGGTGTGCGCATTCTGATTGAGGGCAAGGAACGCGAGCAGAAACTGGGCAAGCTGTCGATCTTTCCGGATCATGAACTGACCAGCCGCCAGGGCTTCCTGCCGGATGAAAGCAACAAGGACAATCGCATCATAAACTGCGCTCTGCACCTGCAGGCCACCTTCCCTCACAGGCAGATTGTTCTGGTTACCAAGGATATCAACATGCGCCTCAAGGCGCTGGGGGCAGGCCTGCAGCGGGTAGAAGACTACCGCACCGACCAGCTGGTATCCGACATCGACATGCTGCCAGCCGGGCACCATCATCTGGATGCCCCCTTCTGGGAAGGCGTGGACAAGGTTGACAGTTTTCAGGAGGACGGCCGTACCTACCATAAGGTGGATCGCAGCCTGCTGCCTGACACCTACATGAACGAATACATCTATGACGACAGCAAGGATTTTGCGGCACGCACCGTTAAGGTGGATGAAACCACGGTTACGCTGCTGGATCTGGGCTATGAGCGCCTGATGCAACAGTCCTGCTGGGGGATTCAGCCGATCAATCTGCAGCAGGCGTTTGCGATGCAGTCATTGATGGATCCCGAGGTCGACCTCAGTATCCTGCTGGGCGCCGCCGGCTCGGGTAAGACGTTGATAGCGCTGGCCTGTGCACTGGAAATGGTGATTGAAGAACAGCGCTTCAACAAGATCATCGTGACACGCTCAACTCCCCCAGTGGCGGAGGACATCGGCTTCCTGCCCGGCACCGAGGAGGAGAAGATGACGCCCTGGATGAGTTCAATCAACGACAACCTTGAAGCGATGCATGAACAGGACGAGCGTCCACAGAGCAGTGTCAAATACGCGATTGAGAAAGCCAACATTCAATTCAAGTCACTGAACTTCATCCGCGGCCGCAGCATACAAAATGCCATCGTACTGATTGACGAAGCACAGAACCTGACGCCTCAACAACTCAAAACCATTCTGACCCGCTGTGGCAAGGGTACCAAGATGGTATGCCTGGGTAACCTGGCGCAGATCGATTCCAATTACCTCACAGCACTGACCTCGGGCCTGACCTACATTGTCGAACGCTTCCGTGACTTTGAAGGTTCGGCCAGCGTTCACTTTGAAGGCATCTTCCGCTCACGCTTGGCAGAGTACGCCGAAGAACACCTCTGAACAGCGTCAGCCTGCGCAGTTGCAGCGAACCAAACGGTTCGCTGCAACAGTGGAATTCAAAACCGCGACAATCGCGAGACCAAAGTCTAAAAACCGCCTCAACGCCTTATCTCACGCGGGTTACAGCCTGATGACACCACCCCGGCAAGGCACCGGATTCGAGCAGTGAGTTTTATTCTGTCGACAGTTGCATATAATGCACCGCACCAACGTATTCAGCGTAAATAATCATGCAATCTGCGCGCGGGACCGAGCATCAGCCGGTGACCGCTGCAGTGAGACCCGGAGGTCCTGACCGATTTTGTGCCCAACGGCACGGGTCCGATCAGGTGTGCCAAAAGCCTTCCTCCCGGTTTCTGAATCCCATTGTTTACGATCAAATGGCGAACTCATATGACCACTAAAACTGTAGATGTGCTGCTTGTCGGTGCCGGTGCCATGAGTACCACCCTCGGGATGATACTCAAACAGCTGGACCCGGCCCTGAAGATCTGTATGGTCGAGCGTCTTGACCATGTTGCGCGCGAGAGTACCGACGCCTGGAACAACGCCGGTACTGGCCATGCGGCCTATTGTGAGTTGAACTACACGCCCGAGCAGCCTGATGGCAGCATCAATACCACCAAGGCGTTCGCAATCAACACCTCCTTTGAGGTCAGCCTGCAGTTCTGGTCCTATCTGGTCGAGCAGGGTAACCTGCCTTCACCCCGTGAGTTCATCAACCCGGCTCCGCATCAGAGCTTCGTCTGGGGCGAAAAAAACGTTGAGTTTCTGCGCAAGCGCTACGCCGCGCTGAGCCAGCACCCCTGCTTCAAAGACATGGAGTACAGCGAAGACCACGCCGTGTTGCGCGAGTGGATGCCGCTGGTAATGCAGAACCGCGACCCGTCCGACAAGGTTGCCGGCACCCGGGTTCGCTATGGCTCTGACGTCAACTTCGGTGCCCTGGCACGCAACCTGGTCAGCAACCTTGAACAACAGGATGGCTTCGATCTGCTGCTTGGCCGCAACGTCAAGGACCTGAACAAGAACAGTGATGGCAGCTGGGACGTGGTGCTGAAAAACAACAGCAACGGCAGCTCTGAAACCGTTCGCAGCCGTTTCGTGTTTCTCGGTGCTGGCGGCGGCGCACTGCCACTGCTGCAGAAGTCTGCAATCGAAGAAGGTCGGGGTTACGGCGGCTTCCCGGTCAGCGGCATGTGGCTGGTCTGCAAACGCCCAGAAGTCATCGAACAGCATCAGGCCAAGGTGTACGGCATGGCACCGATCGGTGCTCCGCCCATGTCGGTTCCACACTTGGATACCCGTGTGATCGATGGCAAGAAGGCGCTGCTGTTTGGGCCCTTCGCCGGCTTTACCACCAAGTTCCTCAAGCAGGGCTCGTTTCTGGACCTGCCGCTGAGCATTCGCCCAAGCAACCTGGCGCCAATGATGTCGGTGGCAATGCACAACATGGACCTGACTCGATACCTGATCAGTGAAGTGCGCCAGTCTCACCGTTCGCGGGTTGAATCTCTGCGCAACTTCTTCCCGGATGCAAAAGAGGAAGACTGGGAACTGTCCTATGCCGGTCAGCGTGTGCAGATCATCAAGCCTGGTACCGAACGCGCGGGCAAGCTGGAATTCGGTACCGAAGTAATAACCTCTGCTGACGGCTCACTGGCGGCACTGCTGGGCGCATCTCCGGGCGCTTCCACTGCTGTCAGCGCCATGTTGAGCATCGTCGAGCGCTGTTTTGCAGAGCGCATGAAGGAAGAGAGCTGGAAACAAAAGATCACCGAACTGGTGCCTTCCTACGGCCAGAACCTGACTGAAAACACGGAGCTGCTGCTTCAGGTGCGCAAGCGCACGCTGTCGGTACTGGAGCTGGATCGCCAGTCTTGATCACTTGCCGAGGGGCCTTTTACAGGCCCCTCACAGTTCTCTTCACTGGCTGTTGCCTGCTGCACGGGCTATCATCTGCAACAGATGGTTTCGAGGTTCCCATGCATCAACTGACCCAATGGCTTAAAAAACTCCTTATTCTGCTGGTGCGTGGCTACCAGCTACTGCTCAGCCCCTTTCTCGGCAACAACTGCCGTTTCTATCCCAGCTGTTCCAGCTACATGATCGAAGCGATCGAAGTGCATGGCGTGTTCAAAGGGCTATGGCTCGGTACTCGACGCATCCTGCGCTGCCATCCCTACAGCGACGGTGGAATTGATCCTGTACCTCCACGCTGTGGCTGTGCCGGCCACGACGAGCGTTCCGAATTGTCACAACCTGACTACACTGAAAAGAATCACTGACCGCCACCGGCTGCAGGAGCAAAGATGTTTTCTCCACTGAGTGTCATTCTGGTTGTTGTTGTCTACATCGCGTTCCTGTTTGGTCTGGCTCAGTGGGGTGAGCAGCGCACACGACGCGGCCAGCCGTTTAACTCGGCTACCCTGTATGCCCTGTCTATGGGAGTCTACTTCACCACCTGGACCTTCTACGGCAGTATCGGTTTTGCCACTCAGTCCGGCTTGTTGTATCTGGGTATTTATGTTGGCGCTTTACTGTCCATTTTCTTCTGGCAGATGACCCTGAGGCGCATGATTGCGGTTAAGGAAACATTCCGTATCACCAGCATTGCCGACCTGATTTCGACTCGTTACCGACGCTCGCAACGGATCGCGGCGCTGGTAACCTTGATCGCCTTTCTCGGCCTGCTGCCCTACATCAGCCTGCAGCTTGAAGCGGTGGTGCGTTCTTTTCGCCTGATCACCATTGAAGAAGCCGATGGTATCCACTGGAGCTCTTCAGGGTTGCTGATCACCCTGATGATGGTGGTGTTTACCATTCTGTTCGGGGTACGCCGCCTGGACCCCACCGAACGGCACCAGGGAATGATTCTTGCGCTGGTGGCCGAATGCGTAGTCAAGCTGGTGGCCTTTTTGGTACTGGGCGGCTTCATTACCTGGTACTTTTTTGATGGTCCGGTGGATATGTATCAACAGATCCAGACCAACGGCTATCAACACCTGCTCGGGTTGGGAGGCGAAGATGCGGGTATCCAGTGGCTGACGCTGATCGTACTCAGCTTCGTTGGTGTGCAGCTGCTGCCACGTCAGTTCCATGTATCCGTGGTGGAGAATGTGTCACCCCGTCACCTGGGCCGTGCACGCTGGATGTTTCCGCTGTATACGGTTCTGATCACGGCCTTCGTGATTCCGGTCGCCGCAGCCGGCATGATTCTGGGCCTGCCCGAAGCCCGCGCCGACTATTTCATGCTGATGGTTCCACAGGCATTGGGCCAACCGCTTCTGGCATTACTTGCCTTTGTTGGCGGCTTTTCAGCCGCCAGCGGCATGGTCATTATCACAACCATGACACTCTCAACCATGGTCTCCAACCACCTGCTACTGCCGGTCTGCGAGAAGTTTGATAATCTGCGCTGGATGCGTACCTGGCTACTGCAGGTCCGCTGGGTACTCGTGGCACTGATTCTGTTTGGCAGCTTTGGTCTGGCACGGCTACTCAGCGATACGCACATGCTGGTGGCTGTAGGCCTGATCTCATTTGTAGCCGCACTGCAGCTGGCACCGGCAACCCTCATCGGTCTGTTCTGGTCTCGCGGCAACAGCATGGGGGCTTTTCTTGGCATGCTGGTCGGTTTTGCCCTCTGGGGATGGACATTGATCATCCCAGCCTGGGTGGAGGAAGGCTGGGTGTCAGCCAGTCTGCTCAATAACGGGCCTTTCGGGATTGAGTGGTTGCGACCGGAAATGCTGTTTGGCCTGGACCTGCCTCAGGTTCCTCATGCCGTATTCTGGTCTCTATTGGCCAACATCCTGTTTTATCTGCTGGGGTCCTGGTTCTACCACCCACAAAAACACGAACGCACACTGACTACCGAATTCCTGTATACAACGCGAGCACTGCGCACTCAGGAAAAAACACGCCCTACCGGACTCAATGCGTATATCGAATTAGCCCCCAAATTGGTGGAGGCGGAACAGTTACTCAAGCGCTACCTGGGTGAAGAGAAGGCGCAGCACAGCGTAAATCGTATCGCCGAAGACCTGCAGGTTTACGACAAGAGTCACATTTCGGTTGTGGAGTTGATGGAGTTCCACCGCATGCTGGAGCAGGTACTGGCAGGTTCAATTGGGGCTGCCAGCGCGCATACTGCCATTGAGGAAAGTATTCGCTATACCGACCGGGAACGCTCGGACCTGACCGCCATTTACAGCCATATTGTAAACGAGTTGCAGGGGTCCTATCGTTTTCACCCGGACAAGGCGCACGAGCCACAAAATCACAGCTTTGAAGCATTGGATGATCTGCAGAACCAACTGGAACGGTTGCAGCTGAAGGTGGACCAGCAGAAGAATCAGGTTGAGCAGCTTGAAACGCGCCTGGAACAGCGTTACCAGGAGATATTCGATTATCGAGTGGAAGCGCAGCGCCTGCGTCATGAAAACGAGACGCTGCGTCAGCAGCTGCTGCAGAAACCCCAACAGGAGGGGTAGGCAGGTTCAGTCGGCCGACTCTTCCCGATGGAAATGGACATCCATCTGCGGGAAGGGAATGCTGATTCCCTGACGGTCAAACTCCAGCTTTACCTTTTCTGTGGTATCCCAGAGCACCGGCCAGTAGTCGGCATTTTTGACCCAGGGACGCACGTTGAAGTTAACACTGCTGTCGGCCAGCGCCGCCACATTCACGACTGGCTCAGGCTCTTTCAGTACGCGCTCATCCTGAGCAAGAATATCAACCAGAATTTGCTTGGCTTTCAGCAGGTCATCGCCGTAGCCAATGCCGAATACCATATCCACGCGACGTGTCTCACGTGTGGAGTAGTTGGTAATGTTGTCAGCATAGATTTTGCCATTGGGGATAATGACTTCGCGGTTGTCGCCGGTACGAAAAACAGAGTTGAAAATAGTGATGTGCTCAACGATACCGGTCACGCCACCGGCTTCAACGAAATCACCAGCCTTGAACGGACGAAACACAATCAACATTACGCCTGCAGCAAAGTTCTTCAGCGAATCCTGCAGTGACAAACCAATGGCCAGACCAGCCGCACCGATCAAGGCGATCAGCGAGGTAGTATCAACACCCAGCTGACCCAGTGCAGCAATGATAACAAACAGCAGCAGTAGAGCATGCGCGATGGAACTGATGAAGTTGATCAGCATTACATCCATTTTGCTCTTGCGCAGCAGTCGCCCCACCACATTCATCAACAGTTTCACAACCAGACGACCCACAAAAAAGATCGCGATTGCCAGGGCGATATTGACCGCCCAAGGTAAAATATATTCCTGAGAAAAGGCTTCCATTTGTGCTCCCCTTGAAAATTCAGGCACATTAATCATGTTTTGCTGCCGTTCATGTACGGGACAGCTCCTAAACGATAAAGTGTTTGTAGTGTAAAATCATGTTTTTGTTGATTACGCAGATGGGAAAACGATGAGAAAAACAGCCCTGTTCACCGCCCTGCTCAGCTTCTCGTTACCGGTTCTGGCTGAGAAAGGACATATTGCCGACGATGTGTACGTTTTTTTCCACGGCGGCCCAAGCAATGAGTACCGTATTACCGGCCGGGTTAACAGTGGCGAGCCCGTGGAAATCCTGGGACGTAACAACGGTACCGGTTACGTTCAGATTCAAACAGAGAGTGGTCGTACCGGCTGGATGCCCGATCAGTTTGTAGCGACGGGGGACAGCAAGCTGATCGAACTGCCAAAACTGGAGCAGTCTCTGGAGCAAAGCAAGGCCACCATCAGCCAGCAGGCAAAGACCATTGAGCAGCTCAACACCAGCCTGAGCCAGCTGAAAAGCGAGAATGGGACCTATGATGATCAGATCAGAACACTCAACACCGAGATTCGGGACCTGCAGTCTCAGATTGCAAACATGGATCAGAGCAACCTGATGCGTTGGCTGACCTATGGAGGCCTGATCGCCTTTGGCGGCGTCATCCTGGGACTGGTGATGCCCTATATGCCGCGCAAGCGCAAACGCCGCGACGACTGGTTCTAGGCGCTGACACGCCCCAGAGACGGAGGCAGGGGTTCCAGTTCGGCAAACCCTTCGCCTCTGGCCCAATAATGGCGCCCCTGCTCTACCCTGATCACCCCTTCAAAGCGCTGCTGCAGGTATTCGACCGCCTCTTCCAGCGTATCAATATCACAGAGTATTACGCCGCCGCGCTCGTTGTCGGTGGCAAAAATATAGCTTTTCACGCATTCACTCCCGCTGAAGTCTCAGGCCATCGCCTCATAACTGAGCCGAATCATCCGGTGAAAGGAGAGCATTGGCCTGATAGTGTTCAGCCCACTTCACCAGCTCCTCCGCCCGCATCGGCCGGGCAATATGGTACCCCTGCGCCTGATCACAGCCAAGCTCATGCAGCACCCGCAGATCCTGCTCGTTCTCGATACCTTCCGCCACAACTATCAGCTCCATCGCATGACTCATATCGATCATGGCCTGTACCAGCCGCGCGTCAGTACTGCCTGCCTGTACTCCACTGACGAAACTGCGATCAATCTTGAGCATATCGAGTGACATCTGGCGGATATAACTGAGGCTGGAGTAACCGGTACCGAAATCATCAATGGCGATACGCACGCCTTGATTGCGCAAGCGGCAGATTTCATGCTCGGTGCGCTCGGCACTGTGCAGAAAACTGGTTTCAGTCAGCTCCACCACAAACTGATCGGCCGGTAACCGGTAGGTCTGCAGTGCCCTGAGGACCTGATCCGCCACTTCAGTACGCTGAAACTGACGAGCAGAGAAGTTAACCGACATTTTCAGTACCAGGCCCTGAGCCAACCAGTCAGCCGCATCCCGTACAGACTGATCCAGCACCCAGGCACCAATTGATTCAATCAGGCCGGTATCTTCGGCCACCGGGATAAAATCATCCGGCGCTACGCGTCCCAGTTCCGGGCTGTCCCAGCGAATCAGGGCTTCGACACCCAGCAGAGTGCCACTTCGAAGACAGACCTGTGGTTGATACACCAGGGTGAACTCTTCACGCTCCAGGGCCTGATGCAAGAAACTGTTAATACGATAACGACTCAGCGTCTGCTCGTGCAGAGCGGGCGAAAAGAAGCAGATATTGTTGCGGCCCCGCTCCTTGGAGTGCTCCAGCGCCACCTCGGCAGCTCGCACCAGTTCTCCCGGCTCATCGGCATCAGTCGGAAAGACCGCCACACCCATGCTGCCACGTACACGCACTTCACGATCATCAATCAGGATCGGCAGTGACAATGCCCTGCTTATCCGGTCAAGACAGGCCGTGATGCAGGTCTCATCCCTGATCTCTGTCAGCATAATATAAAACTCGTCCCCGGACGGTCTCGCCGCGGTGCCGCACTCCTGCAGCGCAGACTCGATCCTCTCGGCAATCTGCTTCAGCACCTGGTCGCCACCACTGTGGCCAAAGCGATCATTAATCTGCTTGAACATATCCAGATCCAGCGCCAGAAGCGCCAACGATCGCTGCTGCTCGCGGGCAAAACCCAGCGCCATCTGCAGCCGGTCATGAAAAAGCCGACGGTTGGCCAACCCTGTCACACTGTCAAACCAAGACAGCTGCTGCATGCGTGCTTCCGAGCGCTTGGCTTCGGTCAAGTCATGAAATATGGCGGCATACTGTGTAATCTGGCCGTCGTCATTCTCGATGGCGGTAATGCTGAGCCATTCAGGATAAATACTGCCATCCTTGCGACGGTTCCAGATCTCCCCTTGCCAGCGCCCTTCTTGCTCCAGAGTCTGCCAAAGCTGACGGTAGAACTGACGATCATGACGCCCTGAACTGAGCATGCTGGGGTTACGCCCCAGCGCTTCCCAGGCTTCATAACCGGTGATGGCGGTAAACGCCGGGTTAACGCTCTGAATATGACCCGTGCCATCCGTGATCACAATCCCCTCGCGGGATGCATTAATCACCCGTTCAATCAGGCGCAGGTTATGCTGAGACTGTTGCAGGGCACGGCTCTTGTCATGCAGCAGCTCTCGCAGCCGATAGATGTAGTCCAGCTCGACACTGCGCAGTATATCGCCATAGGAGGCCAGGCCAATCACTGTCTCGTTGTGATCCTTGACGCCGATATGACGGCAGTTGTGCTCTCGAAAATAGCGCCGCACATTATAAAGGCTCAGGCGGCTGTCAACGGATATCAAGCTTGGCAGTGCCAGGCCAGCCAGCGGCTGATCCAGGTCGACCGCTTCGGCCAGCAGATGAATGACATCGGTTTCAGTCATGATCTGCCAGCCTTGAGCATCATCACCTACCAGCATGGCGGTATAATTCACGCTGCGCAGGCGCTCGATTGCCCGCCTCAAGCTGCAATCCGGGGACAGTCTGAGTACATTGAAGTTGGTAATTTCTTCCAACGATTTGAGAAACAGGTCGTGCTCCAGCCCTTGACTGTTAACGACATCACTCTGGCTGACAATACCAACCCATTGACCGGCCATCCCGACAACAACTGCATGGGCTGCACTTTGACTGATGAACTCAAGCCCCAACTCATCCACGCTCAGATTGGCATCCACCTGCAGTACCGGTGCCAGCATACTGGCTTCAATCAGGGTATTGCTGGAGCCCTGCTGCAACACCAGCTGCATCGCTCTGCTACGGGTCAAGAGCCCCACCGGACGGGCACCATCTTCCACCAACACTGAGCCAATATGGTGCTGCGCCATCAGGGTTACCGCCTGCGACAGGGGGGCACCGAGTTCGATGCTGATAATTTCAGCCTGGCAGATTGCTGCAACCTTCATTGCCGGCAGATGTCGGAGATGTGTATTCATGATCTGCAAGATTACCACACTTCGCAATTTGCGCTAATTGTAGTCTATCAGTGACAGATTTTTGATTCGCATCAAAGCATTGCTCTGCTGTCACAGCTGTGACAGCATCCATGCATTACCTGCCGATTGCCGGATTCATTGTCGGAACCTTTTTCGGAACTGCGACCATGCAACAACCCTCTCTGAGCGCCCTGACCGCTATTGTTGAACAGATTGCGCGTACCGGCGATCCTGAAGCAATGATGAGTACCATCGTCCAACGCCTGTGTCAGCTGATGCACGTTGATGTATGCAGCCTTTACCTGTGCACACCGGATCAGGAGCATCTGATCCTGGCCGCGACCGAAGGTCTGTCCAGAGAAGCTGTTGGCAAGGCCCGACTGAAGCTTGACGAGGGACTGGTAGGGCATATAGCCGCCTCACTAAGCACTCTCAATCTTGGCGATGCGCCGGCGGATGATCGCTTCGTGTTCATTCCGGAAACCCACGAAATGCCGTACCACCGCTTTCTTGGCGTACCACTGATCCATCTGCGCCGTCTGGTGGGTGTACTGGTGGTGCAGGGGCGCGAGCGTGAACCTTTTTCCCAAGAGGTTGAGGCCTTCCTGATTACCATCGCTTCCCAGCTGGCCGGCAGCTTGCATGCCCTGCAAAGTCGGGGGGACTGGTACGAGCAACGCCCGCGCAGCAATCGCGGCGTGTACCGTCGCCATGTCGGTCTGAAGGGAGCCACGGGGCTCGGCCTTGGACGGCTCTGGCTCGTAAAACCACACATGTCGCTCGATCAGGTTCAGCCCGGGATCAACAGTGATCCGGTGCAGGAGCGCGACGAGTTGCTGGCGGCCATCTCCATGGTCAGTGACGAGCTTGAGTCCGGTTCAGGCCATCTTGGCAGCCACCTGCCCAGCGATGTACACGCGCTGTTCAGCGTCTATCAAATGATGCTGCACAGTCCGGAGCTGACCCAGCAGACACTGGCACTGATTGAGGCCGGCGACAGTGCGGCCTGGGCATTGCGTCAGACAATCGAGCAAATGGCTGATCAGTTTCACCAGTCGGAAGACCCCTACCTGCGCGCCCGTGGTGAGGATATCGCCAACATCGGCCAGCGGGTACTGAACCAGCTTTTATCGCGCGAACGCCCCGTCATCGAAACCCCGGATGAAGAGCTGGTCCTGGCCGGCGAGCTGGTCAGTATCGCCGACCTGGCTGACTTTCCACTGCAACAGATTCGCGGCATTCTGTGCACTCAAGGATCTACCCTGTCCCATACCGCCATTGTCGCCAATGCGCTGGGGATTCCTGCAGTGATGGGGCTGGAGCAACTTGAACCGGAGCACCACCGTGGCGCTCGCGTAATTGTTGATGGCAACCGGGCAGAAGCCGTACTTAATCCGCCACCACCGCTGTTGGCTGAATACAAGCGGATGATCGCGGAAGAAAAACGTTTTATGGAAGGGCTCGAGAAGCTGCGCGATGAGCCCGCCGTAACCCAGGATGGCTTCCGCGTAACCCTGCTGACGAACACCGGTCTGCTGGCAGATGCCACTCCCGGTCTTCAGCGCGGCGCTGAAGGGGTTGGTCTGTACCGGTCGGAAATTCCGTTCATGATTCATGACAGCTTTCCTACCGAGCAGGAGCAGTTCACCCTGTACCAGAAGGTGCTGAAGGCCTATGCGCCTAGGCCCGTTACAATGCGTACGCTGGATATCGGTGGCGACAAGCAGCTGCCCTATTTCGACATCAGCGAGAGTAACCCCTATTTAGGCTGGCGTGGCATCCGCTTTACGCTGGACAATGCCCAACTGTTGATCAGTCAGGTGCGTGCCATGCTGAGGGCCAATGTCGACACCGACAATCTGAAGCTGTTGGTGCCGATGGTTGGACGGGTGGACGAGATGCAGGCGTTTCGCCAATATGTGGAGAAGGCGGTCGATTCACTGCTGCGCGAAGGACATCAGGTAAAAGTGCCACCGATCGGCATGATGATCGAAGTGCCCTCCTCCATGTTGCTGCTGTCAAAGCTGGCCCCCTACATCGATTACGTTTCGATCGGCTCCAACGACCTGACACAGTATCTGCTGGCGGTAGACCGTAACAACCCGCGCGTCTCGGCGCTGTTTGACCATCTTCACCCGGCGGTACTGGTGGCCCTGGAATATATTCTGCAGCAATGCAAGGCCCTGTCACTGCCGGTGTCAATCTGTGGCGAGATGGCTTCAGACCCGGCAGCAGTACTGGTACTGACTGCCATGGGCTATGACTGCCTGAGCCTCAGTGCCTACAACATTCCCCGTATCAAACTGCTTATCCGCTCGATCAACCGGGACGAGCTGCTGCCGGTACTGGAGCAGGCCAGAGCCTGCAACAGTGAAGCCGAGGTACGTGCACTGTTGCTGCCTGTACTTGAGCAGTATGGCTGGGGACGTGAGCCACGCCCGCATCTGAACGACCCTGACAACGCCGAAGCGGGCTACCAATAACAGATTAGAAGTTACCAAGGCGGATACAGAGGAAGTTGTAGATCTCGTTCACCACATCCACCTCGCAGCAGCTCTCCACACCTTCAAAGCCGGGGGATGAATTGGCTTCACACACCTTGTAGTGATCGCCGGCAAACAGCAGATCCACCCCCGCGATCTCCAGGCCCAGTACTCTGGCGGTTTCGATCGCCAGCCATTCGATTTCGGGAGTCATCGGATAGGGCCGAACCGAGGCCCCACGGGAGAAGTTGGCCTTGAAGCTGCCCTCTTCCGCCACCCGCTCCATGCAGGCCACAGCTCGCCCCCCGATCACAATCACGCGCAGGTCTCGGCCACGACTGTCGGCGATGAACTCCTGCAGAATGATGTTGGCTTTGGGGTTGGTCAGCTCCACCATCTGCATCAGGTCTTCAAAATGGTTCAGGGTTTCGCACAGGAACACGCCGCTGCCCTGAGAGCCGGAAAGCGTTTTTACCACCACCGGAAAACCGATCTGTTTTTTCACCAGTTCCGGGTTGACTGGAAACTTAACCAGCATGGTTTTGGGTACCGGTAGCCCGTTCTGAGCCAGAATCTGGTGACTGTAGAGTTTGTCCTTGACCGTATCGATGCTTTCGGCCGAATTGAAACTGTGTACCCCAAGGCGCTCCAGGTGACGAATGACCGCCAGCGCAAAGTAATTGGTGCCTGCCCCCATGCGAGGCAGAAAGAAATCCGGCAGCGGGGTGGACTCGCCGTTGATCATTACGCTGTTGCGATCATCACGGGTGACCGTAAGGTCGAAGTCCTCGGGCTGATACACGCGGATATCGATGCCGTGCGAAGGCGCACGCGCAACCAGTCGCTCAAGTTCGTAGGTTTCCTGTTTGACCAGGGTGCTGTCCGATTTGTAAAGAATCCAGCCAAGCATCTGTCGGGGCTACTCCGAAGGGTGTGAGCGGCGATATTAAGCCCGCCACATGAGCTGTACCAGAGTCTAGGCCAAAAAGTTTTACACCGCCTGCCACAACATGAACACAGCACACTATACTCAGGCGAATAGATGAAAAAAATCCATGTTTCACCGGGTAAAAAGTGTTGTGTCAAACGGCGATATGGCGTCCAATGCGCGCACTTGTCGCACGCTGTCCAGACCTGTACAGCGGCCCTTTTTTACCCCCTATATCTGACACACTGACAGCTTCCTGATTCCGGCAGATGTGCTGCCCGGTACGTCTGTCTGTCTGCAGGAGAAAGACATGAAAATCTGCTTTCTGATGTACCCCTGGGAACAAATCAAACCGGACACCGACACCACACTGCGCATGGTGCATGAGGCGGCCCTCCGTGGTCATACCGTGGCGATCACTTCACCCGCCAACCTGACCATTCGCGACAACATCAGCAGTGCGTTTTGCAACGTATTGCGCAAGGGCAGCAAGGTGTCGGACAACATTCCATCCTTTTACCGCCACGCCGAATTCCGCCGCAGCCGTCTGCCACTGGCTGGCTTTGATGCCATCATCGTGCGTCTGAACCCGCCGCTGGATACCATCGTGCTGAACTTCCTGGATTCGGTTCATGGTGAAGTGTTTATCATGAATGGACTGGATGGCCTGCGCATTGGCAACAACAAACTCTATACAGCGGCATTTAACGGCCCCGCTGCACAGTATCTGCCGGTGACCCATGTATCCAAGAACAAGGACTACCTGGAAAAGGCACTGGATGAGTCACCCGGCGAGCGCATGATCCTCAAGCCGCTGAACGGCTTCGGTGGCAAGGGAGTGATCGTCATCGAGAAAAGCGCGCGTCAGAGCTTCCGCTCTCTGCTCGACTTCTACATCGGCAGTGGCAGCAGCAGCAACTATGTCATCCTGCAGGAATACATTGAAGGCGCCGAGAACGGCGATGTCCGTATTCTGATGCTCAATGGCGAGCCGATTGGCGCAATGCGCCGCATCCCGGCCGAGAACGACATGCGCTCCAATGTGCACGCAGGCGGTCGCGTAGTGAAACACACCCTCACAAAACAGGAACTGGAACTGTGCCGCAGCTTCGGCCCGAAACTGGTGCGTGACGGCCTCTATTTCACCGGTTTGGATGTGATCAACGGCAAGTTGCTGGAAGTGAACGTCATGGCACCGGGTGGCATCGTTCGAATCAATAAGCTCAATCGGGTACGCCTGCAACGTCAGGTGATCGACTTTGTCGAAAATGTGGTCGAGGCGCGCAACATGGTCGAACAGCGCAAAACCGCTTTCCGCAAGGTGATCGAAGATGCAGACGCTGTCTGAAGCCCAGGTTGTCAGCCTGATCGAAGCACGCCAGCCGGTTCACGCCCGGCTGCGCAACGCCGGGCTGACCATACGCATTGATGAGTATGTGCCGCTGGTATGCACCGTTTTACATGCGGGCACCAGCCTGCGGCCTGAAATTTCCTCGCGGCTGGCCATCAGCGAAGAGCAGCGGCAGCGTTTCGAGACGACCGGTACGGAGCAGCTCGCCGCCCTGCTGCCGATCACGCTGATTGTTGAAGAATCTCGCCTGGGCTGCGACCTGAATTTTCCGCTGTCGCAATGCCTGCGCAGGCGCATCGACGGCCGCAGCCTGTGGCAGCGCCCTCCCACCAAGCAGATGCAACAGCGGGCTCATCGTCAGCACCAACGCTTCTACCATCTGCTGGATGCACTGTTGGATGCACTGGAAGAGGACCATGGCCACTGCCTGCTGATCGACCTTCACAGCCACCCACGAGAGCCAGATACCGAAAGCGGGATTTTTCACGTCATCGCCAGTCAGGTACGTTTGCCGGAAGGTGAAACGGTGGTCAATGGTCTGCTCAAGCAGCTTGACCAGATCAGCCTTCCCAACCAGAGCGTCAGTGTATCGACCGGTGAACCGATACATCAGGGAGAGTACCTGGGTGCTCATGTGAACACCCGTCATGAACAGACCCTGACCATCCCCTTACAGATCGACCCGGTATTCCGCGACAGAAGCGGCGCCCTGTATCCACTGGTGGTGGATGCACTTTGCACCGGGCTGCATCACAGCCTGTACGAGACCGCCGCCATTCTGGCCCGGCAAAGGTCGGGCCAACGGATTCGCGGCCATGACCTGATGCCCAGCGAACTACCTGGTGAAGTGCTGCGCGTCGACCGCGCACTTAAAAAGCTGGCCAAGGGGTTGGAGACTCTGTTGTACATCAACCCTATCAATATTGCCCGGGAAGAGCGGCTGTTCATGCGCAACCGTGGTCGCTATCAACCGCAGTTCCGCTATCGTCAGTTGCGCATTGACCCTTATGTACACCGCGAGAAGCTGTACCGCCTGCCGGTTGACCGCATCCGCGACCCTGCCCTGCGCCAGCTCTACCGTGAGGTGATCGATGCACTGGCCGAGCGGATCGACCTGCTGGTCAGCATCGGCAGTGACCGCTTCCTGTATAATTCACTGCGTTATTACGGTGAGCCTACCTCTGAAGATCTGGCGAATGCCCGTTTCCTGCTGCATGCCGCCGAACGGCCTGAAGAGCATAATGGCGTACGTTACAGTGCCGAAGAGATGATCCCGTTCTTCGAACAGAAAGCGCAGCAATGGGGGCTGGAGTGCAAGGTAGAGCTGTCGGATCGACTGCTGGCACAGGCGATGGTGAATAACGGCCGCAAGGCACTGCTGGTGAAACGCAGCGCCCGTGCCAGCGAGGCTGAGCTGCACGCGCTGGCACATCATGAGCTGGGGGTTCACATGAGCACGTCGCTCAATGCTGCTGCTCAGCCGCTGAAGGTGTTTACCCTGGGCCTGCCCGGGAATACCCATGCGCAGGAAGGACTGGCGATTCTGAGCGAGTACCTGTGTGGCCACCTCACGCTGAAGCGTCTCAAGACACTGGCATTAAGGGTCATCGCGGTTGACCAGATGATCCGCTACAACGACTTCTGCCGCACCTGGCGCACGCTGGTGGAAGATCACGCCTGCCCAGAGGAAGAGGCATTCAAGATCACTGCACGGGTACACCGTGGAGGCGGTTTCACCAAGGATCATCTCTACTTGAGCGGTTTCAGCCAGGCGTTGAAGCTGTGGCGCGAGGGGGATATCAAGGGGCTGTATATCGGCAAGACCGGCTTCAGCTACCTGCCACTGATCAACGAACTGCTGGCTCGCGGTCTTGTAGAGCCTCCGACCTACCTGCCCGACAGTCTGGTCAACCCACAAAATTGCAGCCCCGAGATCACCTACCTGGTGAACTGTATCCGCTGAATTGCTACAACCGGTCGTTCAGTATTCCAGCTGTTCCCGTGCCTCACTCCAAAGAGAGAGGCGCGGGCACTGATCCAGCAGCACCCCATCGCGAAACATCATCACCTCTCCTTCAGGCAATGGCTGCCAGCTACGTCCATCCAAAGGCACGCTTGCCAGCATTACGCCGGGGTTGTTACGCAGCGGTTCAATCTCGATACCGTCTATATGGGCGTTACCACTCTCGTCACACTCCAGCAGATGCAGTCCTGGCGCCGAAACAGTGCCATCAGCCTGACGCCTGCGGTCACTGTGGGCAAACAACAGCTCTCCGTCTGAGTAGAGAAAGTTGGCCGTACCGAGCTGGCGCATGCGTGCCGCAAAATCGGCCACCACCGCCAGTCGTACTTCCGGATCGGGACGCCCATCCTGCCAAACGGCACTGATGCGATTCATCAGTACACAGAAGGCACGTTCGGAGTCGGTTTCACCCACGGGACGGTAACCACCAGTGGGAAAACGCTTGGGGTTATGTATGAACTGGTTGAGATCACCATTATGTGCAAACAGGTGCATGCGTCCTGAGGCTTCTCGCTGAAACGGCTGGGTATTGCGCAGTGCCAGTTCGCCCTGAGTGGCATGCCGTATATGGCCGACAAACAGACTTGAAGGTCGATGACGCTCCCGCAGCCAGTGCGCCGTCTCACTGTGAGCACAAGCGGCCGCTTCACGAATCAGCTGGACATCTGCTCCCTCATACCAAGCAAAACCCCAGCCATCGCCATGAGGACCTTCCAGCCCACCATGACGAGCAAAGCGTTCCAGTGAAAGTGACAAATGCACAGGTTCAGCCGTTGAGATCGCCAGCAGCTCACACATGATTCAGGATACTCCAGCTGGTTGCGGAACTTCCTGCTGTCGACGCAAGGGCTCCAGCAACAGGATTGCCAACAGGGTAAAACCCACTACCGGGATCATCAAGGCGTTCATCGCCTGCCAGCCCAGGCTGGACTCCAGCCAGCCAGCTGCCAGCGCCGAAAAGGTGACCGTCCCGAATACCAGAAATTCATTGGCGGCCTGAGTCCGCGCCTTCTCAGCCGGCCGATAGGCCCTGGTCAGGAAAGAGGTTGCGCAGATGAACATCCAGTTCCAGCCCAGACCCAGCAGGAACAGCGCACTCCAGAAGTGCCACTCGCTGACACCGTGCAGGTTGATGCCAATACACACCAGCATGATGATCGCACCACAGAGCATAAGGCGCACTTCGCCAAAACGACGAATAAGCTGGCCAGTAAAGAAGGATGGCAGGTACATGCCCAACACATGCCACTCAATGACGTTGGCTGCACTGGAAAAGGCATAGCCACAACGATCCATCGCCAGCGGAGTTGCTGTCATCAGCAGGTTCATAACCGCATAACTTGTCATGCCCACAATCACCGCCAGCAAAAACCTTGGCTGCAGCAGGATTTGCCGCAACGACCTTACTTCGCCATTCGTCCCCTGCTGCATCGGCGGAATTCGAATTTGCGTCAGAAGAACAAGTGCCAGCAGATACAGCCCGGCGAGTACGGCAAAGGCGCCGCTGAAATCGGCACCGATCTCGAAGTCACGGCTGTAAACGGCAATATTGGGCCCCAGAATGGCCGCAACCACCCCACCCACCATTACCATGGAAATGGCACGACTTTCATAGCCCTTGTTGCACACTTCAACGGCGGCAAAGCGATACAACATGCCGAAGCCGATGCCCACCCCAAGGAGGGCAGTACCCGTACAGAACAGCACAAACGAACGCTGTTGCAGCGCCAACAGGCAGAGCAAAGCACCGCTGAAGCCTATCAGGTTGCCCAGAAAGAAGCCGTTGCGCCGCCCGATACGCTGCATGATCAGAGAAGCGGGAATGGTCGCCAGCATCAGACCTATGAACTGAAACGCCACTGGCAGCGTAATCCACTCACTGGCCGGTGCGAGCTGCAGCCCGATCAGGGCGTTGACCGATACCAGCAACACATTGCCGGTGTTCAACAATGCCTGACAGAGTGCCAATAACCAGACATGGCGATTCATATACTTATTCCATCCAAGACCAAAGCCAGCTATTTAACGGCGATCTCTCCCCTTGATGCAAGCCGTAGCGGATCCCTGAGCCAAGCCGGGGCAAAAAAATACGGAAAAGGCGGCACTAATGTTGATAATCTGAGACACTAAACACAGGCAGTTCCCCCTGTATACTGTAGATAAAAGCTGAACATCAGACTCACGACCGGGGTCTGGGACTGATTCAAGTCAGAATGGATTGAACTGATATGAACCTCGATGAACTTCTGGTACTGGTAATTGAGCCCTCACGACTTCAACGGCATATCATCATCGACATGCTCAAAGACGTCGGGCTACGTGAGATTGAGCCATTTGAAGAGGCCGGTCCCGCGCTTGAGCGGATGCAACATGTAGTGCCGGATATCGTTGTCTCTTCCATGCACCTGCCGGACATGACCGGCACTGAGCTGGTAACCCGCATGCGTGCCAGCGCCGAGCTGACCGACGTGACCTTCCTGTTGATCTCTTCGGAAACCCACTACCGCTATCTGGAGCCGATTCGCCAAGCCGGCTCCATCGCCATCCTGCCGAAGCCGTTTCGGCGTGAAGAACTGGAAGTGGCCCTGCGCAACACCATGCATTATATACGCGATACTCAGGAAACCGAACCGCTGGATAATGATGAGCTGGAAGACATGCAGGTGCTGGTGGTGGATGACAGTGTCATGTCACGCAAGTTTGTCCGCCGCAGCATGAACGCCATCGGGATCAATAATGTCATTGAAGCCAAAGATGGGGCCGAAGCACTGCAGATAATGAAACAGCAGCGCTTTGATTTGGTGATCTCTGACTACAACATGCCGAATATTGATGGTCTGGAGCTGGTAGAGCATATTCGCCACTACAGCGATCAGCCGACTGTTCCGGTGATGATGATCACCTCTGAGCAGAATCAAAGCCGTTTGGCTGCTGTTCAAAGTGCCGGGGTTTCTGCCATTTGCAACAAACCGCTCAACTACGACATGCTCAAGCAGCTGGTGCGTCAGCTGGTAGCGGTGAACTGATCTCTAAAGATCAGTTCACCGTTTTCTCTTCCGTATCCCGCAACAACTGCTCAGGGTTAAAGCCCATGATCAGTGCCCCCCAGTGCTGACCATTAAGGTAGATCGGAATCGACAAATCATTCAGCACCTCACCGGTATCACGTACAAAGGTCTGCAGCAGGAACGGTGAAGTGTGAGAAGCCCGGCGCTTCTCGGCACGGTTGCCATTGAAAATGCGCCGATTGCGGCTTTGCAGGTTATCAACCTCAAAATTCCCGGTTAGAGGCTTCGAAACCTTGGAGTGGTGTGCCGGCGCATAACCATTCTTGTCCACCGTAATGGCATAGATAAACTCGGGTCGCTCGGTGATAAAACGGTCAAACAAAGGCTGCAGCGCCTGCTCAAAGCGGTTGGTGTAGCTGCAGTCGAACTTCTCAGGCTTCTGCCCCTTGTTGGTACAGCGGTAGTTGTGATCGAACAGATTCACGCCTTCGGCCTGCAGCCTCTGCATCGCGTCAACGGTTTCCTGTGCCCAGTGCTTGCCGGTCTGAATCATGCGCTCAAAACCACCATAGCCGATAATGAAACGTGACAGCAGCTCCTGGGTTTCTTCCGTCGAGATTTCCAGCTCTTCAGAATAGGTGCGCGATTGCGCCATTTCATCACGGATGCCACCGGACAGCTCGGTAATCTCACGCACATGACTATGCGATTCCCGGTTGGTGTGTGACAGTTCATCAATGGCGGCACTGATACCGGTCAGCTGTGCGTTAACCTCTTCGAAGTCATGTACCATGCGGGCAAATTGTTCATTGGTACTGACAATGAACTGATCCGTGTTCTCGACGTACTCCAGAATATTGTGGGCACTGCTGCGAGTGCTCTCGACCAGACCCGCCATTTCACTGATGTTTTTGTCAATCTGCTGGGTAGCGGCACTGACCTTCTGTGAAAGGTTGCGCACCTCATCTGCCACGACAGCAAAACCACGCCCCGCCTCGCCCGCACGGGCGGCCTCAATGGATGCGTTCAAGGCCAGCAGGTTGGTCTGATCGGAAAAGTCCTTCACCATGGACAGAATACTGGTGATATTGCCAGAGTTCTCGCTGAGCTTGTCCACCGTTTGCTGGAACCCAACCGCCAGATCGCACACCGCTTTGACCTGCTCCTGAACCCGTTTGAGCTCTTCGCTGGAGCCATGCACTTCCTGCATGTTGCTGTTGTTCTGTTCACTGATGGTGAGTGTGCTCTGGGCGATCTCGTCAATCGCCTGGGTCGACTCCTGACTGGACTGAAATACCAGCTGGGCCTGTCCCTCCTGACGCTCCGCCGAAGCATGCGCCTGAATCACCACCTTCTGCAGTCGCGTTGCGCAGAGCGCTACGCTCACTGAGCGGCGCTGACTCTCGGCGATCATCCGTTTAAGACTGGCCGAAAACTCGTTGTAGGCCGCCGCCATTTCGGAAATTTCATCATGGGTGTATTCCGGCAAGGTGGCTGAAATATCACCATCTTCCTCCTTGATTGCACGCAGCACCGACGTAATTTCACGAATCGGGCGCAGAAACAGATGGCGCATGAAAAAGATGGTGAAGATGCCCGCCAGCAGCGCCAGCGTTACAGTGGTACCGGTCGCAAACATCAAGGCAATAAGACTGCTTTCGATCGCGCCAAGCTGGGTTTCATTCAGATCGAGACTGTGCAGCAGCTGGCGCAGCTCTGCAGCGTAATAGATGCCAACCAGAATCAGAACCAGATGGGGTAACAGCAGGAAGATGACATTGCCCACAATTTTTTTGGTCAATGTATTGAAAGCGGCCTTCTCAATAGCTGTATAGAGACTCATCAGACACTCTTTCTTATCGTTATAGGCACAGGGGATGGCTTGCTTTGCGGCCTCCTGCGACGAAGTGATCTATTTTGGCCACAGATACAAGCGAGGTACCATCCTCCTTAGGTATCAAGACTACCAGTTCAAACAGACAGTATATTGAGCCAACTCAGCTCTTAATTGAATGTGTGCGGGGCAATGATGCGCCAGCAGAGCATGAAAACGCGGACCATGGTTCATCTGTTGCAGGTGACACAACTCATGCAGAATGACGTAATCCTGAAGCCTGGGCTCTAGCTGCAACAACCGCCAGTTCAGACCAACTTCACCTTTTGAGGAGCACTGTCCCCAGCGTGCTCGCCAGCTGCCGATGCTAATGCTCGCCGGTATCAATCCGGTTATCTGGGCCAATTCCTGACAGCGCGGGATCAAACGCGCTTCAGCCTCGGCCCGAAACCACTGCTGCAGCAGAGCTCGCACGGCCTCACACTCTTCACGGCGCACCCGAGCCGAGAGGGTCAGTTTTAATTGTTCCGGCAACTGACGCACTTCGTTTCGGGCGGCTCTCTGCCACTCCAGTGCCAACCAGCGTCCATCCAACATTACACGACCACCCTGACTAATCTGGATCTGATACCGGCTGAGCTGCTCCCGCTGATGACTCAAGTGACGGTTGATCCAGTCATTGCGACTGAGTACAAATCGATCAATTTCATCTCGACTGACACCGGCTGGAGCACGCACCTGAATTTCGGCATCACGGATGCGAATGCCCAAGGTTTTACGCTTGCGGCTGCGGATCAGCTGGTAAGCGTGTGTCATCACCGCTCCCGCGCTGCGCGCAGCAACTGATCAACCAGCGGCAACATTTGTTGGCGCAGCTGTTGATCGCTGTCACGAGCATAGCGCTGCCGTTCGTCCAGCCTGGCCAGTTGCTCCAGCCTGCCCTGTTGCTCTGGCCATTGAGTAGCCAGAACCCTGAGCCAGCCTGTCAGGGACTGACAGGGCTGACGCGGTTCAAACTGCTGCCCCAGCACGGCCTGTAACCGTTGCAACCTGCGTTCGAAGGGATCCTTGCGACCCGCTCTGAGGCGTTGACGCAATTGCCAGCCCATAACGGCTGCCACAACGGCGGTAGCCGGCAGCATCAGAGCCAGAATCATGCGCCAGTAGTCCAGTCCACCCAACCAGTCCTTGAGCAGATCCGTTTGCTGACTCTGGTAGTTCAACACCCAGCGATGCCAGGCAAAATTGAAGGCTTCGTAGCGCAACTGCAGCTGGCGAGCCCAATCGGCCTGCAGCCTGAAACCACGCCCGCCGCTAAACGAGGTATCGCCACGCTGCTGAAAAAATTGTTCCGTTGAAGATTCAATTCGCTCCGGTGCAACAGCAGCGGTCGGGTCAAGCCGTATCCATCCCGCCCCTTCCAGCCACACCTCGGTCCAGGCATGGGCATCGTACTGACGCAGCTGCAGGTAGTTCTCGTATGTGTTCCACTCACCACCCTGGTAGCCTGTAACCACCCTCGCCGGAATCCCGGCTGAGCGCAGCAGAAAGGTACTGGCGCCAGCGAAGTGCTCACAGTAGCCGCGACGTGTCTGAAACAGGAACTGATCGATACCGTCACGCCCCAATACCCCGGGGGTCAGGGTGTATTCAAAATCACGATTGAAATGATTCATCAATTGACGAATAAACAGCTCAGGCTCGCCATTGCTGTCCTGTTGCCATTGTCTTGCCAGCGCCCTGCTGCGGTCATTACCCACTTGCGGCAACTGCAGGTAATGTTGCTGTTCCTGCTGTGTCAGCAGAGGCTGGAGCCGATAATCCTGCACCGATTCAAGCCGATATTGGGTGCGCCGCTCCAGAGGAGCGTTGTTCACCAGCGTTCTGAACGGCGTCATCCGTTGCCCCTGTGCCTGAGCCAACGGCAAGTCCAGCGCCATCAGCCAGGGCATGCCACTGGGCTCCATTACGATTTCATACCCCTGCGGCTCGGCCTTGGCAATCAACTTTTCTTCTCGCAAACGGCTGAGCTGACCCGGCGAGGCCTGACGCCAGCTTCGTCCATCAAATTGGCTCAGTACCAGCGCTCGCCAGTAACGCTGAGCCGGAGCAGGTGGTTGATTGCCATCAAAACTCACTCTGAACGCCAGCGCATCTGACAGCGCCAGGTCACTTACATCACCAGGGCTCATGCTGTCTGACAAGCCGGTGGTCGCACGCGGAGAACTGATCTCCACTGACCAGAAAGGCTCCAGCCGCGGGAACAGCAGGAACAGTACCAACATCAGCGGCAGGGCCGGCAGCAGCAACCCAAAGGCGCGTTTGAAGGGTGGCAGCCATTGCGTGCGTCCCGGTCGCTGGTGAATTGCACACAGGGCGGCCAGCAACAGCCAGACCACCAGCAATACGTACGCGGCGACCCAGACACTTTCATGAAACAGAAACGCCGTCGCCAGTACAAACAGGGCCACAAACAGCAGAATCAGCGCATCACGGCGGTGATAGATCTCGATCAGTTTAAGTGCCAGTCCCAAAACCAGCAGTGCGACCATCGCTTCAGGACCCGCATTGCCACCAAAACTGAAAATCAATCCAAGCGTACCTGCACCAATCAGTGCCAGCTTGATCAGCCAGTGGGGAAATGGCCAGCGACCGGTATGGATCATCAGTCGTGCACCTACCATGGCCAGAGCCAACAGGGTGGTCCAGATTGGCAACCAGTTCAGATGGGGCAGCAGCACAGCAACAAATGTCACCAGCTGCAGAATCACCGCACTTCGACTTATCTGGACGTGCCTCATGCTCGACCTCCACGACCATACAGCGCAAGTCGCTTCAAAGCTTCATAGCGATGATTATCACCCTGCTCGGGGAGCAGCTCCAGGGCTCCCAGCCTGAGTCCGAAGCGCTGCTCTCGTCTGGACAGTTCCAGCACCCAGTAGGTCAAGCGCGACAGACGCTGCTCAAGGTTTCCCGGACAAGCTTCAAGGTCCAGCCAGATATCCGGGTTCTGCTGACTTCCAAACTGCTTGGCCTGAAGACCCAGCCCGCGGGCATAGCTTTTCCAGTCAATCTGACGCAGCGACATCCCTGGCTGAAACTGTTCAAGACCTGTGAAATCATCTGTGCCATCCCGCTTTTGCAAGCCGGTTTCGCCCGACTGGCCGCCGCCTTCAGGAGCCGGAAGCTCTCCCCCAAGAGGCTTGGGATAAACCAGTGCCTGCAGCTCCAGGCTGACCCAGGTCCAGGCTCTGAACAATCCCAGCGGGAAACAGGTTTCCAGCTTCAAGCCACCGGGATCCAACCAGCCTCGCTCAGGTGCAGCACAGAAAAGCTCCAGACGCTGACCTCTGTGCTCCAGATCAATCAAAAGAGGGCTGCCCTGCTCAAACTGCAATCGTATCTGCTCAGGCTGCCGCCCAGCCTGATGATCCAGTTCAAGTTCGAAACCGGCCTGCTCACCTGCAAAACAGCTGTTGCCACGAAGTGCCTGCAACTTTATGCCGGCCAGGTTGCTGTAAGTATGCAGGCAGGAGACCAGAAATACCCCGGCTGCCAGAAAGGTGATGGCATAGATCAGGTTGTTTTCGTAGTTGACGCCCATTATCAACAACATAAGCAGCAGCAACATGAAACCGGCGCCGGCGCGGGTAGGCAGAATGAAAATGCGCTTTTGGGTCAGTGTTACACTGCGACTGCGCGGGTAGCGCTTCAGCGCCCAGCGTCGAACACGTCCCTGTAGCCGTGATCGCAGTGTGTCAACCAAGAACATCCACCTCCGCCATCAGCTCTGACACCAGCCGACGGCTTTCATGACCCGCCACATCCTCTGCTGCCCGCACGCGATGACCGACCACCGCTTCGAGTACCGCCTGAACATCTTCCGGCACCAGGTGATCTCGCCCATCCAGCCAGGCCCAGCAGCGCGCGCAGCGCAACAGAGCCAGCCCACCGCGCGGTGAAACCCCATAACTGAAGCCGGGCGCATCACGGGTGTACTGCAACAGACGCTGCACGTAGTCAATCAAGCTGGAAGAGGCATGTACATCACGGCACGCCGCCTGAGCCAGTGACAACTCAGCTGGCGTCAAGCATTGTGACAGTCCCCCCAAATGCTGGCGAGTATCCCCGCCCGTCAGCAGGCGCCGTTCAACATCCGGGGCTGGATAACCCAGGGCAATACGCATCAGAAACCGATCAAGCTGGGACTCGGGCAGTGGAAAGGTGCCATACTGGGTAGATGGATTCTGGGTCGCGATGACAAAAAAAGGCTCAGGCAGCGGATAACGTTCACCCTCAATACTGACCTGCCCCTCTTCCATCGCCTCCAGCAGTGCAGACTGGGTTTTGGGGGTGCTGCGGTTGATCTCGTCCGCCAGCAGAAGCTGGGTGAAAACCGGGCCAGGATGGAAGCGGAAGCTGCCCTTGCCGGGTTCAAAAACACTCACACCGAGGATGTCGGCCGGCAGCATGTCGCTGGTGAACTGAATTCGCTTGTCGTCCAGCCCCAACACGCGCGCCAGGGCATGCGCCAGAGTCGTTTTGCCCATACCGGGCAGGTCTTCGATCAGTAAGTGCCCCTCTGCCAGCAAGCAGGTCAATGCCAGGCGCAGTTGCTCATCCTTGCCCAACAACACCTGTCCCAGCGTGCTCAGTGCATTTTCCACCTTGTGTCGCAATTGATCAGTCACAGTTATCTCCTCCCTGTTATAACCACAGTGTAACTGCAGAGCCTCCATCTGAACCAGCATGGCTCAGGAACGGATCCGCTCCAACAGTTGACGAGCACTCGCGATGGCGCCGTCGATGCCGCCACCAGCCACCCAGTCACCACAAACCAGTACACGGGCATCATCACTGCAGAATGATGACAGCACCGGCTGTCTGGCATGGGCATAAAGCCAGCGATGAATACGGCTCTGGACCGGTTTAGCCGGCTGCATGCACAACGCCGAAAACGCCTGTAACAATTCAGCCTGAACCCGCTCGGGCGTATCACCAACATGACGCCTGCTCCAGTCAGCTCTGGCCTCAACCGCCCAGGTTTCGCCACTGCGGCCGGGCTTGCTGCCATCGCGCCAGAGCCTTTGCAGCAAGGAATGCTCCCCCTCCAGCCATTCTACCTGTGCCAGCCGATCAGGTCTCTGCTCAAGCTGCAGCAATAACATCCAACAAGGTTCCATCTCCACTGTTCGAACGGCCCGCTGCAGCGCAGGCTCACACTCAAGCAGAGATACTGCCTGAGGGGCCGGTGTGGCGATTACGACTCTGTCGAATTGACCTTGAGCGGTACCGGTATCATCTTCCAGAACGTACCCCGCTTCATCCGAAAACCCGATCCGAGCAATACGGACACGGGTATTGAGCTCAATCCCGTTCAACAGGGCGCGGGTAAGACCACTGCTGCGTGGCTGGGCCATCCAAAGCTGTTTAGCCGCCTCAGGCTTCAGATTGAAATCCACAGCAATGGGTTGCCAGTGGGACAGGGGTGGCATTGATGCTCCCGGCAACAGCGCCGCCAGCGCGCTGCGTTGAGATGGGTTAAGCCCGGGCGCTCCCAGATCCATGCTCAGCTCACCCAACCTCGCGGCTGCCAGACGACCACCGGTACCCCGGCTTTTATCAAAAACGGTTACCTGCGCTCCAAAGCGATGCAGTCCTTCAGCCACCAGCGCACCGGCAAGCCCCGCACCTATAATTGCCACCCGTTCTCCCTGCTTCACCGACCAATGCTCCTTGATGTTCTACAAAATTTTTCATACTACGCCATTTTGGTCGCTTGAGATCATGCCTGAAGGCCGCTGCGGGTTGCACCTGCTCTGCCGGGCCGTTAGCATGTTGCCCCAAACCAACCGGGAGCCCTGCCAAGCTGCCCTGTTTTCGGCTCGCTGAGCCCTGTGTCATCACTGGCAGGGGTTGATCGACCGGGAGCCTGTGCATCGACGCATCTCCGCATCACCAGGAGAGACCCTGATGCAGATCGCTGACAAATCCGTTGTATCCATTCACTACACTCTGACCAATGCAGAAGGCAACGTGCTGGACAGCTCCAATGGCCAAGAGCCACTTGCCTACCTGCACGGCGCCAGCAACATCATCCCGGGACTGGAAAACGCCCTGCTCGGCAAGGCCGTGGGTGACAGCCTGCAGGTAACCGTTGAGCCTGAAGAAGGCTATGGTCCTATGCGCGAAGAGCTGGTTCAGGACGTTGATCGCAGCGCCTTTGCCGGTATCGATGATGTACAGGTGGGCATGCAGTTCATGGCTCAGACCCCTTGGGGTGAACAGCCCGTGACTGTGGTTAAGGTTGAAGGCGAGAACATCACGCTGGATGGCAACCACCCGCTGGCAGGCCAGACGTTGAGCTTTGACGTAGAAGTTGTTGAAGTACGTGAAGCATCTGAAGAAGAACTTGAGCACGGTCACGTTCACGGTGCCGGTGGACACCAGCACTGAGTTCGGAACTCAGCACTGATCAGGATGCCCGGCCATGCCGGGCATTTTTGTTTTCAACGATCGTCAGATGTTGCTTCAATCTTGTGAATACTCAAATCCGCGCCATTGAACTCTTCCTCAGCAGTCAAACGCAGACCCACCAATGATTTGATGGCACCATAGACCACCAGACCACCCAGCACTGCAATCACAACCCCAAGCAGAGATCCAAGCAGCTGTGAAACCAGGCTGACACCGCCCAGCCCACCCAGTGCTTCACTGCCAAAGATACCGGCGGCAACGCCTCCCCAGACACCACACAAGCCGTGCAACGGCCACACCCCCAGCACGTCATCGATCTTCCAGCGGTTCTGTATCAGTGTAAACGTCCACACAAACAGCGCACCGGCCACACTACCGACCACCAGAGAGCCCAGTGGGTGCATCAGATCAGATCCGGCACAGACAGCCACCAGACCCGCCAGCGGGCCATTATGAATGAAGCCCGGGTCATTGCGCCCCGCAATTAGCGCACTCACGATACCGCCAACCATCGCCATCAGACTGTTCATTGCCACCAGACCGGACACACCATCCAGCGTCTGAGCCGACATGACGTTGAAACCGAACCAGCCAATACACAGAATCCAGGCACCCAGTGCCAGAAACGGAATATTCGACGGCGGGAATGCAACCAGCCGCCCCCCCTTGTAGCGACCATGACGTATGCCCAGCAACAGTACTGCAACCAGTGCCAACCACCCACCAACACCGTGCACCACAACAGAGCCGGCAAAATCATGGAACGGTGCCCCGAAGCGCTCCTCCAGCCAGGCCTGAACACCAAAATTACCATTCCAGGCAATACCCTCGAACAACGGATATACCAGCCCAACGACCAGAGTTGAGGCTATCAAGAACGGCCAGAAGCGACCCCGCTCGGCAATTCCACCCGAGATAATGGCAGGAATCGCAGCGGCAAAGGTCATTAAAAAGAAAAACTTTACCAGCTCATAGCCGCTGTCGCGGGATAGCACGGCAGCACTGTCATAGAACGTGATTCCGTAGGCCAGCCAATAGCCTACGAACAGGTATGCCAGCGCTGAAAAGCCAAAATCACTCATGATCTTGGCCAGTGCATTGACCTGGTTCTTGCGACGTACCGTTCCCACTTCAAGAAATGCAAAGCCGGCATGCATGGCAAATACCAAAACGGCGCCCAACAGGATAAACAGAGTATTGGCACTCTGCGACAGCTGCGAGATTGCACTGCTGATGGATTCCACTCGATCCCCTCCGTCTGTTGACGGATGCACCATCAAGAGGCAACTGCACCGCAATACAGCACCGCTTGAATCAACACCCGAAGTAAGTTGAATGGCTCAGACGGCGTGGTGACTGGGCTTACGCACCAATGTGTACAATTTGCACCAGCGCCGTGCAGAGCATTGGTGCAAAATCAAGCAGTTTTTGTGCCAGTTCAGTGCAGTCGGGCGATAAAAGCCCCGTGGCAGTGCATCAGCGACGATGACGAATTTCAAAGCAACTGTGAATTCTGGCGTTGCGCTTGAAGTCCGGGTCCAGTGTTTGGGCCGTAATATCCCGGATTTCAAAGTCCGCCAGCGCCTCACGATCGATACTGAAACGGCGGTAGTTATTGGAGAAAATCAGCAGACCATCATCACGCAGCAGCTGCATCGCACCCTTGATCAGCTGCACGTGGTCTCTCTGCACATCCAGCACATCATCCATCCGCTTCGAATTGGAAAAAGTGGGCGGGTCCATGAAGATCAGATCATAGCGATTATGGTGTGGCTGCTGCAGCCACTGCAGGCAGTCCGAGCGGATCAGCTGATGTTGCGCCTTCGGCAGGCCATTCAGCTCCAGGTTGCGCCGAGCCCAGTCCAGATAGGTCTGAGACAGGTCCACACTGGTGGTACTGCGTGCCCCGCCCACACCGGCATGTACGCTGGCACTGGCGGTGTAGCAGAACAGATTCAGCATATCCTTGCCCACCGCCAACTGCTGCACTTTGAGCCGAGCCGGGCGATGGTCAAGAAACAGACCGGTATCGAGATAATCGTGCAAATTAACCTGCAGCTTGCAGCCATGCTCAATGACTGTCATGAAATGACCGGTCTGGTCCTGGCGCTCATATTGCTGCTGGCCCTGCTGACGCTTGCGTTGCTTCAGAACCACCCGCTCCGGCGGCAGTTCAAGCACCTGCGGAACGGCAAGCATCACATCCTGAAGTCGCGAGAACGCCTTGACCGGATCAATGGACGCAGGTGGTGCATATTCCTGAACCACGGCGTGGTCTGGATAGATATCCGCGGCGACGGCATATTCGGGCATGTCAGCGTCATAGGCACGGTAGCAGCTGATCGACTCTCGCTTCACCCACCGGGACAGCTGTTTCAGATTCTTTTTCAGGCGGTTGGCAAACATCTGCGCCTGTTCGGACAAAGCAACGGTCTCGCTGCCCTGTTCCAGCCGCTGCCGGGCTTCCTCACGCTGCTCTTCCGATTGCTCATGTACGGTAAACAGCAGCAGTTTGCTGTCGATGGTGCCGTTGAACAGCCGGTATTGTTTCTCCGCCCGCAGCTTCATCACCTTGCACAGGTCAGGGTTACCGGTAAATACAGCAGCCTGCCAGTTGGCAAAGTCCTGCTTCAGTCGCTCGCCCAACAAACGGTACAGGAACATCAGCTCCTGGGTTTCGCCGAGGCGCTCACCATAGGGTGGATTGGTAATCAGCAGGCCTTTGTCGCCCCCCTCTGGCCTCTGTAACTGATCCAGTGGCCGGCGTTCAAATCGGATCAGTTCAGCGACACCGGCACGGCGGGCGTTTTCTTCAGCCCGTGACAGCACACTGGCATCGGCATCAAAACCATAGAACTGCGCCTGTACCTTTGACAGACCGGTTTCACGACGCTGGCGGGCTTCTTCAACCAGCTGCTGCCAAAGACGGGAATCATGCCCCGGCCAGCGACTGAAACCAAATGTCTGTCGAAACAGGCCAGGCGCGATATCGGCGCTCATCAGTGCCGCTTCCGTCAGCAAAGTACCTGAGCCGCACATGGGATCCAGTAGCGTATCAAAGCCAGCGGCGGGCCAGCCCGCCCGAATCAACACGGCAGCGGCCAGGTTCTCTTTCATCGGTGCCGCACCGGCTTTGAGACGGTAGCCGCGCCGGTGCAGGCTGTCTCCAGACAGATCAAGTGCCACCGTAGCCCGGTTACGCTGCAGGTGAACATTGATGCGCAGATCGGGTTGGTTGCGCTCTACACTCGGACGCTGTCCAGTTGCAGAGCGAATCTGATCCACGATGGCATCCTTGACTTTCAGTGCACCAAAGTGAGTGTTGTTGATCGCGTCAGAACGGCCATTAAAATCCACCGTCAGAGTGCCGGAGGGACGGAGATGCTCAAGCCAGTCCACGGTCTGTACCAACTGATACAGTGCATCCGCGTCCGGCACCTCACCTTCTGCCAGCGGCATCAGCACCCGGTTACCAAGCCGAGACCAGAGGCAGATGCGGTAAGCGGTTTCAAGTTCGGCCTCACAGGACACACCCGCGACGGTCTGACGTACTTCGGCAGCACCCAGCTGAGTCAGTTCGTCCTGTAACAGATTTTCCAGCCCCTTGGGACAGGTGATGAAAAGTTGCATTGTCTGGAGTAGCTCCGACCTGGTCATGACGATGTTTTACTGTCTGCAGGTAACGACCTGTCATGAAAGTGAAAAATATTCATTCAAGCGCCGCAACTGCAGCAATTCGGATTAAGCACTTGATTTAATAACCGATGCTGCAATTGCGCTCGGATAAATTTTATTACAACACTGTAACAACATAGTTTATTTAAATCGCCACGGCCTGTTTTTTCAGATATCAATAGGGGTGTGACGTCACGACAGAAAACCGTAAAGCGCATCCCCGTTCCATGCAGTTACCTTAACGTCGGGGACAGTATAATCAGAATATGTGAGGCGCAAAGTATGAAGAAACAGAAACGGGATCGTACCTCTACTCTGTTTAATCGTGGATTCATGGCTGGCATCAACGGGCGTTCCCGTGAGGAATGCCCAGTCCAGACAGTTGAGCTGCGCAGTCACTGGATGAGTGGCTGGCGCGAAGGACGTGAGGCGCACTGGAGTGGAATGTCCGGCGTTTCTGCTATCCAACACAACCCTTCAATGCACTGACGGTGCAACTCACCTCTTAAATCTGAACGGCAGGCCTGCTCGCAGGCCTGCCGCCGGGTTCAACCTCGCTTAAGCTGTTCAATTGCTTCAAGCGAATCCCGTACCAGTGACGGCCCACGATAGATGAATCCGGTATAGATCTGCACCAGGCTGGCGCCCGCCTCGATTTTCTCGGCAGCATCAAAGCCTTCGGTAATCCCCCCCACACCGATGATCGGCAGAGCACCATCCAGATGTGAAGCCAGTGTCCTGATCACCTCAGTAGAACGATTGCGTACCGGTGCGCCACTCAAGCCACCCGCCTCATCCGACAGTGGGCTGTCTTCAACCCCCTCGCGTGACAGCGTAGTGTTGGTGGCAATCACACCATCCATCTCGTAGGTTTTGAGAGCGGTGGCTACAAGCCCCAGCTCTTCATCATTCATGTCCGGAGCAATCTTGACCGCAATGGGTACATAACGTCCATGCAGACTGGCCTGCCTGGCCTGTTCGGTTTTCAGAGCATCCAGCAGACTGTTCAGCGAATCTCCGAACTGCAGTGTACGCAAGCCCGGCGTGTTGGGCGATGAAACATTGACCGTAATGTAGCTGGCACGGGAATACACTTTGCGCATGCAAACCAGATAGTCCTGATCCGCCTGCTCGTTCGGAGTATCCTTGTTCTTGCCGATATTGATGCCCAAAACACCCTTGTACCGGCTGCGATCAAGATTCTTCAACAGCTGATCAACGCCTGCGTTGTTGAACCCCATACGATTGATAATGGCATCGTGCTCCGGAATCCGAAACAGTCGAGGCTTTGGATTACCCGGCTGTGGCCTGGGAGTTACCGTACCCACCTCAATAAAGCCGAAGCCCATGGCAGCCAGGCCATCGACGGCGGTACCGTTTTTGTCCAGACCCGCCGCAAGCCCAACCGGGTTGGGAAAGCGAATGCCCATCACCTTGGTTGGCAGCGAAATTTGCTGAGCACCCAACAGGCGAGGCAAACCCAGAGAGGCAGCAAGGTTCATACTACCCAATGCCAGTTCGTGCGAGGTTTCGGCGTCCAGCCTGAACATGAGTGCGCGTGCGAGGTCGTAGAGCATGAGAGTCACTGAGGTGGTTATAAACTGAGGCCACATTATAGGCGAGCGGCCGGGTTATGAACACCACTCAACTCAAGCGCTGGATATCCTCCAGTTTGCCTGCGTCACTGAAGCGGATGCGAAAGGTGCCCCTGATGCCTTCATGCAGCAGCCAGGGGCGCAGAATATTGGCCGGGAACTGTACTCGACGACCGTCCCGGGCGCGGGTTGATACCACCCGGGACGGGCCCCGATACACTTTCAAGAATTCTTCACTGCTGATCCTGAGATCAACAATTATTTCGTTCATCTAGCCACTGGATTCCGTCAAGCTACTGCAGCGGGCCAGATCGGCCAGCTCTCGTGTGGCGACAGTATACATTGCGTAATCCTGAACACTGGCATTTTTCAACTCGGTCAAAATGTTAAGCCAGCGCTCCACATGCGGCTGATTCTGCTCCTGCCAGGCATCCAGGCGCGCTTCCAGCCCCGACTGGTCCAGCTTGCCTTTTGGGGCAAACAGGGTCGCAATCAGAGCGCGTTGCTGAGTATCCAGATCATCACGGAAACTGTCCCGCGCAAGAGCCTGCCAGTAGCTGTTCACATCCAGATCGTTTAGCTGAGTGCTGAACCATTGCAACTCAAGCGCATCACCCATGCTGAAATGTGCTTTTGCTGCCAGTTCTACAGACACTTCGCAGTCATGCGCCACTTCTATGATGCCCAGCAGCGGATACAATGCTCTTGAGCCAGCGACACGCTGCGCCAGCTTCTCGGGAACGCCTGCATCGACATAACGGTCATGTGCACTCTGCCACACTTCCAATGGCTGCCCACTCAGCAGGTTGCCCAGCTCAGGCACCAATTTCACCAAGCAGGGGCTAAAATGTTCGGCTTCCTTGGCGCAGTCGAGCGTACCTTGACGGTTACGAACAAACCAGCGCGTCACGCGCCGAATCAAATGCTGCAAATCATGCATCATCTCAAGCTGCACATCGGCCTTAACCTTGTAATCAAGCCCTTCAATCTCTTGCCACAGCGGCTTCAGATTGAAAATATCCCGAGCCAAAACATAGGCACGTACCACATGCTCTATGTCGGCTCCCGTAGAGGTCAGCAAGCGATCAACAAAATTGATGCCCATAAGATTGACCATTTGATTTGCGATCTGAGTAGCAATAATCTCGCGGCGCAGTCGATGTTCATTGAGGGCATCAGAATAGGTTTTGCAGATTCGTGCAGGAAAGGCCGTGGCCAGCTCTTGCGCCAGATAGGGATCATCCGGCACCGTAGACGCCAGTAACAGCTCCTTGAGATCAGCCTTACTGTAGGAAACCAGCACTGACAGTTCCGGTCGACTGAACCCCTGACGATTGTTCTGCCGGTCGGCCAACTGTTCATCTGTCGGCAGGAATTCCAGCTTGCGTTTGAGTTTCCCCTGAGATTCCAACGCATTGATAAAGCGCCTGTACTCAGCCATGGAGCTTGCAGAACGCGCCTCCGCCAGTGAAATTGCCTGTACCTGACGGTAGTTGTTCTGTAGCACCAGCTCCGCGACATCATCAGTCATGTCACTGAGAAGCTTATTACGCTGGCGTGCGGTCATATCACCACTGGCCACCAGCTGATTCAGCAGAATCTTGATATTCACTTCGTGGTCGGAGCAGTCAACGCCACCTGCGTTGTCAATGAAATCGGTATTAAGGCGGCAGCCATTGCATGCCAGCTCCATACGCGCACGCTGGGTCAGCCCCAGATTACCCCCTTCTCCAACCACGCGCGCGCGGACCTGCGGCGCATCGACTCGCAGGCCATCATTGGCCTTGTCACCCGCATCGGCATGAGCTTCATCGCTGGCCTTGATGTAGGTACCGATACCACCGTTCCAGATCAGATCCACCTCGGCACACAGCAGGGCCGAGATCAGCTCATTGGGTGTAACTCGGCTTGAAGTCAGACCGGTCAACCGCTTGATTTCTGGCGTCAAACTGATCGACTTGGCGCTGCGATTAAAGATACCACCGCCTTTGGAGATCAATTTGGCGTCATAGTCCCCCCAGCCCGAGCGTGGCAGCTCAAACAGACGCTGACGCTCCTTGAATGAAGCCGCGGGGTCCGGGTCAGGGTCGATGAAAACATGCAAATGATTGAACGCGGCCACCAATTTGATCTGATCCGAGCGCAGCATGCCGTTACCAAACACATCGCCAGACATGTCACCGATCCCAATGCATGTGAACGGCTCTTTTGCCGTATTCAGTCCCAACTCACGGAAATGCCGCTCTACCGATACCCAGGCGCCGCGTGCGGTAATGCCCATTTTCTTGTGGTCATACCCCTGACTGCCACCGGAGGCGAAGGCATCACCCAGCCAAAAATTGTAATCGGCGGCAATTTCATTGGCGATATCAGAGAACGTTGCAGTGCCCTTGTCCGCGGCCACAACCAGATAGGTATCGTCTTCGTCGTGGCGTACGACTGCCTTGGGAGGTACGACCTCACCCTCAATCAGATTGTCGGTTATATCCAGCAGGGCACGAATAAAGGTGCGATAACAGCTTACGCCCTCCTCCATCCAGGCTTCACGACTCATATCCGAATGCAGATGTCGCGCGACAAAGCCACCCTTCGCACCGACAGGAACAATAACCGCGTTCTTCACCTGCTGAGCCTTGACCAGCCCCAGCACCTCGGTACGGAAGTCTTCCAGGCGATCAGACCAGCGCAACCCGCCGCGGGCAACCTTGCCACCGCGTAGATGCACCCCTTCCACCCGCGGAGAATGCACATAAATTTCAAACAAGGGCCGAGGCTCGGGCACGTGAGGAATATCACGCGGCGAAAGCTTTAACGACAGATAGGGCTTGGGCTGACCACCAAGCTGCTGGTAGAAGTTGGTTCTTAATGTGGCACGTATCAGTGCCAGATACTGACGGATTGCCTGATCTTCGTTCAGACTGGCGACCTCTTCAAGCCCCTGAAGAATATCCGCTTCCAACTTGTCTTCCCGTTTGGGATCGGCCCTGTCAGGGTCGAAGCGTGCAGCAAACAGCTCCACCAGCAGTCGTGCCAGCGCCACATGATGTTTGAGCGCCAGACTGATCGCTTCCTGACTGATCGGAAAGCGAATCTGTTTCATGTAGCCGGCATAGGCTCTCAGCAGCGCAACCTGACGCCAGTGCAGCTGCGCCCCAAGCACCAGCTTGTTGAAGTCGTCATTACCGGTATTGCCGTTCCAGATATTCAGGAAAGCATCTTCGAACAGGTTCTGCATAGTTTCGGCCGTAACCTGTTGCTTGCCGGTGTAGCGCAGATTGAAGTCGTGAATCCAGATACAGCGTCCGTCTGTTTCCACCTGGTAGGGGTGTTCATCGATAACTCTGAGACCCAGATTTTCCAGTACCGGCAGCACATCTGACAGCGGCAGCGCCTGTCCAAAATGGTAAAGCTTGAAGTTCAATTCATCTGGCTCACGCTCAAGCGCTTCATAAAAGCTCAGTGCAATCGGCGCGTCTTCGGTCAATCGACGGATATACTGAATATCGACCACCGCCGCACGCGGTGAAAAGTCCGCCCGGTAGCCCGCCGAAAAACCGCTGCAAAAATGGTTGTAGGTTTTTATTCCCTTTTCTTCACCCAGACTTTCGACCAGCGCCGCGTACAGCTCTTCGTTCCAGCTGCTGGCCGCCTGAGTGATACGCCGCTCAAGATCGACTACATCAAACTCTCGAGTAACTTCCTGATGGTTGCTGGTCCGCAGAATGAATTGGGTACGGGCCAATACAGATTCGGAAAAGTATGTCGTGAACTCGGCCTGGTCGCAGCCAAGCTGTTGCTGAAGAATGCGTTCCACGCGTTGCCTGAAATCGGTGCTGTACACCTCACGCGGGGCATACACCAGCGCAGAGAAAAACTGGCCATAATAATCACGCCGCAGGAACAGCCTGATCTGACGTCGCTCATGAATCTGCAAAATCCCCATGGCGGTATCAAACAGCTCTTCAACACTTGCCTGAAACAAATCATCTCGCGGATGAATTTCGAGAATCTGTTTCAGCTCTTTCCAGTCATGCCCTTGCCTGTGCAGGCCTGAGCGTTCCATGACTGCGTTGATCTTGCGCCTGACGACAGGAATATCGGTGGCGCCATGCAGATAGACCGATGACGTATAAAGTCCCAGAAAACGTGACTCACCTACCAGCTGCCCCTCGGCATCAAACCGTTTGATGCTGATGTAGTCAGGGTAGGCTGGCCGATGCACGCGTGAGCGCCGGGATGACTTGGTAAATGACATCAGATCAGGAATCAGCGTAAACCCGCCATCCTCTCGATCACCTGATGGCAGCACACCCGGATGGCAACTGCCATCCTGCTGTTTAAACAGACCCAGGCAGCTGTCGCATACTGGCTCCAGCTGGCGGCTTTTGCCTTCACCGGTCAGGGTCAGTTCATCGTATCCTAGAAAGGTGAAATGGTTTTTCAGCCAGGAAATAAAGTCGCGGGCTTCAACAACATCCTCTTCTTCCAGTCCCTCGGGAATCTTTTGATATTCTTGAAGCAGCTCATGCGCCTTGGCCAGCATAGCATCAAAGTCCGTTACCGCTGCCTTGACTTCACCCAGCACCTCAAGCAAGCCCTTACGCAGCTCTTCCAGCTGAGCCGGATCCGTATGACGATCCACTTCAATGACAACCAGCGATTCGGGTTCACCGCCCTTGCACGCCACATTACGCGGCTGTAATTCCTGCAGCTCACCTTTCTTCTTGTCCCGGCGGATGCTGAAAACCGTATTGATGATCGCGTGAATGGTAAGGTTTCGACGGTTCAGTTCCATCCTCAGCGAGTCAACAATAAAGGGCATATCCGGCTGCATTACCTCGATAACGGTGTGGGTCGACTGCCAGCCATGCCGTTCAAAGTCAGGATTGAACACCCTGACCTTGATCTCTTCACTTGCAGAACGCTGCTGCAGAAAGTGCCAGATCGCCAGTGTGGCACCATAAAGATCATCGAGGCGCCAGCTGCCAAGATCCTGATCTGCCGCATGGGCAAAGAAGTGATCAACGAAGCTTCCAAGTGGTGCTGCCCGCTCCTTGGGCAACCGCTGCCGAATGGTCGCTTTAAGTTGCTGCATGAGTTCGGTTTTGCTGTCTGCACGTTGCCGGGACATATAGATCCTCAATTATTCTATTCCGCAAACAAGCTGAGCTTTTCGCTTTATCAGCTACTGATGTTCTTCATAATAGACGCTCAAAACGGATCAATCTAAGTCAATACACATGTTGATATTCAAGCCACATCAAAGCCTAAACTGGTGATCATATAAAACCCGCCTGTTTTCAGCGTCTGCTACATCCATCAATGTAAACGCAACACTGTCACCGGGCTTGCGCTGGGAGAGTTTGGCCAGGTCCAGTGAAAACACGCAGCCGATTTTGGGATATCCACCAATTGTCTGCCGATCTCGCATCAACACAATCGGCTGGCCGTCCTGAGGAATCTGTATGGCTCCCAGAGCAATACCCTCGGAAATAATGCCGGACTGTTCACTGATGACCGCCTCTCCTTTAAGCCGGTACCCCATTCGATCAATATTGGACGTAACCATATAATCACTGCTGAAAAACTTCATGCGCTGCACTGTTGAGAAGCACTCAAACTGATAACCCGGTATTACCCCCAACAGCAGAGGCGCGCCATAATCCGGTACAGCCCAGTCAGGCATGTGACGCAAGGCATTTGGGTGAGGAGATGTGGACTGAAGAGTGTCTCCCTTTTTCAGCGACTGACCACTCCCATCCAGGCCGCCGACCTTTTCACGGACCACCGTTGCCACACTGCCAAGCCGAGGCTCGGCCTTAATGCCACCGGGCATGGCTATGTAGGCCCTCAACCCGCTGACCGGGGTTGCAAAGCTCAGCCGATCCCCCGCGCTTACCTGACAGGCCCGCCAAGGCAACAGCGGTTTACCGTTCAGGGTGGCCCCCAGGTCTGCACCGGTCAGGGCGATGGTCACGTCAGCCTGCGCTTCAAGCACGACCAATCCATAGGTGATTTCCAGGGCAGCCGCTCCTCTCGTATTGCCCAGCAACCAGTTGGCCCAGTCAAAGGCGTACTCATCCATGGGACCACCGGTGGTCACTCCCAAATGCTGAAAACCCTTGCGACCACCATCCTGAATCAACGCCATGGCACCGGGATCAATCACCTTAAAGCTCATCCAACTGCCCTCCCATCTCCAGAAACGTGTCGCGATCAATCGGCTCAAAGCGAACCCAGTCTCCAACCTTTACCCGTGTCAGGGTGTCACGGCTCCAGTCGATCATGTCCAGTGGCGTTCGGCCGATGATCTGCCACCCGCCGGGTGTTTGAGTCGGATAGATGGCCGTCTGGTTATCCGCGATACCCAGGCTGCCAGCGGGCACCTTGAGTCTCGGTGTGGCTTTTCGTGCAACCCGGAGTGCTTCGGGGGTATTGCCCAGATAGGCAAAGCCCGGGCTGAAGCCAATGGTGTAGACACGATAACGCTGTTCGGAGTGCAACCGGATCGCCTCATCCGTGCTGAGCTGACACTCCCGGGTGATCTGTGCCATATCCAGCGCCGCTTCGGGGCCATAATAGACCGGCAACACAATCTCATCGGCGTCCAGTTCCTGAGCGGCCAGACTCTGCATCTGGCGTACCGCGGCATTCAATCGCGACTCAATCGCGAATCGGTCTGCCTGTTGCAGGTCAAAATTGACCAGCACACTGGTATAGGACGGAATGATATCGATCAGACCTGGCCCCAGAGTCGCGCGAATGCTGTGTGTCAACTGCGCCACGCGAGCCGCTACCGCGTCGCTGATTTCGTCACCCAGATAAATGATCCAGGTGTTCTCGTTAACAGCCTGCATCCGAATCATGAGCCCACAACCTCACGTATATGACGCGCCGCTGCAACCGCATGTTCACTGTCGCCGTGGATACAAATGGTATCGGCCTTGATCGGGATCCGATGCCCTCCCAACGTTGTGACGGTTCCCTGCTCAACGATCTGAAGTACCTGAGCCTCAATCGCTTCTGTCGTGGTATGGACGGCACCGGGAAGGTGTCGACTGGCAAGACGACCATGGTCGTCATAGGCCCGGTCCGAGAAAGCCTCAAACCAAACTTCCAGCCCATAATGGCCAGCCCGCCTTCGAATATCATCAGCCTCCGGCGTTGCCATCACCACCAGCGGGCAGTCTATCGAGTAGTCTGCGACGGCCTGCATCAATGCATCCAGTGTCTGCTGATCAACCATCATACGATTGTAAAGGGCACCATGAGGTTTGACGTACTGAATCCGAGTCCCGTTGACTCGACAGATGCCATCCAGCGCCGCCAATTGATAGACCGTCATCAAGCGCAGCTCGTCGGCCGTCAACACCATGTCTCGACGCCCGAATCCAAGCAGATCGGGATACCCCGGATGGGCCCCCACCATCACCCCTGCCGCGCAAGCGAGTCTTACGGTCGCGTCCATCGTCTGGGGGTCTGATGCGTGATAGCCACAGGCAATATTCGCCATATCAATATAGGGCATCACGTCCGCATCCATGCCTTTGCTCCATGAGCCGAAACTCTCACCCATGTCACAATTGAGCTTCATCTCTGATCTCCAGCTGTAAAAGGTCCCTGCAACCGATAAGGTCGCAGTTGCGAAAACTGTTTTGGATATCCATCAAGCCCGCCCGGGTAACTCCCCCAGACGGGCAACGTCGTACACTAGCGCTGTGTCATGGTCGTCGGCAGATAGGTGACAATCTCCGGGAACCAGTAGATCAAGACGATCGCCAGCAGAATCAACAGGAAGAAAGGCAGGGCCGCTTTGGCCACATAGAGAATGTTTTTGCCGGTCAGTGCCTGAATCACGAACAGGTTGAATCCGACAGGAGGAGTTATCTGAGACATCTCGACCACCAGGACGATGTAGATGCCAAACCAGAGCAGATCAATGCCGGCCTGCTGCACCATCGGCAGAACAACCGCAACCGTCAGCACGACAACCGAAATGCCATCAAGGAAACAGCCGAGAATTACGAACAGGACGGTCAGGTAAATCAGCAGTTCAAATGGTGTCAGCCCCAATGTGCCGATCCACTCGGTCAGCGCACGCGGAATACCCAGGAATCCCATTGCCAGGGTGAGAAAATGTGCGCCTACAAGAATCAGGCCGATCATGCAGGAGCTTTTGACGGCACCGAGCAGACTCTGCTTGAAACTTTCAAGACTCAACGAACCTGTCACGGCCGCCAGTACCAGTGCGCCAAAAACGCCCAGAGCTGCAGCCTCTGTCGGGGTCGTAAATCCACCATAGATGGAGCCCAGTACAAAACCGATCAACCCCATGATCGGCAACAGCTTTCGCAGTGCCGCGACCTTGGCGGCAAGGGACACCTGATCGCGGGTATGCTCAGGCAGTTCATCCTTGTGCATCATGGCCCAGACCATGGTGTAGCCCATAAACAGTACAACCAACAGCAGGCCCGGCAATGCGCCGGCAATAAACAGTCGTCCGATCGATACTTCCGCAGCCACGCCATACACTATCAGGATGATGGACGGCGGTATCAAAAGCCCAAGCGTACCCGATCCGGCCAGTGTACCCACTGCCATGCGGTCGCTGTAGCCCTGAGCCTTAAGCTCTGGCAGGGTCATGCGTCCGATGGTGGCGGCTGTGGCGGCCGATGAACCGGAGACGGCCGCAAAGATGCCACAACTGAGTACATTCACGTGCAGCAGTTTGCCCGGCAACCCGCCGAGCCAGGGGGCAAGCCCCTTGAACAGATCAGATGACAGGCGGGTTCTGAACAGCACCTCCCCCATCCAAATGAACATCGGCAACGCAGTCAATGACCATGCCGTACTGGCACCCCAACTTGAAGTACCAAAGAGCAGGCCAATTTGTTCATTGCCGGACAGCATCAGCCCGAGAACCGCCACCCCTACCAGCGCAAGCGAAACCCAGACACCCAACGCAAGCATCAATAACATGCTGATCGCGAGGACAATCGATAACGTCATCGGCTCCATCAGATTTCCTCCAGGTTAATTTCATCTTCAGCGCCGATGTAATCCGGAAGGTCGCCCCTGAGCACTGCAATCAATGCATCCAGCACCGCCAGCGCCAGCGCTGAAGCGCCCACTCCCAGCGGCACCTGAGGTGCCCACAGTGGCATGGCGATGTAACCGTGTGTCATCTCTTCAAAGACGTAGGACTCCCACACCATGAACCAGCAGTACCAGGTCATGAAACCGCTCAGAACAAGCCCAAACAACAGAACGCTCAGTTCCTGCAGCCGACGCCAGTGGCGCGGCAGGCGCTGAATGGCCAGCGTAACCCGGATATGGCCACCTTCTCGAAAGGTGTAGGCAAGACCAAAGAAGATGGACGCCGCCAGCGCGTAGCCCGCAAAGTCTTCAGCCGACGGAATAATGAATCCGAAAAATCGGCCGACAATCTGCGCCAGTATCAGCACCATGATGGCAACGATGCAGGCTCCAGACAGGTAACCGGATGTCAGATATAGGTTTTCTTTTAATGCTGACATGGAAAGTGCCTCATCATTGGGCCCCCTGCAGTGCTCGGGGGCCCTTCGCGTTTACTGCTGATACTGCTTGAGAATCTTGCCCACTTCAGCAGGCGCTTCGGCTTCCCACTCCTTGATCATGATGGCACCGATTTTTTCCAGCTCTCTCATCAACTCAGCGGAGGGTTCACTGACGACGATGCCGTTGGCGGCCAGGGTTTCAGTATCCTGTTTGGCTGTTGCTCGCACGCCTTCCCAGCCCTTGCGCTCTGCATTTTCAGCAGCCGCCAGGATGATCTGTTGAGTGTCCTTGTCGAGGCGACGGAACGCACGCTTGTTCACGACCACAATGTTTTTGGGAATCCAGGCGCGGATATCGGTGTAATGGGTTAGATAGTCCCACGCCTGGCCATTTGCACCTGTTGAGGGGGATGTGATCATGGCATCGATGATCCCGGTACTGAACGCCTGTGGGATTTCAGGCACCTGCACCGTTGTCGGTGAGGTATTCATCAGGTCTGCCAGACGCGAGGTTGAAGGGCTGTAGGCACGCATTTTAGTTCCCTTCAGGTCTTCCAGTGTGTTAACCGGAAACTTGGTATACAGGCTCTGTGCCGGCCAGGGGACTGTATACAGCAACTGCATACCCTCTTTGTCCAGCAGCTTTTCGATTTCGGGCTTGGCTGCTTCCCAAAGTCTCTTGGAGTCATCGAAGTTGGTGGCCAGGAAGGGGATATTGTCGTGCTTGAAAACCGGGTGGGTATTACCCATCACACCGATGAACACCTCACCCAACTGTACCTGCCCTGTTCTGACAGCACGCGGGATTTCGGGATGCTTGATCAACGAGGCACCTGAATGCACATTGATATCGATCTGACCGCTGCTTTTTTCACGAATCTCGTCAGCAAATTCATAGGCTATTTTGGTGGGCAGGTTGGCATCGCCATACGGGGTTGGCATATGCCATGTGTCTGCCTGCACCGCAGTGCTCATGGCCCCTGCAAGGGCAACAATACCAGCAATCTTCTTCAACATGATTGGATCTCCACGTGTTATTGTTTCAGCCTAGAGAACGGCCAGCTCATCGTTGAGCCTGTCAGTCACCAGCATTTTGCCGGGGACGTGTGTAATGCACAGCGGTGGCCTTGCATTACGGATAGCGACCTGCGGCGTCACACCACAGGCCCAGAAAACGGGAATTTCATCCTCTCCTACCGGCACGCTGTCTCCGAAATGAGGCGATGTCAGATCATCAATACCGATCAGATCCGGTCGCCCGATGTGGATCGGGGCGCCATGTGCCTTCGGCAGGCGGGTTGTCACTTGTATGGCACGAATTGCATCGGCCGGTGAAAACGGCCTCATGGTTACAACCGTATTGCCGTGAAAGCGTGTACTGGGTGATGTTGGGAGGCTGGTTTCATACATGGACACATTGCGACCGAGGTCAATATTGCGCACCGACAGCCCTGCACGCTGCAACGCCTCTTCGAAGGAGAAGGAGCAGCCCAATATAAAGGTCACCATCTGTTCATTCCACAGGTCAGCAATGTCAATGGCCGTATGCGTCAGCTCCCCATCAACGAACACGTTGTACTCGGGCACATCGCAACGGATATCAATATCGTTGCCCAGCTCTGGCAACAGGGGCTCACCGGGTCGCGACACTGCAATCAGCGGGCAGGAAACGGGGTTGAGCTGGCAGAAGTAGAGGAAGTCCTGCGCCCAGTCTGACGGCAAAATCACCACATTGCCCTGAATCAGCCCCGGGGCGAAACCACTGGTACTGCCGGTAAACTCACCGACTCGAATCTTGTGGCGCAGTGTATGCGCCGTCTCCAGCAAACCCTGCTTATAGTTGGAAACCGCCTGCCTGTTCATGCCTGACCTCTCGTTAAGGACAATCGGTGTTTTACTAAGACTAATCGAGAGGGTAAAAAAGTCTAATTATGGTTTTTTCTATTTAATGATAAAAAAAATTTATATAGCTTCATCTGCATAGGCTTCTGAAACCACCACCGCCAGTTCCGCTGCCCGTTCGGCAATCGGGCTGTAGGGCACCGCCGAGTAGGATGCCGTAAATGTCAGTTCTGAAGGTGTCCAGGTTACATGCAGGCGGGTGATGATCCCCTTTTCAAGCTCTTCAGTGATCATCCGGTAGGGCAAGGTTGAAATGCCAACCCCGTCAACCGTGAGTCGATAGCAGGCAGCAAGCGAACTGGAGGACATGAAGCGTACTGGCGCACCATCAATGGCGCGAAAGCGTTGACTGATCTCGGCAAACGGCTTGGTATTGCGTGCATAAGTGATAATGGGCCACTGAGCCAGCTCTTCGATATACAGCAAACGATCCGGGAGTTTGAGCGCTGGGCTGGCAATCCAGGCCAGCGGAAAACTGCACAGTGAAAGGTTGGCAATACTGGGATCCGAAATCGGTCCCATCAAAAAGGCAAGGTCAATTGATCGGTCGAGCAGACCGGCACGCAAATTACTGGTGACATCGACTGTCATTTCCACCTCGAGGTGAGGCATCTCATTATTCAAGCGACGAAGAAACTCGGGTAGCCATGTGTGTACAATTGTTTCAGAAACACCCAGCCGCAATATACCGGATACCCCCTGTACATTATTTGCACGTTTTTTGAGCTGTTCCTGCATATATATTATTTTTTCGGCATACGGAAGCAATTCCTTACCTTTTGCAGTGAGAGCCACAGGCCCCGGACCCATTTCTCGCTCAAACAGTTTGACACCCAACTCATCCTCAAGAATCGCAATACGGCTGGAGATCGCAGGCTGAGTGGTATGCTGGCGTTCAGCGGCCTTTCGAAAACTGCCAAGAGTGGCTACCCAAACAAAAGTTTCCAGTCGTTTAAAATTCACGCTGCATTTTCCATGATATTAACCTGATTCCGTGACTTACAACCCCACTCACACCTCTACAACACTGTAACCACGCGGCCTGCGGCGGTAATATGGACGCCATTCTCGATTCACCCAGGCAGTGATATCTGACTATGCGTACCTTCAAGCTTGAACAGTCAAAAACCGAGATTATCACACCCCACGGTGGTCTGGCGCTGGTTGGGCACAGCGTGAACAGGATGACCTCTCTGGCTAAGACCTCGCGCTCCATCGTCAAGCGCCATGGCATCGCCAACATCGACCTCATCCGTACCTACCTGGGGTTGATTTGCCTTGGCAAGAGCGACTTCGAAGCGGTCGAGCACGCACGCCATGATCCCTTCTTCAAAGCGGCCATGGGCATCAAGCAATCACCTTCATCGGCCCGGCTGCGTCAGCGCTTTGATGAAGATGCCCGCGCACTGATCCCGTTATTGGATGAGGCCAGCGTCGAGTTTCTGTGTAACGCTTCGGTGCCTATCGGCACACTCACCACCGGGCACGTGCCACTGGATATGGACGTGTTTCCCATGGACAACAGCAACAGTAAAAAAGAGGGCGTGGCCTATACCTACAAGGGGCATGACGGTTATGCCCCCATCGCGGCCTACCTGGGCACGGAGGGCTGGTGTCTGGGCTGTGAGCTGCGACCGGGTAACCAACATGCCAATAAAGAGTTTATTCACACCCTCGACCGGGTGCTGCCTCGAGTCCGAGAGCTGACCGATGCACCGCTACTGGTACGTCTTGACAGCGCCCATGATGCCGCCGAGAACCGGGGGTACTTCCGTGCGCACGGGGCAGACTACCTGATTAAGTGGAACCCCCGCTCACAAGATGGACTGGCCTGGGTCGACAAGGCTCATGCGGCCGGCGCACTTTGGTGCCATACCCGACCGGGCAAAATGGAAACGCTGGTAAGCGAACCGCTGGATGGCACGGACGACCGCCTGATCGTCAAGGTGACGGTGCGCCAGAGTGACAGTTCAGGACAGCTGTTTTTGGAGCCGGAGGTCAGCCTGGAGGGCTGGACGACTTCACTCACATCGGACGCAGCAGATAACGCCAAGGTCATTGCGCTCTACCAGGATCACGCCACCAGCGAACAGTTCCACAGTGAGTTCAAGACTGATCTGGATCTCGAACGTTTGCCGTCAGGGAAGTTCGATACCAACGACCTGGTCATAGCCTTTGCCGTACTGGGCTACAACATACTGCGTTGGATGGGACAGAACGCGCTATTGGGGCCGGATGCACCGGTGCGTCATCCGGCCAAGCGTCGGCGGCTGAAAACCGTGATTCAGGAACTGATGTATATGGCCTGTCGCTTAGTCAGCAGCGGTCGTCGTCTCCACCTGCGCTTCGGACGACATTGTCCCGGTTTCGGGGCATTCAGTCGCGTCTACGGGCTGGCCTGATCCGGACTGTCGGATTTACAGCCATTCAAAATAGCCACACGCCCGAGCGCCATGCATGGCAGGGTATGCCTTGGCCTGCAGACAGAATCGAGACGAAATACTGCGGTGAGAAGCATGATCGATGCTGCAGTGGCGTAGATTAACCCGGTACACGTTAGATAAGATCGAGCTGTGTTAAAGAGCGAGGTCGTCTTCAGTGCTGGGTGCTGCAACAGCGGGTGAAGTCACTGATTCAGGATTAAGAAACCGCTTAGTGATTAGCACATAATTTCCAGATAAGCCATTCTCGTACAGAAAACCCCATAATCCTCTCAATATATAATATTGATCTGGTCTGTATCATGATCGATAATAACAAGGGATTATCATTATTTATCTTCTGCACCATCATGGAGCTGTGGATGCGTTCATTGCTGGCATTGCTGTTACTGCTGAGCTGTTCATTGCCAGCCTGGGCTGAGGTGCGCGCCTCGCTCGACCGCTACTCTCTAACGGCCGCCGATGTACTGACCCTGACACTGGAAACAACGGATCAGCTGGAGCAACGCCCTGATCTGACTCCACTTGAAGGAGACTTCAGTGTACTCAGCAGCCGCAAGGTCATCATTTCCAGCCACTCCTCCTCCAGCCGTGCCGTACGAACGCGCTGGGAACTGCAATTGCGTCCTCGCACCACGGGCAAAATCCGGATTCCGCCCCTGCGACTGGGTAGCGATCTGAGTGCCCCCATGGAAGTTGAGGTAACAGGTAACCTCGCTCCGACACGGAACCGCGGCAACCTGTTTATGGACAGCCTACTGAGTCAGGATCAGATCTACAGCCATGCTCAGCTGCTGTATACCGCGCGGGTATTTCATACAGAACCACTGCCTGAATCAGCCCGGTTCCAGCCTCCCCAACTGCCCGAGGCGCTGGTCATACCACTGACGGAAAAGCGCAGTTACGAAACCGATCGCGGTGGCGAAAGTTGGCAGATTACCGAACAGGCCTTTGCGCTTTTTCCTTCAAACGAGGGCTTGCACACCCTGCGAGGAGCACGGCTGGTTCTTGACGATGATAGCGATGTTACCCCAAATGCGATTGCACTGGCCCCCGTGGAAAGTTTCGAGATAGAGGTACTGCCACAGGCACATCACAGCCAGCGTGGCTACTGGCTGCCAGCAGAGCGGCTCAGCTTCGAGGAACAGGCTCCTCTGCCTGACAGCCTGCAACCTGGTGAAAGCTTTGTCCGCGAGATCAGCCTGACAGCACTTGGCCTGCCCGCCGATGCCTTGCCCTCCCTGTTTGTTGCAGAGCTGGACTCAGCATTTGCCCGTACTGAAGATGTCAGCCTGACGGAAACGGCAACCCCGCAGGGGCTGGTGAGCACTCGCACGGAAAGGATCTTGATTGAGCCGTTGGGTGAAGGCGGACTGGTTCTGCCCGCCATCGATATTCACTGGTGGAACACACTCAGTGACAGAGGGCAAATTCTGACGCTGCCCGGCAGACAGCTGGAGATCGACATGGTGTCCTTGCCACCCGTTACAGACTCAAGCACACCCGTAGCCCGAGACGCTACCAACCCGAGCAGCCCTTCGCGGATGCTGGTCGCAGGTCTTGGGCTACTGAGCATCATCAGCTCTCTGGGCTGGCTTTACAGTTGGCATCAGCTGCGCCAGCTGCGTAACCGTGACAAGGCTGCCAGCCAGGAAGTGCAGGCAGCGCAGGCAGCGCAGTTGCACCGGTCACACCAGCAGGCGGAGCGCAACACCTTTCAGGCACTGGCCATCGCCTGCCAGCAGAACGATGCCGGCAGCACTCAACAACGTTTGATCGATTGGGGACAGCAATTCTGGCTTGATCACCATGTGCACTCCCTTACGTCCCTGTGCGAAGCGGCAGGTAGCCAGGCGCTTGAC